>JAGXGR010000024.1 GCA_024636645.1 Legionella sp.
GTGGGCTCGGAGATGTGTATAAGAGACAGCTCTTATTGATTGGGGCCGATATCATCATGGAAGGCTATGATGATCCTGAAGTGAGCGTTGTGATATTGGCGCGCCCAACGCAATCAGACAAGGTGATGTTACAAGCCATGGGACGTGGAACACGCATCAATGGCGGCGATCGAGATAAATACTGCAATATCATTCAATTTATTTACCGAAATGAAAGCGATTTAAATGTTAAATTGGCTCATCACTATGTCAATGATGAACATGCCACGGCATTTGAGTATGGAAAGCAACTTCAAACCTACCGTGCACATAAAATTTTACAACACCAGAATGATCGTCATAATGATATTATCATTTCGGAAAAACTGGATTATGAGATCTTAAACACCCTGGAACAAAATGATAGTCGAAGTAAAAGCTCTAAGAGAAAAGAATCCGATAAACAGCCTAAAAAAACGGTAGAGGAAATCCATCAAAAAAAACAAAGGCTCATTGAAGAGAAAGAAAAGTCCATTGTCAGTCACTTGAAAAAATTATGCGACAGCATCGACAGATTGCATGAATTGTTTCACGACATTACAGTACGAGAGCAGCTTAAAGATCAATCCGCTTCAAGGTTTGGTAATGATCTCTCCAAAACCACGAGAGACACTAAAGACATCACGACACTCAAGAAACTTAATCAACCTGAGAAAATTTCTTACACGAGAGAAATTCATTCATCCATCATCAATGCAAGAAAACGTTTAGTTACGATAAAGCGGTATTTGACCTCGTCCATGCGTTTTTTGAAAAGCAACAAAACGAACAACTTTCAGAAGTTGAAAGTAATGCGTAATGAAATCAAGGCCTTGCTCTTATTAACAGATGGATTAATCGAACAAATAAATGGCTATCTTCAATTCGATTTGAAGGCTGAAGCCGACAATGCGTCCAATGAAGAACTTGATACGATCATTGCCGTCTTTGAAGCCATTCAGATGAGGTTAGATAAGCTCAATGAAAAAATTGAGACAGAGAAAGATAATATCCACCTGGATAACGGCAATCAAGGCAAGCAACCACCTGAAAAAGAAAAAGAAAATAATAAAGATAGCTGCCGTGAATTGGTTATTGCTGAGTGGTACAAATGTTCCCCTGATGCGACCCTACATACCTGGTATGAAGAAATTAGCGAACTGGGAGTGTTGGGAGGGGAAAGTCGTGTTCTTTGGATAGCAATTAAAGCATCTTATATAATTAAAGCATCTTATATGATAGACCCAGTAAAAGTAGGGGAGATTTTACTTGGGCACTATATGTCCAAGCTTGATATTCGTCATTGTGAAGAAGCTGAAAAAGTGCTTTGTTTGTTATTCAATGACACAAAGAATGGACATCCAGGCAACATCAATTACAAACTTCATTTTCTTAAAGCATTCCTTGAGTATTACTCCGAGTATTTTCATGAGAACGTTTTCTCTACAGGGACCATTTTGCATTTAATGGTGACGGTACCCATGACTCAGTTTCATCTTGAACTTTTGGTGAAGTTGAGAGTGGAGCATCAGTTTGACGTGAATGCCTTAAATCAGAACGGAGAACCTTGCTTAACCGCTACGAACTCTCTCCTTCTTCAAGATCACCAGGTGTTCACCCATAGAAAATTATTTTACATGATCTTGTCACATTTTGGCTATGATTTTTCAAAGCCAGACTTTGCCCCCCTTCTGCGTAATCACCAATTAAGATTTGATCGGACTAAGGGCCTCATCACGTTCGCTAATGAGAATTTGTTTTTCTCAATGATTCAAGTCGTTAACGCAGGTAATGCTTCCTTTTTTAATAGACTGATTCGACAGATCTATTCTAATCATAATCTCAGTGAGATAATTCAAAATGCCTCGGCCTTATTCAGAACTAACTCTGTAGCCCTTTATTATATTAATTTTATACTGGGCCTACTATTGATAGTTGATGATAGTGCGTTTTATAGCACACCGTGTCCAAATACTTACTTACCTTCTAGGGCAGGTACTCCTTTTCAAATTGTATTTTATGCATTTTCTAAGAATTATCATCATCAACAAAATGTAGTGACACCCCCTGCTGACTTACAGGAAAATCTTACCGCCTTGCTGTCCAGATCTTCAAGCTCAATCAATGACACAGCGTATTTTGATGGCCATACATGCCTTGAATATTTACTCAGCGAAGCAAATAAGTTTGCGATGATTAAGCTCTTTGTTGAATTCTTCTTACCTTACCCAGAAGCGTTTTCAGTCAAAAGCCTAAAAGGTGGCATGTCAATACTTGAAGTTTTAATACAACGCTTAAATAACCTGAAAGCTGATTTTCGAAATCCAGAAGAGTTAGACGGCATGAAAACTGATTTTATTGGGGCAGTGCGAGGCTCTTCTCTTTCTCTATATGATCAGCGGCAACTCGAGTTGGCTATCCAGTTCATAGCATCAAAATGCGATAGCGAAACACAGCCTATCGATATAGATGTAGCAATGCCAGAGGCAAGCCAATCCAATGCTCAACCACAGGCCAGTGCGGCTAATTTTCCAGGTTTCTTTGCATCTCCAGAGCCACAAGATTTTACTGATGAAATCATCGACAACCTGCTTCAGGGCGGTGGGGAAGAGGAATGGGATCAATTACTTCGAAGCCTGTTTTAAATGCTGGTTGTGAGCTATTGCAATACCATTAATTTTGATTCTATCTGACGAATCTTTCTGTAATCCTGGAAAATGGAATCGCAGTCTCCAGCTAAGGCAATAATTCCAATACCCGTTAGATAATCTATAGCTTGTGGAACAGCCGGCGTAGCCTGGGAGTAGGCCCCCAAGGACCGTATCCCAGGTTTTTATTTTACTTCCATAGCTCAACAAACCCCTATAAGGCATCAGATCAAATCGTATTTCACAAAAGTTTAACATGGAAGGCGTAAAAAAATTATTGACAGATTATTGAGCCTTATGTTAATATTTAGTCCATCATCCTTTTGGAAATGAATAAAATGCCAGATTCAAATAAATTAGTTTCGCTCGCTATTAAACGTTGTGTGGACTGTGAAGAATTAACCGTTCAATATATTTATGATCAGTATCTGAAACAACTGGATCATAACAGTCAAGATGAGTTTATCGATAAACTTCGCTCTAAGCTTTTAGAGATTATGCGCTCAGAAGAAACAGACAAAAAAATTAATACCGACTATTATAACGGTCAAATTAAAGTTTTAACAGAAAAACATTATCAACAAATCTACAATACTTTAATTTATCTGGCTAAATGGAAGCCTTTAAATAATATTGATGAAGAAAGTGGTAAAATTTTATGTGCAATCACACTGGATGAAATTCAGCCTGGAAATATCATAAGCTTGTCTACTGGCCATAGATATAATGCTACATCTTTAATAACTAGTGACAGTGATAAAGATCCCGTGAGCGGAATGCTGCTCTCTCAACGTGATAGGAACCGTATCCTTGCTAGTAAAGTGAGCCATCACGGTTCAAATATGCCCCTCTTCTTAAAATCCTTAGCTAAAACGTTATTTTGGGGAGTAGCGACGCTTGCGCTGGGTGCTATAATATTAATGAGTACGTTTATCTTGGTTGCTCTGGTGGCATCACCACTCTTGTTTCTGGGGGGGATTTTGGGACTAATAGGTACAGGAGTGGGTTTTACAATTTGTAGTAAATTCCTTCTTGATTCATCATTGGAAACGGAAAATCAGTATAAGCAATATAAAAAATATAAGACATATAAAGACACGAAATCAGAGAGCAGTGATCCTGATGAGTCTGATATCAATGATCCTGATGAGTCTGATATCAATGATCCTGAAAAAATGGAAAGCGAGAGCATTACAGTCGAGCCGTATCAGCCTGTCGGTTCAAGTCTTACATTCTTTCAAGGCTCTGAAGGAGAATCCAAAACAGGAGCTGCACATTCTTCTGTGATTGATTCCGATTCAGATGAGAAGACTCCGCTTTTGATGGCGCGAAGTTGGAGTTAAGAATTTAATTCATCATTCTCCGCTCTTGGATTTTGGAGAATAGGACGCCAGCCGGCGTAGCCTGGGAGTAGGCCCCAAGGGCCGTATCCCAGGTTTTCATTTTACTTCCATAGCTCAACAACCTCCTATAAGGCATCAGATCAAATCGTATTTTACAAAAAGTTAAATCAATGAGTAGTGATTGTAAACCTGGGATACGGCCTTTGGGCCTACTCCCAGGCTACGACTGCTTTAAATTTTTAACAGCTATCAATTCTATTAATGATTCAGCTTGATCCAGCGGTGCGGAGGAATGAATGTAACTATCAGGTCTTACAAGAATTGCCTGGTTGGTATATCGAGTGCACTTTGTCCATAAGTTAGCTTTGTATACGTTTTGATAAATTTGAAGGACCTTTACGAACTCTGGAAGCTCGAATTTGAATTCATCATCGCCAAAGAGGAGGAGTGTGAACTTCGTATAGTCCAGCAGCGAATATATTCTTGTTTTGGAGATGCCCTCATACATTTCAAAATCAAAAAGTCTTAAACCACGCAGTCCCTGATCTCCATAACGAATACCCATACCAGTGATGTTTCCAGCAGCTTTTTGAACAATCCTTACATAATCTTGAGCATGCGTTCGGTTTTTTGAATATTTGGTCGAGCGCACCAGTTCACCAGAGGTAGCAATGACGCTTAAAGCAACGGGTCTGCGCTCCTCTTCATAACTTTGCAAAAGTTTTTTGGGGGCGCCCGAATGAATAACCTGTTTTATCTTCCATATAAGATTAAATGCATCTGCAAGCCCTGTGTTGAGCCCTTGTCCACCGTTAACGGAATGAATATGGCCTGCGTCACCAGCAAGAAAAATACGATCATGTATGAAGAATTTTTCAGCGACTGATTCTTTGACTGAAAACCGTGAAAACCAGACAATCTCCTTAAATTTTAAGCTATGCGGTTGCATAGCATCATTAATTTTTTTGATGACGTCTTCTGATGTGAATTCTTTCGCATCCATTCTTACATAAAATCTATCAATTTTGCCTTCTCTTGGAATCCAGGCTACATCTGATGTTTCAGTCTGAAAGACGATGATTTCAGGCGCTTTTGGGAAATCGCTGTCTATAATACCGTCTATGACGGCCCATATCATTTGGGGTCGTATGATCTCAAACGGTATTTTAAAGTGATTTCGAACATAGGATCGAGCGCCATCCGCACCAATAACATAGTGTGATTGAATGCGTTCTCCATTTGAAAGGGTTGTGAGGCATCCTGCCATATTAATCTCGATATTTTCAATTGTCGTTGAACGTATTACTGCCGCTCCTATTTCTTTCAGCTTTTCATCCAACAGTTTTTCTAAATAGGATTGGCCAATCATGAGAAAATGTTTATGAAAACAGCCTTCAAGTTGCTCCCACCATGAAGACTCCCGTGAGATAAATTTCCCGCCTTCCCACACTGAGCTTGTATTGCATGCCTTTCCTAAGGGATAAAGCTCAGAAAATAAATCGACCAACTCAAGAAGTTGCAATGTGCGCGCGTTAAGTGCGTCAGCTCTACCTACCCTCAAAGGACCATCAGACTTATCGACAATAACAATATGCATACCATAAAGTTTTGCAAGATAAGCACACATAAGGCCTACAGGACCCGCTCCAACAATCACTATGTCTGCAATTTGCGTGCTCATTCATAGGACTCCAGACCAGGATTATCAAAAGGAGGATGACTCAAAACGTGTACTCGTTGCAGGTGGCGAGGGGATCTTGAGGCAAATGCTTCTCTGCCATGTAATAATGAAAAATTATCTGCAATGACAATGTCTCCCGTTTGCCACTCATGGGCATAGAAATGACTGGGGGAATAAAGCATTTTTTTTAAACTTTGATGGAAATAGTCTAATGCTTTATGGCTAAGGCCAGTAAACTCAAGATCGGGCGGGTTTACAAAATGGCCTTTGTCTGGAGAAGGAGGTTCATTATAGCGAATGACTGAAAAATCCCCTCGAGGGTGCTTCGTGATTATTGGCGATACTGTTCTGCTATTATAAAACGCCATTTTTCTTTGATAGATGCCAGTCACCTTAGTCCAAAGTTTTTTTAATTCAGCAGATGCATTCTTTAAAACTAAAACGGTGTTTGAAAAAATTGTTCTGCCTCCTTGTCCGGGTAAAGGCGCTTTAACACAATGAAAAATCTGATACTCAGGGACTTGGGGGCGATACATCCCATCCCAATGAAGTGGGACATAATTATTATCAAAAATATGATCCTTTGGGTTTTCTTGCTCAAGCAATTCCAGAACCTTTCCAAATGGCCAAATGCTAACTTCACCCCATTGTTCACAATAATCAGAAAAGTCATTGGTGTTGTGAAAAGTATCAAACCCTCTTAATAACAAGAGTTGTTCTTCTGAAAATAATTTATGCAAGTACTCTATGTCCAGGTCTTTCACATTTGTATTTTTGCCTTCAGGCTCTATGAGCACACCAAATGGTTCAATATATGTCAGTTTATAATTCATATGCATCCTTAGATAATTTGTAATGACTGTAGCGTCCATCAGAAGAAGAAATTAATTTTGCCCCTAAAGCTTCAGCTTCGGATCGTTTCACTAAGACATACCCCTTCCTGCTTTCAACGGCAACGCCATGCCACGGGGTCATCCAGCTTTCATTCCCCACCAAACGAATGCCTAATTTTTTTGCGCCACAGGTCTGTGGATGAATAGACAGCCGAACAGCCTCGGGATAATGCTCGGCAATTAATTGACTCCAGGCATTACTTCTTCTGATAACCTCGTAGGCTTTAAACCGAGATTCTTTCTGGATAGCAGTACGACTTTTAGTTTGTGAGGTATGCATGGCGTCTTCAAATAAAAACCGGGTAATGCCGCAGTACATTCGATTAGCTTCTTGTTCATCAGGGTTTGCTGAAGGTTTTGCGCCATTACGAATCTTCTGTTTTAGAAAATCCAGTGATTTTCCATAACACTTCATAAGTTCAGCACGCATCTGGACGAAGTTAAGTTCTTTAAAAAAATCATCAAGGTTCAAAGTTGAGATGTCGGAAAGAGACATTTCCTCTTTCAAGTTATTTAGTTCAGTTTGATAGGCACTCACATTTCTTTCCATCATTCCGACCACATCACTAAAAACTCTTCCATCTGAACATAGAATAATTTTAATTCCAGGTGTATAAATTTTCTTTATTCGCTGACAAAGATTGCCAAGAAAATGTAGTGAAAGTCGTTCAGCCATGTCGGGTAGGGGACCCAGTACTTTTTCGGGGTTTGGCGACTTTCCAGGGAAAGCCGGCAATACAAAAATAACAGGTTTATTATTTTCAACTGCCGAGATTATTTTGGGTAAATGGGGTGAAGTGCATTTTTGGCAATCTATATCGCTACATGAGGATATGGATTCTGGAACACGGCGAAAAAGCATGATCTCAGCCAATATGCTTTTAGCCATATTCATAACAGAGTCACTATTTAATGACTTATTAAGAGCGACATTATTAAAAGAATGTTCCAGTATTGTCTTTGAATTGATAGCTGTATTGTTCACTTTTTACCTCCTGAAATTATATTACAGACTATCTTCCAATAAATAAAATGACTTGTTTTAATCGATGTGATAAAGTTTATTTATTTCTTGAGTGTATTAATGAGAGTATGTCTTTATTATTGGATGATATAAAATATTTCATAAAGGTTAGCGAAACGCTAAACATGACAAGGGCTTCTGAAATCATAGGGATATCTCAGCCTGCACTTAGTTATGCCGTTAAAAGGCTTGAAACCAAGCTAGGCGGACAATTGTTTATCAGACTTAAAAATGGCATCCAGCTGACGAAATTAGGAGAGGAGTTTAAGAAACGTTCTCATCGTTTATTATATGAGTGGGAGCAGGTTCAAAACATAGCTAATCCTGAGTCAGGTCTTGTTCAAGGAAGTTATACCATTGCAATTCACCCTTCAGTTGCTCTTTACACACTTGAGTTTTTTTTGCCAAAACTTCAGGTGGATTTTCCAAGGCTTGATTTTAATTTTATTCATGGTCTTTCAAGAGAGATGACTGAAAAGGTGATTAACTGGGAGGCTGATTTTGGTATCATTGTTAATCCTATAGAACATCCCGATCTCGTTATTAGAAAGCTATTTATTGATGAGGTTACAATTTTTTATGCCAAGAATGCGCAAAATAAACTTATTTATGATAAAAATCTTGCTCAATCACAATATATACTTAAAAAAATCAACCCAAAAATAAATTTTAATGGCATGTTGAGTTCCTCTAACCTGGAGGTTGCAGCTAAATTAACCTCCATGGGACTTGGATATGGTATTTTACCCACCAGGGTTGCATCTCAATACGAACATCTGAATAGACTAAAAGATGCGCCCACTTTTAGAGATGAGATTTGTTTAGTGTACCGACCTGAAAAACATAATAATTCAGTTAGTAAAAAAATCATTCAAGCAATTCAGACGCAATTATTAGACCGGCCAGGCTGATAACTTATTAGATCCGGAGGCATTCCAGTAATTCTATTCCATCGATTACTCTCTCCGTTTTAGTCTGATTTTTTTATTTTTGCTCTTAACCAGATCAATGGAGTCTGACCCCATTGATCGTGACTCTTTTGAAGGTTATGTCCATGCTGACTGCTATAGCGCGTATATTAATCTGAATAAAGAGCGTATCAAGCATGTGGCGTGTATGGCGCATGCCAGGCGTTATTTTATGGATATTGTCAAAGCCACCAAGAACAAACCAGGCATTGCCAAGTCTGCTACACAATGGTTCGCCAAACTGTACGCCATTGAAAAAAAATTAAAAGAAGACAAGGCGGAACCCGTACAGATAAAGCAAGTGAGAATGGCAGAAGCAAAACCTGTTTTAGCGGAGTTTAAGCTTTGGCTTTTGAAACAACAAAAAACCGTATTGCCCAAATCACCCCTCGGCAAAGCCATTTTCTACTCCGATAAGCACTGGGATAGTCTCACGCAGTACATCAATGATGGCAGGATTAAGATAGACAACAATCGCTCGGAGCGTGCCATCAAACCGTTCGTCATTGGTCGCAAGAACTGGCTTTTTAACAGCACCACTAAAGGCGCCGATGCTTCCAGTATTCTCTTTTCACTTGTTCAAACATGTAAAGAACATGACATTGATGTCTTTGCGTATTTCAAATATGCGCTGGAGAGTGTCACCAAATGCAAAACCGAGCATGATATCCAAAAACTATTACCGTACAACGTCAGTCCTGATCTTCTCAAAGCTCAAAGAGACATACCTGTTTTAGTCCATCCAGATAAGTAGGTCGTTGGTTTGGCGCTTACTAA
>JAGXGR010000025.1 GCA_024636645.1 Legionella sp.
CCAGTTATTAGATTTGGATTTGTTTAACGAACAATAAGAAGCAAGATCAAATGCCATATTTGTATTTTGATGAGCCGGTTAGATCCAATGCCTCTCTTTTTACAAGAATTTTTGGTTGAAACCTTGGATTTCAATACTTTAGCGTTGGGCCAAGGCCCAACCTACCGCTCTGTAACGGGGGTTGGAATTTATACAGAGATCTGTCCACAGGGTAGCCCTCAAGGGAGAAGGGAGCAGATCATGCTAACTGATTAACTTTATTGCAAATTAAGATAGTGCATATTTTAATGCCTTTTGATAAAAGTTAGTGTATGATTTAGTAATTTTTATATAACCGAAAGTTTCATATGATAAAGATTATCGCGAAATTTGCAGGGAAATTATACCAGAAACTGCCCGTTATACTGTTTGATCTCACAGCAATCCCTTTGGCCTGGATGAGTGCGTACTGGTTGCGTTACAATCTTGATACCCGTTCGACGGATATAGAATATAGCAGTTTTTTTAAAGCGCTGCTTATATTAACGATCATCCAGTTGGGCTGTTATTATTATTATAAAGTGTATCGAGGATTGTGGCGTTTTTCTTCGCTGAATGATTTGATGCGAATTATAAAAGCCGCCGTGACCGCCATATTCTTTGCGCTTCCAGCTTTTTATCTCAGCCACATTATCCATCATATCCCAAGATCAGTCCCCATTCTTTATTGCATTATCCTGGTGACTGTTTTATGCGGCGGACGTCTTTTAATGCGTCATCATTATGATAAGAAAAATAAAATTGAACTGGATGAAGATACTAAGAAAATACTTGTTGTTGGTGCTGGATTAGCAGGTGAATGGTTGATTCGTGATTTGAAACGTTCTACCGTGTATTTTCCGGTGGGTATTGTGGATGATAACCCCGGTAAAAAAAGTTTGGAAGTGCATGGGGTTCCAGTGCTCGGCGCGATTCGTGATATTCCTTTTCTCGTCGCTCAAAAAGAAGTTGACTTGATATTTATAGCCCTTCCTTCAGCGAGCACGGCAACAATGCAGCGCATCGTTTCTTTTTGTGAAAAAAGCGGTGTCCTTTTCAGAACCCTTCCAGGAATTGCGGCCCTGGCAAAGGGGCAAATTTCTGTCAATGCTTTAAGGGCGGTGAATATTGAAGATTTGCTGGGTCGTGATCAGGTAACATTAGACTGGGATAAGATTGCTTCAAGCATTGTGAATCACACTGTATTGGTCACAGGCGGGGGCGGTTCGATTGGTTCTGAACTCTGTCGCCAGGTAGCGGCCTTGAAGCCGAAAGAACTGGTCATTATAGAAAACAGTGAATTTAACTTATATCAGATTGAACAGGAACTGGCCGTCTTGGCCCCTGATATCAAACTTCGCGCCTGCCTTGCCAATGTGACTGATGAGGTGGCTATCAATCACATTTTTAGTGAATATAAACCAGATATTGTCTTTCATGCTGCAGCCTTCAAACATGTGCCGATGCTGGAAAAACAGGCTCGAAGTGCGGCTTTCAATAATATTATCGGCACCCAGGTAGTGGCCCAGGCCAGCGTGGGTACAGCGGTTAAAAAGTTTATTCTGATTTCTACCGATAAGGCGGTTAATCCGACAAATATCATGGGTACCACCAAAAGAGTAGCAGAGATATATTGTCAAAATCTCAATGAACGGGTGGATACTTGTTTTATTACGGTTCGTTTTGGAAATGTACTGGGATCTGCCGGTTCTGTTGTACCTTTGTTTCGCAAACAATTGGAAGCGGGCGGGCCCTTGACGGTGACTCATCCGGATATGGAACGTTACTTCATGACTATTCCAGAAGCGTGTCAATTGATACTGCAAGCGATGAACAATGGTACAGGCGGAGAGATTTTCGTACTGGATATGGGGCTTCCTATAAAAATCAGTTATCTTGCAGAACAAATGATCCGCTTATCCGGTAAAGAACCCGGTAGAGATATCAGCATTAAATACACCGGACTGCGTCCCGGTGAGAAACTATACGAAGAGTTGTTTCATGAGTCAGAACAACTGGAAACAACGGAGCATCAAAAATTATTCAAAGCGCAGCTAAGAAAACTGGATTGGGAAGAGTTAATGAAAGCTCTGCATCAGATAAGTGTGGCTTGTACGGCACATCGTGATGAAGAATTAATTTATTTGTTTAAAAAACTGGTGCCGGAATTTACAAACGATAACATGGAAGTGATTTAGTTTTAAAGTCGCCCTGATAAACCGATTAATCCAGCGTTGGCAGTTCATCTTTGGCCCTACGTTTCCCCATGAGTAAATACTATAATTAAGCCTCACCTGGACGCCCATGATATCAAAAGAAACATAGTCAGCCATATTATTATCCCAAACCCAAATTAAAAAAATTGCTTTTCAAGTCCGGGTCAACTATTAATTAAACATGGAGTCATTCATTTGGGCAGTATGAATAAATTAACGAGCGCACTGGAACAGAATGCACAGATACTGAAAGGTGAAGTGAGCAGGTATGCATGGATAGGTCTGGCTATTTCTTTGATATCAATCACCATTGCCACTTTGATAGTAGGTTATCAGATGACAGGTGAGATATCTTTAAGAGCAATTATCCTTGCGCACACCAGCAATATTGCCTTGATGATTCTGGATGCCACACCGTTAATATTTATGTTTTGGGGGCAATCCATCAGTACGGTCATGTCATATTCTGCAAGTGCGATGATTCTAGATCAGACCAATGAATTGCGTATGCAGACCTCAGGTCTTCAATCCAAAGTAATCCATGATCTTCACCACGATAGACTGACTGATTTACCCAATCGCGTGCTCTATACAGAATATCTTAACAAGGCCATAGAACAACAAACTGTAAATGGTGGGCAGTTAGCCGTTTTAATGATTAATATTCAGAATTTCAAAGACTTGAATACCGGGTTTGGAAGCAATAATGCTGATCGATTGATAGTGCAGTTTGCCTCGCGTCTGCAAACGCTGATGAATGGTCCTATGATTCTTGCTCGATTTGGCGGTGATGAATTTGCCATTTTGATGTCAGATATCAGTAAACAAAACGAGGCGTTTAAATTATTCAAAAAAATCAGAAAACTGATGCACCCTCCTTTTTTGCTGGAAGGTGTCGAGATTGATTTACCGATAAATGCAGGCATTACGTTTTATCCCGCGCATGGAAAGGACGCTGATAGTTTAATTCACAAGGCCAGTATTGCGGTTTATTACGCGCTGACATCGGTCAAGGATTTATCTGTATACAGCGCGGTCATGGATAATGGCAGTCAAAATAAATTAATTTTACTCAGTGAGCTAAGAAAAGCCATTGATGAAAAACAATTACAGATTTATTTTCAGCCTATTGTAAATCTCTCCACAGGAAAAATTACAAATTGTGAAGCGCTGTTACATTGGGATCATCCGACCTTTGGCACGTTGTGTACGGAGAAATTCATACTGATTGCTGAGCGTACCAGTCTCATTAAATCAGTGACTCACTACGTCCTTGAACAGAGTATGATTCATGCTAACCAATGGAGAGAGGAGGGGTTGGACCTGGTCATTTCGGTCAATTTATCTTCCGTTGATATTATTGATCCGGATTTGCCGGGTATCGTCAAAAATTTACTAAGCAAACATCGGTTTCCCGCCGATAAATTAAAACTGGAATTGATTGAAAGCACCTATCTTGATGATCAAATTTCAGCCGTTGAGGTGATCAAGGACTTATCAGAACTTGGCGTTAAAATAGCCATTGATGACTTTGGTACCGGTTATTCCTCTTTTTTATATCTGGCCAATTTGCCAATTCATGAAGTCAAAATTGATAAATCCTTTGTGATGACCATGGATACGGATGAGAAAAAGCGTAATATTGTGATGGCTATTATCAAATTGGCCCATGTGCTTGGATTAAGTGTCGTGGCAGAAGGTGTTGAGAATATCAAGCATATGGATTTTCTTATCGATTGTGGCTGCACCTATGGCCAAGGTTTCTTTTTTAGCAAGCCCACGGATGCTGCAGCCTTGGCGGCTCTTGCCAGGGCTGAAAGTTATCAGCAATCCACCCCGTTAAATAAACCCATGCTGGTTCCTTCCAAACAAAGCAGAGAGTAAACGTTTTTAATTAAGCCCTTACTTTGTTATGATCATTGAAAATCATGACTTTGGTATTATGGATGATACTTTTTAGCTTTTGTATTTTTTTATTGTTTTTTGTTATTATCGGCGTTTTGTCCCTTCTTCAAAACAAGCACACCTCAACAGATTATCTGATTGCCAATCATAGCATTCAGCCCTGGATGGCGGCGTTGTCAGCTGTCGCCACGAACAATAGCGGCTATATGTTTATCGGAATGATTGGCTTTACCTATATGGTTGGATTTTCATCCATATGGTTAATGGTGGGTTGGATCCTTGGCGATTTCATCAGTTCAATATTTATTCATAAAAAATTACGCATACAAACCGAAAGAAAAAAAGAAATCAGCTATGCCAGTTTGTTGGCCAGATGGGATAGTGTTGATCACCGATGGGTCAGATTATTTGGCGGAATAGTGACCGTGATTTTTCTGGGCGCTTATTCAGCAGCCCAGTTAAAAGCCGGCAGTAAAGCCTTATATGTCCTTTTGGGCTGGGATTATTCTGCGGGAGCCATCATTGGGGCGGCCATTGTTTTGATATATTGTTTTGCCGGTGGCATCAGGGCATCCATTTGGACTGATGTGGCTCAATCATTTGTCATGATATTTGCCATGAGCGTCCTGTTCATTGTTTCCCTGATGGAAATAGGGGGCTTTTCTTCTTTTTATCATCAGCTTCATCAGGTATCTCCCACTTATATGAACCTCTTTCCACCTGGTATGTCCTTCGGTTTTTTCTGGGGGCCTATATTGTTTGTTGCTGGTTGGCTGTTTGCGGGCTTTGGCGTGATTGGTCAGCCTCATATCATGATTCGTTTTATGGCTATAAATAATCCCGATAATATGACGCGCACCAGGGTGTATTATTACGCCTGGTTCATTGCTTTTTATTTGTTAACCTTTGCTGTTGGATTATTGGCGAGGATCATCATGCCGGAAGCTGGCGTTTTTGATGAGGAACTGGCTTTGCCCATGCTCGCCAAACAACTATTGCCGGATGCCTTTGTGGGGCTGGTATTGGCTGGCTTGTTTGCAGCAACCATGTCAACGGCTGATTCGCAGATAATCAGCTGTACTGCAGCCATCAGCCAGGATTTTGAATTAAATAAAAAAAACTCTTACTGGCTGACCAAGTTGATTACAGTGTTTGTTACCTCAGTGGCGCTGGTGATTGCCTTGTTTGGTCATGAAAGCGTATTCAGACTGGTTTTAATCGCCTGGTCTGCTCTGGCTTCAACCTTTGCTCCTTTATTGATAGTCTATTGCATGGGCGCTCGCCCAAGTCAACTGACAGCCCTTTCAATGATGGTTTTAGGCCTGTCATCGGCACTGGGTTGGAGTGTTCTCGGGCATGGGGCAATCATCTATGAAATCATGCCTGGAATGATTGCCGGATTTTTGCCATTCATTGTTGGAAATATATACATAAAAATAGAAAAAAGACTTGAACTGGCCACAAGGTAGGTTTCTAAAAAAACAATTGGAGTTTAATTTAAGAAAATAGTATTAATTTTATTTTTTCATGTTACAGTAAAAATGTAGCGTTTGATGTAAGCAATTCTCTGTAAAAGAAGTGCCAGGATGGCCTAACCCACTAGAGATGAGCAAAGGAATGAAAACATCTGACGGTTGTTTATCAAGCTCTGATTTTCGATTGCAAACACTATCTGCTGTTTGTAGTTGCCTTCTATTCAATAGTATTGTTTTATTTCTTATTCTTTTTTCGCCACTCGGTTTTAGTGACTCACCGACTTCATTCAGCCAGGCGAAACGTATTGCAGTTCAACTGTTCAGTGATAAACGGGAAACGCTTTATTGTGCCTGTCGCTTTAATGAAAATAATCAGGTGGATCTTAAGAGTTGTCAAATGCACGAGGCGGCTAAGGTAGAGCGTGCAAGACGCATTGAATGGGAACACATGATGCCAGCACAACATTTTGGCAAACATTTCCAGTGCTGGAATGAAAAACTTTGCGAATCCAAAGGAACGCCTTATAAAGGCCGGAAATGTTGTTCTAAAATAGATCCGGTTTTTAAACATATAGAAGCCGAACTTTATAATCTTTGGCCCGCTGTGGGTGTTATTAACCAGGCTCGGTCAAATTACCCTTATGCCATGCTGAATATAAAGAAAAAATTATATGGATGCCAATTCAGCGCAGACAAGAAAAAAAGAAAGGTCGAGCCAAGAGACGAGGTAAAAGGGTTGGTGGCACGAGCCAATTTATTTATATCCTATCATTACAACATTCCTTTAGAAAAAGAGCAGCGGCACTTGTTTGAGCTCTGGCATGCCCAATACCCACCCTCACAGAGAGAAAGGCAGTGGGCCAAAGAGGTTGCCGAGATCGAGGGCTATCATAATCCTTATATAAAGTAATCAGGATTATCAACAGGGCTTCATATTTATAAAATAAAAACACAGCGATGAGTCCTATTGTTTTCGTTATAATTTTTATCGTACACAAAAATCAACACGGTTGAATAACGCTTCTTAATAAAACCTTAAGCTATTTATGAGATAATTTTGTCCACTTTGTGTTTAATGCAATAAAACTATCAGACAAACGGCTGTCTGCAATTTTAAAGGGCAAATTATGACTAAAAAGCGTCTATATGATGAAGTGCTTATCAATAAATTAATGGAGTTAATTACTCGCGGAGATATATTAAGGATAAAACAAAAACTGAATCAATCAACTTATCAATCTTTAGTAAATCCCGAGGAGACACTTCATCTGTTGATGGATTATGCCTCACAACAGGCACGTGTTGATATCGCCAATTATATATCTGAATTGTCATCTTCAAGCCAACAACAGCAATCCCCATCGCTTCAAGATAAAGTCGAAGCCGCCATTGTAAAGGCTAATGTATCTGAGTTAAAAGCGCTGCTGCCTGATGAAACGGTTTTTTTGAAATTGGACAGTCATACCCCCATTCTCGATGTTGATCAGTTGCTGGCATTGGCTTCTCGAATTACAAAAAGTGAAATAGGAAATTATTTGCGACAATTAAAGGCCGTCAGTGAGTTGCTAAACGAGCAAATGAACCCAGGCACGGGGCCGCGAAGAGCAAAACGTTCAAGAACACCGACCAGTTTTTTTAACGCAGATGCTTCTGCCTCCTCCAGTGCTTCTGCCGCGGCTATAGCAGGTAGTCGTGAGACGCCTAAAAGCCGCATGAAAAAAGTGGTCAGTCGACCTGAGCCTATGGCAGTCTCTTTTGATTTTGGTAAAAAGCCACAAAATCCGGTTTCCAGTTTTGCTCAACTGGCAAATAAAATCGATCAGTTGGATGACTTATTTGAAGGCAAAAAATGGAAGGAAGTGATTGGCCAGGGCATGCACATCCTCCAATTATTAATGGTTTTTCCAGACATTGAGAGGGACATTAATCAGCATCGATACCTTACAGCCATGGCGACCGCCTTGATATCCAGTGCTATTATAACCCAACGATATAGTGAGGATGTTAAATTTGATCTCGATATTGAATTGGGAGGTATTCATTTGAAGGATCTGGGTCTGGATTTGAAATCTCTCGCCGACTTCAATATGGAAACAGCTAGACCCGAAAAGGTGTTTAAACAAGGATACAGCCTGCAGATTGCACTTGTTTTCGCCTTGATTTCAAACAATCTAAGCAAAAATTTACCCTTGGTAGGATCGGATGGGAATTTATATAAACCGTTTGCTAACCTGGTTTCTGCGGCAGATAACCGCTTTTTTAACTTATCTTCAATCATCGCATATATGGACTCGGAGATTGCACAATTTATTGAACAGGATAATCTAAAAGGCTGGCAGGAAATGGCAAGGATCTACACAACGCTGACCGATTACCATCTTGACATGCGAAATGCTGCGATGCTGGTGAATGATAAAGGCAGCAGTAATGCCTCGTATGCAGAATCTTTACAGACCCTGTTAAATGTTTTGGACTATACTGTGAAGATTGCCGAGGCCTGTCAAGACGATGTGGCACTTAAGGAAAAAGGCATTGAATATCTTACTCAGGCTTATGCTTCAATCAACAGCTTCAAGCGTTTTAAGCAGACCCCGGACGATGTTATACCTCTGAGCAATGATACATTGCTGGCTTACTTTGACAGGGCCCATGCAAGTCTGTCTCATTACAGCACACAGATTTCTGATGAAATCACTAAATTGAGCCAACTGGATCAGCATTTATTGCAATACTTCAGACCCCAGGCCCAGGTTTCACCTGTGACCCTGTTCGCGCCTTTACGCCAAGTAAGCGATGAGGATCGAGAGGCAGCAGATACCCTGCTTCAATTCAGTGAGAGTCCTGTGGTTTTAAAAAGTTAACTGTAAAATTACGTTCTGCTGCTATCAGCAGAGCGTAAAAATAGTATTTATAACGAATAAGCAGCAGCTTACTGAGATACCATGGCATGCTGTTGCCTTTCTGTCGACTCTTGTGGGGCTATTCTTATAAACATCGATGTAAGCAAGGTTAAAGTATGAATACCTGTATCCAGCAAATTAAGCTGTATGGGTACAGAGCTGCATCCCGTTGTAAGAGCACTAAACAATGAACCCAAACGTAGACTATTGACTGTGATAGAGGTAATGTCACTGCCAGCGCTGTTATCATTTCCCAGTAAATACAGATTTAAAAAATGCGTAGCTAGATCCAGCCCTACTTCACTTTGCTGCGACGCGGGGTTGGTCATCAAATCATAGGTTGCAACGGCTGCACCAGCCACATTGACGTATTGCATGACACGTCTTGTTGCATTTTGTTGATTAAAAAATCCAGGCATTTAATTCTCCATTCTGTTAATTTTTAGCCTGCACATTAAACAAGAAATAAAATGTTAAATCAAGAAAATAATACACAGCATGTCAAAATTTAATGGCAACTGCTCAAAAATTCCAAGACATCGTGCTATATCCCTGCGATATTACAAAATATCTAAAGTAGCCTTGATAAGCGAAGCGCATCAAGGTTTGTCGGTGCGTTGTACCCTTGCATAGTTTAATGCGGGTCTTGACCATCGCCCCGTAATACGCTCCGCTCCTTACGGGCTACGGCGACGGGAAGGTAGCCCGTAAGGAGCGGAGCGTATTACGGGGGCGATGTTAACCCGGGAAATCAATGACCAGATGACTGCACAGGGGTGCAACGCTCATATATTCAATGTCACAGATGCATAGGCGTCAACTTAAGTCTGTTGACACAAAATCATTCTATATAACAACGGCTGTTTCTTTACCTATGTGAGAGTCGCACCTCCGTGGTTTAAGGGATTTGATTTTTTATTCAACGTTGTTTCTTCTTAATTAAGATAAGCTAAAAAAGATCATAGGAAGGTAGCGTATAATTGATTAATGTGATAAATGGTTTAATAATTAATTAACGAGGAGTTGAGATGAAAAAACCAGCGTTATTGACAGCCGCTTTTGCTTTGACCGTTGTCATGATCCATACGGCACAGGCTCATCAATGCCCTGATCCTGAAAACAGTTCATTACGCTGGGGCGTGCCTCCCAAGCCCTGGTTAGTCAATCCCTATTCAGAAAACACCCCGCAGGGAGAAGAGGGCACATTGTTTGTTCGGGCCAATATTCTTGTAACCGGCGGATTAGGGCAGGGTATATCCTGCACCTATCGGAACTCCTTAGGCTTATATTCCATTTGGTGGCCTGTCATAAGCAAAATCCCATCGAGAAATGATAATCGCTGGATAGATACGACATCCGGCTATGTGTGCACTCAGGGCCTGTCTGCCTGTGAGTTTTATGTGGCCATGTAAGTAAGGTAAAAAATATTGCTGAAAATATTAAATGTTATTTTCAGTAATATGAATCATCATCTTAAGCGCCTTTCTGGCATTATCAATCACCCACTGCTGTTCTTTTTGAACCAGCCTGTTGCGGCTGCCAGTAAATTCATTCACTACATCGCCTGCCTTGACCTCATTATAAGCCATGGACTTGCCTTGCCTTAACAAGTCCAGCAGAGCTACCAGATGCGGGGGATCATTTCTCGACATGGTGGCACAACCACAACCCATGCCTTTTTCATCGATGGATTTGGGTGCTTCAGCCAGATTGACGACTTCAATGCCTAAATGACGGCAGTGCTGCTTTAAATTGCTCACCATGTGGTTTTCTGTGCCAATGGCATAACGTCTGGTTCCAGAACGGTCGTTAACCACATGATCCCAGATAAAGGCGGTTGAGCCAGCATGTTGGGCTACGCGAATGACCTCATTGCGGCACTCAGGATGAACCACGGTCGAATACCCCAGGCTTTGCCAATGATCACACATTTCAGGTTGATAATGGGTATGAACGGCACATTCACTGGCAAACAAAATCAATTCGGCTTTATCAAAGGATTTGAGGGTTTTCTCGTCCTGAGCTGCCAATGAATACTGGGCACCGGCAGTACCGCCAGGCCAATAGGCGAGGTTATTAATACCCATCCACCAGGCAACATTCTCTCCCATGTGCTTGTCTGGAATAAACAGAATTTTTTTCTTCTGATCCAGGGCCCATTGAAAAATCTTTCTGACGTTGGAGCTGGTACAAACCGCACCGCCCTGCGCGCCGGTCATGGCTTTGACCCGCCCGGAAGTATTCATATAGCAGACAGGAAGAATGTTCTCTGCCCCATAGCGCTCATTTAAATCCAGAAAAGCAGGCTCCACCATGAAATCCTTGGCTAACATCTCCATGGTACAACCGGATTTGGGATTGGTAATAAAAACCTGTTGATGAGGATTGGCCAGAATACTGATAGACTCAGCCATAAAATGGACCGCCGATTCAACAATCACTGATTTTTCAGGGTGGCTCGCAGCCATTTTTGCCAATTGATAAGAATCGCCGATTTTACCGCCGAATTGTTCAATCAGTCGGACAATATCACCGCCCATATAATAATGGGCCAATAACAATAATTGATCGCCAAAATGATCCTGCGCTTTTGTAATATAAGGCGTCATCCAGTTTAAAACGGTGGTTAGTTTTCGATCAGGCAAATTCTGATAGGCTTCAGCATAGGGCATAAATTCCTGTTGATACCAATCAAGCGGATAATCACTCTGGCAAATGCTCATATCGCTGTGAATCTGCATCAGCGTTTGTTCTGGCTGGTATGTTGAAAATTTTTTAAACATCTTGGTATCTCTAACTAAAAGGGTTAAGGGGCGATGTCATGCGGGCAATACTTTCTCGGGCTTCTGGATTTTTTTGTGGAAAATCCTCACGATAATGCCCCCCTCTGGATTCTCTCCTTGATAAGGCCGCTCTGACAATCAGCTCTGCATTGATAACAATATTTCTTAACTCAATAAAATCCAGTGTGATGCAATGCTTCCAGTAATATTCTTCTATTATTTTTTTACGTTTCATTATTAATTGTAGCAGATCTTCAAGCCCTGCCTCGGTACGGACAATGCCCGCATAAGAAGTCATTTCCCCTCGGAGACCGCGCCAGTGGGCGTTGATTTGGCTGGCGCGACGGGCATTGACTTCTCCAGGCGAGCTCCAGCCTGTAATGTGTTTTGTCAATTTACTGGGTGAAGAGATATCTTTCATGCTGCATTTGGCGGCATTGCCTGCCATGACAACGGCTTCGAGAAGCGAGTTACTGGCCAGACGGTTAGCTCCATGTAAACCGGTAAACGCCACCTCTCCAATAGCATAGAGGCGTTTTAAGTCGGTTCGACCGTCCACGTCGGTTAATATCCCGCCGCATTGATAATGGGCTGCGGGGATAACAGGAATCATATCCTGGCTCATATCAATACCGACGGAGAGCAGGGTAGTATATATCTGAGGAAAGCGTGATTTCAGAAAGCTTTTAGGTTGATGGCTGATATCTAGATGGACATAGCCTGTCTGGCCATGCTCGACCTCGTTGAAAATGGCACGGGCTACAATATCACGGGTTGCCAGTTCCAGTTTATCAGGCGCATAGCGCTTCATGAAACGCTCACCGGTTTCGGGGTTTTTCAGTACACCGCCCTCACCGCGAACGGCTTCGGAAATCAGGAAATTATTTAAGCTGGGATGATGCAGCACCGTGGGGTGAAACTGATAAAATTCCATGTTACCTACTCTTGCACCAGCACGGTAGGCCATGGCAACCCCATCACCGGTTGCGACCATTGGGTTTGAGGTATAGCGATAGGTCTTTCCAGCACCTCCCGTGGCTAAAATCGTCGATGCTGCAGTAAAGCCATGAATTTTATTGGCCTTGCAATCGAGAATATAAGCGCCCAAAACTTCACCTTGAATATCGGTGCGATGAGGATGGTAATGGGTAATGAGGTTCACTGCAATATGATTTTCAAATACATGAATTTGTGGATAAAGGCTGGCCAGTTGCTGTAAATTTTGAGTAAGGGTCAGGCCGGTTTGATCACCACAGTTGAAAATCCTGCGATGCGAATGACCGCCTTCTTGTGCCAGGGCATATTCGCCGGATGGATTCTTTTTGAAAGCAATACCATATTTGGTGAGTTGTTTAATCGCCTCTGGCCCCTGGCGGATGATGAACTCAACCGCAGGTTGATAGCAAAGCCCGTCACCGGCCAGGAGGGTATCGTTAATATGCGATTCCAGAGAATCTTCGCCATCAAATACCGCAGCAATCCCGCCTTGTGCGTAGCTGCTGTTACTTTCCATTGCCAGTGCCTTGGAGATCAAGGCAATGCGCAGCCGCGGTTGCAGTTCTATCAACTGCAGACAATAAAAAATACCCGCGAGCCCCGTTCCCAGAACCAAAACATCATAATCAAGATTTTTTCCCTGCTGTGTAGAGGGAATGCTCATGAAAAAGCTTTGACCAGTTGACAGGCAAGGCCGGTGTATTTTTCCGGTGTCAACTCACTCAATCTGGCTTTGGCATCTTCAGGTATATCCAGGTTTTTAATAAATTGTCTGAGGCTGTTCTCATCAACGCCCTGGCCTCGGGTCAAATCTTTCAATTGTTCATAGGCATTGGGAATGTTGTAACGCCGCATCACGGTTTGAATGGCTTCGGCCAGCACTTCCCAGTTTTGGTTCAGATCGTCTTCCAGCGCCATTTTATTTATCTGCAGTTTATCATTGCCCTTACTGATGGAATGATAGGCAATCAGCGTGTAGGCAAAAGCCGTGCCCAGATTGCGTAAGACCGTTGAATCAGACAGATCGCGCTGCATTCTTGATTGTGTCAGTTTATTAGAAAAATGCTCAAACATGGCATTAGCAAGCCCCAAATTTCCCTCGGCATTTTCAAAATCAATGGGATTCACCTTATGCGGCATGGTGGATGAGCCCACTTCCCCCACTATTGTCTTTTGCTTAAAATAATTCAGAGAAATATAAGTCCATACGTCACGGGTATAATCCAGCAGCATGTTATTGATGCGGATCATGATTTGAGAGACTTCTGCAATGCCATCATGGGGTTCTATCTGGGTGGTGTATGCGTTGAAAGACAATCCCAGAGATTCAACGAAATCATGGGAATGTTGTCGCCAGTCCACCTCAGGGTAGGCAATGGCGTGGGCATTATAATTGCCGACTGCCCCGTTGCATTTTCCAGGGATTAGAACTTCCGCCAGTTGCTGCTGAGGGCGCTTGAGTCTGGCTGAAAAATTAAGCAGTTCTTTTCCAATGGTGGTAGGCGTTGCCGGCTGGCCATGGGTGCGGCTGAGCATGGGTACATTGCCATGCTGTTTACCCAGTACGGTGATGCTGCCTGTCAATTGGGCCAGCTCTGGTTGAATCACCTGAGCGATGGCTTCCTTGATCATTAAGGCATAAGCCAGATTGTTGATGTCTTCCGAGGTACAGGCAAAATGCAAAAAACCGCTGACGGCATTGAGTGCATCATGTTGTTTAAACTGTTCTTTCAGGTAATACTCTACGGCTTTCACATCATGATTTGTCTGCTGCTCAAAATACTTCACCCTCTGAGCCTCTTCTTCATTAAAGTGTTTGAGAATGGTGCTTAGGAAATCCTTCGCGCTTTTCTTCAACTTGGGCACTTCCTTAATAGCAGGGTTGGCCGCTAGGGATTCAAACCAGCGAATTTCAACCTTTACCCTATAGTAAATAAGAGCGTATTCACTGAAAAAAGCGCTAAGCGCCCGCGTTTTTTTTAAATAACGTCCGTCAATGGGGGAAATAGCATTCAATGCAGTTAAGGTCATAAGGTTCGTCGCCAGTTTTTAATAAGTCGTTGTTAGAGTCTCAACAAGGGGATAAGATAATTTAAATTTTTCTTACCCTTTTCGCCAGACAGCTTTTGATGTATCGCTCTAAAAGCACATATGATATTAGAAGTTGACCCGGATGTGAATTGTCTGGAAGGGAATATTCATATCTCAGGTAGTTTTTATTATTAAAAAAGCAAATTATTTGGCTTTACCCTTATTCATTTTTTAAAAGCGCTTTTTTATCCCGGCGTTGGAAAATCAGTCAAAGCTGAGGACATTACAGCTGTACTGTAGGGGGGCAGATTTCAGGTATTTTTTTAAACAAAAACGTTTTAAGTCTAATATTGAATTCACATGAAACAATATTTTAAGTAGAATGGCGGTCATTTCATGGAACTGAGGTGTTAAGCGGTGAGCGAACATACAATTGACCTGGCCAGATTGGGCATGGGAGATCTTGAGCAGGTAGGTGGTAAGAATGCTTCCCTGGGCGAAATGATAAGTCATTTATCCGAGGCAGGCGTGTCGGTTCCAGGCGGCTTTGCGACTACCGCTGATTCATTCAGGGCCTTTTTATCGATGAACGGCCTTGATAAAAAAATCTATGCCTTATTAAATGCCCTTGATACCGAAGACGTTCGCGCCTTGGCCGAGGCGGGCCGTCACATCAGGACAATGGTGCTTGAGACCCCGTTTTCAGAAGCCTTTGAAGCGGATGTACGCCAGGCTTATGAGGAACTTGCCCGGGCAATAGGGCATGATGACTTTTCTGTCGCGGTTCGTTCCTCGGCTACGGCAGAAGATTTACCGGATGCCTCCTTTGCCGGCCAACAGGAAACCATGTTGAATATTAATGGTGTGGATGCGGTCCTGATAGCCATCAAGCAAGTCTTTGCTTCATTGTTTAATGACCGGGCCATTGCCTATCGGGTTCATCACGGGTTTGCCCATCATGATGTGGCCTTGTCTGCCGGTATTCAACAGATGGTGCGTTCTGACCTGGCTGTCAGCGGCGTGATGTTTACCATGGATACGGAGTCGGGTTTTGATGAGGTGGTGTTTATTACTTCTTCCTACGGCCTCGGTGAAATGGTCGTTCAGGGCGCTGTGAACCCTGATGAATTTTATGTGTATAAAACCGGATTAAAAGCAGGCAAGCCTGCTGTCATTCGCCGTAACCTCGGCAGCAAAGCCATTAAAATGGTCTATAACGACGACCCCTCCGAGGAAAGCCGCGTTAAAATAGTGGATGTAGACAATAAAGAAAGACGTCTGTTCTCACTGTCTTCAGATGACATTGATGAGCTTGCCAAACAAGCACTGATTATCGAAGGGCATTATGGCAGGCCCATGGATATTGAATGGGCCAAAGACGGTAAAAACGGCAAGTTGTATATTCTCCAGGCGAGACCTGAGACGGTAAAAAGTCGCGACAACAAACAGGTCATTGAACGTTACAGCCTGCATGAAAGTGGACCGGTGCTCGCTGAAGGGCGAAGCATCGGTCAAAAAATTGGCCAGGGCCGCGCGCGTATTATCAGCGATATTGATGAGATGCACCGTGTTGAACCGGGTGACGTCCTGGTGTCTGATATGACAGATCCCGATTGGGAGCCCGTCATGAAACGTGCGGCGGCTATCATTACCAACCGTGGCGGCAGAACCTGCCACGCAGCGATTATCGCACGAGAGCTCGGCATACCGGCCGTGGTTGGCTGCGGCGATGCGACCAAAACCATCCGCGATGGTGAACAGGTGACAGTCAGCTGTGCAGAAGGGGATAATGGCTATGTTTACCAAGGCAAGCTTAAATTTGAACTGACGCGTCTGGATGTAGACAGCATGCCGCAGTTACCGATAAAGATCATGCTGAACGTGGGTAATCCCGAGCGCGCCTTTGCTTTTCAGGCCATTCCGAATGCCGGGGTTGGTCTGGCGCGGCTTGAGTTTCTGATATCCAATACCATAGGCATCCATCCCAAAGCGCTGCTGGAATTTGATACATTGGAAGACAAAGAACTCAAAAGCCAAATCGAAGAAAAAACCGCCGCTTATGAATCCCCTGTTGAATATTATATCGAACGCTTGAAAGAGGGTATCGCTACCATTGCAGCGGCTTTTTATCCCAAGCCGGTCATTGTTCGTCTTTCAGACTTCAAGTCTAATGAATATGCTAATCTGATGGGCGGCAAATATTATGAGCCGCATGAAGAAAACCCCATGCTTGGCTTTCGTGGTGCATCCAGGTATATATCCCCTGATTTCAGTGCGTGTTTTGCACTTGAATGCCAGGCCGTAAGACGGGTTCGTGAGCAAATGGGTCTGTCCAATGTCGAGGTGATGATTCCCTTTGTGAGAACGGTTTCGGAGGCCAGCCAGGTCATTGATCAATTGAAACAACATGGACTTGAGCGTGGCAAAGAGGGTCTGCGGGTGATTATGATGTGCGAACTGCCCTCCAATGCACTGTTGGCTCATGAGTTTCTTGAGCATTTTGATGGCTTTTCCATCGGCTCCAATGACTTAACCCAGCTCACCTTAGGCTTGGACAGGGACTCTGGCCTGGTTGCGGCGCAATTTGATGAGCGCAATGCTGCGGTTAAAGCCTTACTGCATATGGCCATTTCAGCTTGCAAAAAAGAAGGGAAATACGTCGGCATTTGCGGACAGGGGCCTTCCGATCATCAGGATTTTGCCAGTTGGCTTATGGAGGAAGGCATTGACAGCGTTTCTTTAAACCCTGATTCAGTGATGCAAACCTGTCTTTTTCTGGCTAAACAAGAATGAACATTCAAAAAGAAACCAAACGGTCTGGTTTTTTAAAGTATGGATTTTTAGTCGCTGTGGCTTTCTTTCCAGCCCTGCTGTATGCAGCACCAGAACAAAATCACGCTGATCCTGTGGCCTCGGTAATTTTAGCGATAACGACCATCTTTTTTTTCGCGGTTACCGGTCGATACATCGCCCGGCAATTTAATCAGCCTGGTGTGTTGGGTGAGCTGCTGATGGGGGTGTTGATTGGTAACCTGGGTTATTTCCTGGGCATGGAACTGATGGTCATTTTGCGGGAAGGCTCGGCTATTTTCAATATTATGGGCGATATGCTCAGAGGCGTACCGCTGGATATTGCGGTTAACACCACCATTCCCAATATACATTATGCCCAGCAGGTAACATCAGCCCTTAGCGGCAGCCAGGGAACAGAGTTACTCAAGGTAGCTTATGTTGCCGATATATTTTCACGCTATGGGGTTATATTTCTTCTGTTTCTTGTGGGTCTTGAAACCTCCGTTGAAGAATTGAAACATACCGGTAAAGAATCATTGAAAGTGGCTTTGATCGGGGTTATTGCACCGATAATTTTCGGGTTTATCACCGCTTGTTTACTGATGCCGCAAAGCTCGTTTCACGCGGATCTTTTTGTGGCGGCTACCTTATGTGCTACCAGCATCGGCATTACGGCCAGGGTGTTGACTGAAATGAAGATTTTGCATATCCGGGAATCAAAAACCATTCTTGGCGCTGCCATGTTAGATGACATATTGGGGCTTGTGATTCTGGCCATTGTCAGTTCAATTGTTATCAGCGGCGTTGTGAATATGTTTGTGGTCACCCGGATCATAACCCTTGCCCTGGTCTTTTTTGTCGGTGCGCTGGTGTTGGGGCCCTGGGTATTAAAAAAATCAATCAGGTTATTTCGTTTTCTGGAACTTTGGGAAGCAAAACTGTTTATCTCCTTTATTTTTGTCATGGCTTTGGCCTGGCTGGCAACGTTGGTTCAATTGGCCTCCATTATCGGGGCATTTGCAGCCGGCGTTATCATACATGACGGTTATTTTGCCGAACATCAAAAAAATTCCACTGATACCTGGAGCATCAAGGATCTGGTGTCGCCTCTGGAATCCATTCTTGCCCCTTTGTTTTTCGTGCTTATCGGCATCCAGGTGAAGATAGAAACCTTTTTTGATTTACAGGTGCTGCTGCTTGCCTTTGGTTTGATCATTGCAGGCGTGCTTGGAAAATTATTAAGCGGTCTGGGGGCGAGCTCAAAAAGCGATCGAATGTTTATTGGTATTGGTATGTTGCCCCGCGGTGAGGTAGGCCTGGTGTTTGCCTCCATCGGCCGCACACTGGGTGTCATTTCGGATCAATTGTTCTCAGCGATTATTCTGATGGTTATTGTCACTACCGTTTTAGCCCCGCCTTTATTGAAGACACGCTATACAGCCAAACTTCGGAGGCAACAGACATGAAACCGGATACAGCTCAGATAGCTTCAGATGTTAAGATGGCTCTGACTGAAGATTTGGGCAGCGGTGATGTGACAGCTGAGTTATTGAAAGACGACTTGATCATTGAAGCAGAGATTATCTCACGGAAGCCTATGATCGTTTGCGGTCAGCCATGGGTAAATGCGGTGTTTAAGCAGATGAGTCCTGCGGTTCAAATGAACTGGTTTGTTGCTGAGGGTCAAAATCTAAGTGCTGCAAGCGCCCTTTGCCGGATCCAGGGACAGGCACGTGCCGTCTTGAGTGCTGAGCGTACCGCTTTGAATTTCCTGCAAACTTTATCAGCTACTGCAACACATACCCATCAGTATGTTCAGGCGCTTGAAGGCACATCGGCCCGGTTGCTGGATACTCGGAAAACAATCCCTGGATTAAGAGCGGCACAGAAATATGCCGTTGTCTGTGGCGGTGGGATGAACCATCGCATGGGCTTATATGATGCTTATTTAATCAAAGAAAATCATATCAAAGCCTGTGGGTCTATCCGTCAAGCCATTGCGTTGGCAAGAGAACGCCGTCCTGATTTGTTTGTTGAAATTGAGGTTGAAAACCTTGTTGAGCTCAGTGAAGCGCTGGCTTGCAAACCAGACAGGATTTTACTGGATAATTTTACAATAGAGACGCTGACCATGGCCGTTGCCATGAACCAGCCAAGACAGTGTGAACTTGAAGCATCAGGTGGTGTTGAACTCTCCAATATTCGAGCGATTGCCCAAACCGGCGTGGATTTTATTTCCGTGGGCGTCGTGACAAAATCATTGAAAGCCATTGATTTGAGTTTGCTTATTCGCAGTTGAACATTGGATGGCAGGGGGCGGCCATGGCCTTACCGGTTTAATTGATAATTTATAAAGGCCCCCAAGGCGACAGTTTTTTAAGGGAACGGAATGACTCGAGGTATTGTTTTTACTGGCGGTGGCACTGCAGGGCATGTGACGCCCAATATACCGTTGATAGATGAATTTATTAATGAAGGCTGGAAGGTTGATTATATTGGCTCAGCTGGCGGTGTTGAACAGGACATTATCAGTCAAATGGATATCGCCTTTCATGCAGTAAGCAGCGGCAAATTAAGACGATATGCCAGCTGGCAGAATATGACCGATCCTTTTAAAATTTTTTGGGGCATGATTCAGTCCTGGTTTTTATTAAAGCGGTTAAAGCCTCAGGTGGTTTTTTCAAAGGGCGGATTTGTTGCAGTACCTGTCGTTGTCGCGGCCTGGTTAAATCGTATTCCTGTGGTTGCCCACGAATCAGACATGAGCCCAGGACTTGCCAACAAGTTATGTTTCCCCTTTGTTAAAAAAATCTGTCTGACGTTTGAAGCTGCAACAACCGCTTTTAAAGACCAGCAAAAAATAGCCGTGACAGGTACGCCAATCCGACAGCAGATTTTAAACGGCAACAAAGCGCGTGGGCTGGCAGTTTGTCAATTTAAGGATGACAAGCCTTGCCTTTTAGTGATGGGAGGCAGCATGGGGGCGAATTCGATAAATCATGCAATAAGAGACGCGCTGCCAGAATTAAGCAAGCAATTTCAGGTTATTCATTTATGCGGCAAAGGAAAGATAAATCCGGTACTGGAGCAAACGGAGGGTTACAAGCAGTTTGAATATGCCGATAAAGATTTGGCTGATTTGTTTGCAGCCAGTGATATTATTGTATCGCGTGCCGGTGCCAATGCCTTATATGAAATACTTGCTCTGGGAAAGCCGCATATTTTAATTCCGCTGTCCAAAAAAGCCAGCCGTGGTGATCAGATACAAAATGCAGCTTATTTTTGCAAACAAGGTATAAGCCAGGTCATTGAAGATGAGTTATTAAAGCCCGATCGCTTGATTACTTCGTTAAATGAAATCATGAAAAACAAGGATGCACTGATTGAAAAAATAAAACGATTAAACATCCAATCCGCTACCCCTCAAATCGTGGCCATTATAAAGGAACAAGCCAATGCTTAATACCCAATCATTATCCGATTATATTGATCAGCAATGGGCTGAAGAGATTATTCCCAGTCTGATTGACTATATAAAAATTCCAAATAAATCCCCTCATTTTGATGCTAACTGGCAGGAAAATGGTTATATGGACCAGGCTGTAATCCATATTGAAAAATGGTGTGAGGCACATGCAGCAGAGGGCATGCGCATGGAAGTGGTTCGTTTGCCGGGACGAACCCCTTTGCTGATGATGGAAATAGAAGGTCAAACCGATGAGACCGTTTTGTTGTATGGCCATCTGGATAAGCAACCGGAAATGAGCGGCTGGAATGAAGGCTATGGACCCTGGACACCGGTTCTGAAAGAAGGGCGGCTGTATGGCCGCGGCGGCGCTGATGATGGCTATGCGGCCTATGCCTCTTTAACCGCTATCAATGCCTTGCAGAAGCAGGGGCTGGCTCATGCGCGTTGCGTCATTTTGATTGAAGCCTGTGAGGAAAGCGGCAGTTATGATTTGCCTTTTTATATTGATGCCTTAAAAGATCGCATTGGCGAACCGTCATTGGTCATTTGTCTGGATTCGGGCGCAGGCAATTATGATCAATTATGGATGACAACCTCTTTGCGAGGAAATGTGGTCGGTGAGCTGTCGGTTTCAACCGTTCATGAAGGCGTGCACTCAGGCTATGCCAGCGGCATTGTTGCTGACAGCTTCAGAATTGCCAGACAATTGCTAAGCCGCATTGAAGATGAGTCAAGTGGAAGCATCACATTGGATGCCTTATATTGCAACATACCCGAAGAGCGTCAGAAAGAGGCAGAACAATGCGCGGAAATCCTCGGCGATGAAGTCTATCAATGTTTTCCCTGGAAGGAAAATGCCCAACCTGTCACTGCCGATAAAAAAGAATTGATACTCAATCAAACCTGGCGACCGGCTTTATCGGTCATAGGCGCTGATGGTATACCTCCTATTGCCGATGCAGGGAATGTTCTTAGGCCACTGACCTCCCTGAAACTGTCAATGCGTCTGCCGCCTGTGGTTGAGCCGACAGGGGCATCAAAGGCGATGGTTGATGCCCTGTTAGCTGAGCCGCCTTATCAGGCGAGTGTCCGTTTCAAAATCAATGATGCTACCAAAGGATGGAATGCACCTGAGTTATCCCCTTGGCTTGCTAAAGCGGCCGATGACGCCTCGAATATTTTTTATCAACGACCAGCAGCCTATATGGGAGAGGGCGGTACTATCCCTTTTATGGGCATGTTGGGAGAAAAATTCCCCAAGGCACAATTTATGATTACCGGTGTCTTGGGTCCACACTCAAACGCGCACGGTCCAAATGAGTTTTTACATCTGGAAATGGCAAGAAAAATAACCGCCTGTGTCTCCTATGTTCTTTATCAGCATACACTTAAAAAATAGCTCCCTAAATATAAAAAGGCTGTCATGCCTGTGCGCATGACAGCCTTTTTATATCCTGTACCCGTTGCATCGTTGAAATAGGGTAACCGGAAATAATCCCAATAGTGCCGAAATCATTGATACGTGGCATTACAATGAAGCCAGGTCATTTGTTTGAAAAATAAGAAAAAAAATCTCGACTTCGTCTGTTTTTATTGCGATACTCCTGCCCGGGCCCTGGTAAGGGCACTTAAAGTCCAATCAAAAAAGGAGAAATATTATGAAAGCAAAACTGAATTTTGCTGTTTTATCTGTTGGTGTTCTATTACTTTGTTTATTTTCCATGCCTTCTGTTGCGGCCCGTTTACCGGCTCATCAGACGCTTGAAGCTAAAAAATCAAACAAGACTTCGAAAATTGATCTTAATCAGGCTGATTTGAAAACCTTGAATCATTCTTTTAAAGGCATTGGTAAAAGCAGAGCAGAAGCGATAATAGCTTATCGTGAAGAGCATAAGGGGTTTCAATCGGTTGAGGAATTGGCCAAGGTTAAGGGATTTGGTTCAAAATTTGTAAAGCTGAATTTAAAGCAATTAAAACAGCAATTTACTGTTGAAGAAAATCTTAACCGGAAATAAGCAACCATTCCAGAAACTTATCCTCGTTCAGGGGTTTGGTAAAATACCACCCCTGAACATAGTCGCAATTCAATGAACGAATCAATTGCAACTGCTCAAAGGTTTCTACGCCTTCTGCTATTACTTTGAGTTTGAGTTGCCGAGACAGGGTAATTATATTATGGATGAGATTAAGATCGTTTTTGTTTGTATGAATATCCTGAATATAACTTTTATCGATTTTCAAGCTTTTAAAAGGATAGGCGCGTAAGTAGTCCAGCGAGGAATAACCCATACAAAAATCATCTATTGAGCACTCAACTTTCATATCAGACAATTGTTTCAATTGCTCCAGCAGCAGAGGCGAGCTGTCAATGAGAGCGGACTCAGCCACTTCCAGTATGAGATGTTCTGGAGAAAGCCTGGATTGCTTGAGCGCGGCCTCCACCTGGCTAATAAATTCAGGGTTTTTCAATTGGTGGATGGAAACATTAACCGCGATTTTCAACGGTCGACCGGTGAGTTTTTGCCATTGTTTGACCTGCTGGCAGGCGGTATGGATGATCCACTCCCCCAGTAGATGTATATCGCCGGTTTGCTCGGCTATAGGGATGATTTGTGCCGGGTATATATTTCCAATTTTTTCATTCTTCCAGCGCAACAGCGCCTCAGCGCCCAGGACCTTATTACTTTTGACATCAATTAAAGGTTGATAATGCAGGTTGAATTCTTTATTGATGATAGATTTTCTTAGTTCCGCTTTAATATGTGTATTATTGATGACCTTGTCAGACATTGTGCTATTGTATACTTTCCATTTATTTTTTCCTGATTCCTTGGCATGGTACATGGCGGTGTCTGCATTATGCATTAAGAACCGGGTATCATTGCCATGCTCTGGAAAAAGGGCAATGCCGATACTGGCAGAAATTTTCACCTCATGGGACTGAATAATAAAAGGCTTTTGACAGGCTTTAAGGCATTTTGCGGCAATATGTTCAGCATCTTTTTTATATTGTATATCATCAAGGATAATCATAAACTCATCGCCGCCCATGCGCGCTATGGTGTCGTAATGTCTGACTAAAGAGAGCAAACGACTAGAGAGATCTTGCAACAGCATGTCGCCCACCGCATGGCCTAAAGAATCATTAATTATTTTGAAGCCGTCCAGATCAAGATATAACAAGGCAATTTTAGTTTTTGTTTTTCTGGCGATGTTGATTGATTTTTCAAGCTTGGTGTGACCGCTTAGACGGTTAGGCAGATTGGTCATATTGTCGTAGGTCGCTTGATGCCTGAGTATTTCATCATAAATTTTCTGTTGGGTAATATCTTCCATAATGGCCAGGTAATGACTTATTGAACCTGATTCATTTCTCAGAGGGGAAATAATGGAAGACACCCAGAACAATTCGCCATGCTTGTTTTTGTTTAATATTTCACCGCGCCATACGC
>JAGXGR010000002.1 GCA_024636645.1 Legionella sp.
AGAAAGTGCATGGCAGCTTCGGCATCCAGATAAAACCCTTTCTCAAAAGGGCTGCCCAGATTGCCGCCATAGCCCCTGTACTCAAGTAAAAAAACGCCAAATCCCGCGTTTATGAATTGTCGGGCGAGAGGCATTCGATACCCGATATGACCCGCGTTACCATGGAAGTAGAGGACGGTTGGCGCCCCGGGCTCAGGCGGTTTATACCAGGCAAGCAAGGACAGGCCATCGCTCGTTTCAAGTTTTACTTTTTCCATATCACCGGCTTGATGATCGGCTCGATGAGGTGTTCTTTTGTCTGGATAATAAATAAATGTTCGTTGCAAGGCATACATGAGCGCCATAAATAAACTGAACAAGATCACTATCAACACAATTTCTTTTATCATGGCCTTAATTATAAAATCCGTTTAAAGTAAGAGTAAAATAAGTATATCTAATATATTTAAAATTGCCGGTTTTTGCGAAATATAAGCATAACTTTTATCTGATCGCATAATCATTTTACAAAGGACTGAATAATGACAGAATTTGAAGATAAGGATATCATTCGTCTAAAGGAACTGTTACGTAGAAGCAGTGAGTTTATTGCCTATTTTGAAGTCGTTGAAAGAAAGATGATCACCTGGCAGCATGATCTCGAAGAAAAAACCCATGTGCATCAGGCACACTATAAACAGCAAACGCAATCCATTCAGCGTGAACTGGAATCACTTCATGAGATTTTGTCACAGACCGGCATGAGCAAATTTCACAGCTCTATCGCTGACATTCTGGCACAAGGTGAAAAACAGTTACAGTCTGTTCATGAAAATGGAGAGCAACTTATCAAACAAATGCAAAGCCAACTTGTACAATTCACAGAAATGAGTCAGCAAAGCCTCCAACTTATCGAGCAGCACAGCCAGGATTCAATAAAAACAGTAAATCAAGCGCTGACGCAATGTGATCTGCAACAATTTAACCGAATTGCCAATGAAAGCTGTTCCCACATAGAGCGTTTTGCGCAGAAAGCGGTACAGAAAACCAGTTATTTTTTCCAATCATTCCAGTGGAAAATACTGACGCTGGCTATTGTTGCCAGCTTGCTGACTTCCTTTATTACTGGCCTCTATGTTAACGATGAATCGCCCCTGGAAACCCATCAACAAGCAAAAAACGAACGACAAGCAGGAAAACTTTTATTAGAGGCCTGGCCCCAGTTATCGCATGAGGAAAAGGTGAAAATCCTTAAGCAGGAAACCAGACCACATGGCTAAAGGGCTCTTTTTTATTACAGGGCTTCTTTTGCTGATGATTTTCTGCATGGTATGGCTTTGGCAAGGCCTACGTCGATTTGGCATATGGCGCTGGAAACGCAGGCTTGATTTAAACCGTCATCACCAGATACATCAGAAACTGTTTAAACAGGTCGATGGTTTTAAATTATCACTTCAAGCCAGACAAGGTAAAGATGCAATAGAGTACGTATACGGTGAAATAAAATTTATACCCTTTATTGCATTGCTGTCTTTAGTTAAATTGGATTCAAACACGGTTTTTTATGATTTAGGCAGCGGCAGCGGTCGAGCTGTACTGGCTTGTGCCATGGTTTTCAAGATAAAAAAATGTTGTGGGATTGAGATGTTTGAAGCCCTGCATCAAGTCTCATGCCAGCAAAAAGAACGATTGTATCAACTCAGTTCATATCATGAAAAAGCCAGGGCCATTCAATTTTATCATCATGATTTTCTTTCTCATGATTTAAGTGACGCAACCCTTATTTTTGCGAGCTCTACGGCTTTTCTGGGAGAGAGCTGGGAAAGATTAAACCAGCAGTTTGAAAAACTGGAAAAATGCCACACCATCATAACAATCAGTAAACCCCTGTCATGCCCTGCTTACTCGCTTATCCGTTCAGTCTCTGTCGAAATGAGCTGGGGCGTGGTTATTGCTTATATCCATCAAAGAAAAGCCGCTGATATGTGAATGGAAATATGCGAAGACAGTCGTTTTGAAAAAGTTTTTTTGTCCATGCACTTGAAAAATATTGATTAATATCTATACCGATCTATACTAGCATTTATATACTTGTCAAAAACTGCACTATTCAAGTATTTTTTTTGGCACCTGTTTCTAGGGTGATGCTAACTTGGGACTCGGAGAAATTGAGGTGAGGCATGATAAAATCGGAACTGATTGAACAACTCGCTGCTCGCATGACACATCTTCCAGAAAAACAGATTGCTGCTGCTGTAAATCAGATACTGGAACTCATGAGTGACGCACTGGTTGAAGGGCAAAGAATAGAAATTAGAGGGTTTGGTAGTTTTTCACTGCACCATCGTCCTCCACGAGCGGCACATAATCCTAAAACCGGTGAAAAGGTTATCACGAAGACAAAATACAGCCCTCATTTCAAGCCCGGTAAAGAGCTGAGAGAGCGTGTAAATGCCTCACGTGATAAAGCACCTTTAGAGGATTAAGTCCGCGGAAGGGTAACCCCTGTTTGTCCCTGATACTTTCCTCCCCGATCACGGTAAGATACCGCACATACCTCATCTGATTCTAAAAACAGCATTTGGGCCACGCCTTCGTGGGCGTAGATTTTAGCAGGCAGCGGTGAGGTATTGGAAAATTCAAGTGTCACATGACCTTCCCACTCGGGTTCAAGAGGCGTGACATTAACAATGATTCCACAACGCGCATAAGTCGATTTACCAAGGCAAATGGTTAAAACATTTCGAGGAATGCGGAAGTATTCGATGGTTCGCGCCAAAGCAAAGGAATTGGGCGGAATGATGCATACGTCAGATTGAACGTCTACAAAGCTGTTAGCATCAAAAGACTTCGGGTCAACGATGGCTGAGTTGATGTTGGTAAAAATTTTAAATTCATTGGAACAGCGAACATCGTAACCGTAGCTGGACACACCATAAGAAATAATTCGCCCGTTTTCATCATGACGCACCTGTTCTCGCTGAAAAGGAGTGATCATCCCATGCTCGAGCGCCATTTTTTCGATCCATTTGTCTGATTTAATTGCCACAATAACTATACTCCGAAGTTAAAAAATTGATGCCGTTACGCCTGACAGTCAGGGCATATACCGTAAATGTTTAAAGCATGGTCCGTCATTTTAAATTTGGCTTTTTCAGCAATCATTTTTTGCTGCTTTTCGATAAGCGGATCGACAAACTCTTCTACCCTGCCGCATTTAACACAGACCAGGTGATCATGGTGCTCGCCCTGGCTTAATTCAAATACCGAATAACCGCCTTCAAAATTAAGCTTGGAGACCAAACCTGCGGCTTCAAATTGCGTCAATACTCTGTATACAGTGGCCAGACCCACGTCTTCGCCCATTTCTATTAACGCTTTATAAACACCCTCGGCACTCAGATGGTGGTCTCGAGACTGTTCAAGTATTTGCAATACTTTTAACCGGGGCAGGGTTATTTTTAATCCAGCGTCTTTTAGTTGCTGACTCTCTCCCACATTAACTCCTTATAAATACAAAAACACGGGTGGCATTATGCTTTTCGCATGTTATACTGCGCGCGTTCACCAGCTGCGCAGTATATTATGGCTGAATTTTAAATAACAGGCAAAAAAATGAAAAAAAGTTTCCTCATCTCTTTAATGGTTTTAACACTTGGCTTGACCAATTGCACATCCTATGACTTTTCCAGGCGCATTGTACAGCAAGGCAATCTGCTGCCGGAATCAAAAATTCAACGATTGAAAACAGGGATGAGCAAAAAGGACGTTGCTGTTCTCATGGGCAGCAGTTTGCTCAGTCCAACATTTAACAATGACCGCTGGGATTATGCCTATACCTATCGCAGAGGCAATCAACCAACAATGGTTCGAAACCTGCAACTGCATTTTCGCAATGATACTTTGGTCAGGATTGAGAAAAGAGTTTAAATGACAGCTGAGTGCAGTGTCATTAACTGACAGCCCGCTGCCGCCTTTTTTCTTTGGGATCCAGAGTTAAAGGCCTGTATATTTCTATACGATCACCAGACTTGATCGGGTGATTCCCTGCAACCCGCTTGCTGAAAATACCAAAACAAAGCTGTCTGGTTTCAGGATGGGTCTGGAAGATTTTTGAGGCTTCAAGTGCCTCAAAAACGCTTGCGTTTTCAGGCAGACTGCAAGTGCGCTCAATAATATCCTGGGTCTTTGTCACATAAACCACTTCAACCTTTACCATATAAAGCCTCGGCTCGATCACAAAAAGCACCAAGCATTTTGTCGACAAATTGTTCGAATACAGGCCCGAGCATCATTGAGAACATCCTGCCCGCAAGTTCAAACTCCAAATCAAGTGACACCAGGCAGCCTTCTTCTACCTCATCAAAACGCCAGAAGCCTTCCAGATGATTAAAGGGTCCATCCACCAGACGAATCTCAATCATCTTATTGACCTGAAGCAAATTCCTGGTCGTGAATGATTTATGCATTCCTGCCGCGGAGACGACCAGCGTTGCCTGAACCTCATCTTCACTCCGGTGACTTACGTTACTTTCAGCGCAATAGGGCAGAAACTCTTCATACCGTTCCACCTCGTTCACTAAATTATACATTTGTTCGCAGCTATAACCGACGGTTTTTGCCTTTTTTACTACAGTCATTAAACCTCTCCTACCAAGTGCTGCTTTAACCAACTGGCAATGTCTTTTATTTCTTCCATGCAAACAGAATGTTCCATATCATATTCATGCCAGGACAGCTTATTAAAGCCTTGTTCCTCTAGCCATTCAGCGCTTGCTCGTGTCCACTCGGGCAAGACGATGGGATCAAATCGGCCGCCTGCCATGAACAACGGCGTGGAGCGCGGCTGAGTCACCTGAATCGATTGGCGAAGTGGTATGTAGGCAGACAAGGCGATAACCCCTGCTAAGGGCTCCTTGAGCTCAAGTGCCGTATATAATGCCATGGCGCCGCCCTGCGAAAAACCAGCGAGAAAAATGTCAGTGGATTGAAAGCCTTCTTTCATCTGTGTCTTAATGACGTCTGTAATGACTTGTTGCGATTGCCTGATTCCCACACTGTCTTCGCGATCAGTCAGTTTCATACCGGATATATCATACCAGGCAGGCATTGGCATGCCGCCATTCAGTGTCACCGGCCGAACCGGCGCATCAATGAATACATGACGCAGCCCGATATGACCCAGCGGCAATTGCTCTGCAAGACCCACCATATCTGAAGCATCCGCACCCAAACCATGCAGCCAGATCACACAGGCTTTTTCAGGCAGTTCGGATTCTTTTATGTAAACGCTCAACAGCTTCTCCACGAAAAAGGGAAATTATCGCCAATGCGCCGGGGCTTAGCAAGTTTATGGTTTAAAAAATATTGGAAATTGATTATATTTATAACTTAATCTTCTAAAACGATAAGGTCAGTAGATGAACGGCAAGGAAATTATGGTACACCAAAAGACCTTTAATATCGAATGGAACGATATGGATGCGCTGGGTCATGTCAACAACGGGCGTTATTTTGATTATTTCCAGCAAGCCAGAATTGAATGGTTGGAACAGCTTCATTTGGATATAAAACAAGACAAAGGCCCTGTGGTTATTCACATCGCATGCACCTTTCTTAAGCCCATCGTCTACCCTGCAGAACTTAAACTTATCTCTTCGGTGCATAGCCCTGGGCGCTCAAGCATTCAGATGGATCATGCCTTATATCAGCAGGATCAGCTCATGGCACAGGGTAACAGCAAAATCGTCTGGGTTGATTATGCAAGAAATAAATCCATTCCCTTGCCTGAGGCTATCAGGGATATTTTCAAGTTATCCCTGTAGCGTTTGCATTAAAGCGCACAATCTTGCGTAGGAAATCCGAGCCGTGACCGTTAGGGAGCGGAACCTTTTTAAATTTCCGCTCCCTAACGGTCACGGCTCAGATCAAGACGAGGTAGGTTGGGCCTTGGCCCAACAATTCCACCATGCAAATATTGTTGAGAAATGAATTAATTTGTTGGGCCAAGGCCCAACCTACGCAGATTTATCAATTTTATGTGGCAACCGTGAAAAATCATCCATGGCGATTGCATTTAAATGTACAATCTCTGCGTAAACAACTGAGCCGCGCGCTTTAGCAAGGAAAATTTCCGCTCCCTGACGGTCGCGGCTCGGATCAAGTACTTGTCTAAACCGCAATAGGCGCTTTAATCGCTGGATGATACTGGTAATTAACAAACTCGAAATCATCGTAGGCATAATCAAAAAGTGACGCAGGCTTTCGCTTTATTTCCAGCTCAGGCCGTGGATAAGGTTCGCGTTGCAACTGGGTCTTTGCTTGCTCAATATGGTTCAGATACAAATGGCAATCGCCTCCTGTCCATATGAAATCACCCACCTCAAGATGGCATTGCTGCGCTATCATATGTGTTAACAAGGCGTAGGAGGCAATGTTAAAAGGCACGCCTAAAAAAACATCAGCAGAACGTTGGTACAACTGGCAGGATAAACGGCCTTCTGCAACATAAAATTGAAACAGGGCATGACAGGGCATTAAAGCCATTTTATCCAACTCCCCCACATTCCAGGCAGAGACCAATAAACGCCGAGAATCAGGATTTGATTTAATCTGGTCGAGCAGTTGAGACAACTGATCAATGGTTTGGCCCTCAGCCGTTGGCCAGCTTCGCCATTGTTTTCCGTATACTGGCCCCAAATCGCCCTTGGCATCCGCCCATTCATCCCAGATGGTGACCTTGTGTTCGTTTAAATAAGCAACATTGGTATCGCCTTTCAAAAACCATAACAGTTCATGAATAATGCTTCGCATGTGAAGCTTTTTAGTGGTCACCAGAGGAAAACCCTCTTGTAAATTAAAACGCATCTGATAACCAAAAACAGACAAGGTTCCGGTTCCGGTACGATCGGATTTCTCAGCCCCTTCTTGTAAAATATGATCCAGTAACTGTAAATAATTTTTCATCGTTTAATCCACCATATAATAAGACCCGCCAGGAACACGGGAACGGACAACAGTTGCCCCATAGTCAGCCAGTTAAAAGCAATATAGCCCAGATGGGCGTCTGGCTGGCGAAAAAATTCTCCAAAAAATCGACATAGTGAATACGCGATTAAAAATACGCCAGAGACTGCCCCTGCCGGTCTTGGTTTGGCTGCATACCACCAGACAATAACGAATAATAAAATGCCCTCAAGACCAAATTCATACAGCTGCGAGGGGTGCCTTGGTTGCCCGTCAACATGCGGGAAAACCATGCCCCAGGGCATGTCCGTTGGTCTGCCCCATAGCTCGCCGTTGATGAAATTGCCTATTCGTCCAAATGCCAGCCCTGTCGGCACCAGAGGTGCTGCAAAATCACCCACCTGCCAGATTGTTTTTTTTGTTTGCCGTGCAAAGAGAAATACGGCAACAATAACACCTAACAAACCACCATGAAAGGACATGCCGCCTTCCCAGACTTTAAAAAGGACCCAGGGTTCTGTGATTAATTGTTTAAAACTGTAAAACAGCATGTAACCCAGCCGGCCGCCGATGATGGCACCCAGAGCGCCATAAAAAATTAAATCGGTTATTTGCTCGCCTGTCCAATCCAGCTTATAAAGCCTGACTCTTAAATGCGCCAGACCCCAGGCACACAGAAAAGCTAAAAGATACATCAAGCCATACCAGTAGACTTTGATTGGCCCCAGATGAAAAGCCACCGGATCAATATGTGGAAAGGTTAACATAATGGTTGAAGCCCCTGTCTGATATAAAAATAAATTCATCGTTGTCACAGTGTAAATTTTTTAAATGAGCATGTCTAAAGCGGTTATCAATAAAAAAACAATAAACGCGTTTTTTAACTGTTGAATCGGCAGCTTATAGGCTAAGCGCGCACCAATCGGAGCAAACATCGCACTGGGAATCGCAACCCAAATCGCCGCAGGCCAATAAACATAACCTGTTGAATAAGCTGGCATACCCGCTTCATTGCTACCGGTAATCATAAACGCTAAACTGCCGACGATGGCGACTGTCAGTGTGCACAAGCCCGATAATGGGGTAATCTTTCTGGTATCCAAACCGCAGTAAGTCAAATAAGGAATCAACAAAGCGCCGCCTCCAACACCAAGCAGTCCCGATTTTAAACCAATCAAACCACTGACCAGGTTGTTTATCCAGGGCTTTGGATACTGATGAAGATACGTCTTGTGTCTTGCCGAAAACATTTTATAAGCAATAAATAACAAAAATAAACCGAAGATTATTCGCAACCAATGAGAAGGCATTTGATCAGCTATCAGTGCGCCAAGGACAGTTCCTACGACAACGCCCGGCCACAGTCGATGGAATACTGGCCATAATATCTCCCCGAGACGGTAATGCGCCCGCACCGCAGACTGGGATGTGATGATCATGGCCATCAATGACGTGCCGGCAGCAAAATGCATGATCATTTCCTGGGGAACGGTCTGATTAAGGGTGAAAATAAAAGCCAGCGCTGGCACAACCACCATGCCACCGCCAATCCCCAAAAGTCCCGCAGCCAATCCTGCAAAAGCACCCGTTAGCGCATAGACTGTGCCGCTTTCCAGCAAGGCCGCTAACATCATGATTTTCCTGCTCGTATCAAACCACCCAGTCCTTTTTCCTCTAACGCTTTTTCCAGATGGAAACGAATTTCCTCAGGGTGCTCGAATTCCAAAACCTCGGCAAGGATACGTCTAGCACTGGCGATCGAAAAGTTACGTATAACCCATTTGACGCGCGGCAAACTGGCTGAGTTCATGCTCAGTGTGTCAAAACCCATAGCCAACAGCAGAATAACCGCCATGGGATCGCTGGCCATTTCACCGCAGATACTCACCTCAACCCCACCGCTGTGACCGCCTTCAACAATCTTTATCAAGGTACGCAGCATGGCAGGATGCAAAGAGTCATAAAGCTCTGCCACTCTAGCGTTGTTTCTGTCCACAGCTAAAAGATATTGAGTCAGATCGTTGCTGCCAACGGAGATAAAATCTACACGTTTGGCCAATTCGCGGGCCATAAAAGCCGCTGCAGGCACCTCTATCATAACACCCAGCTTGGGTTTTTCTATCACCCGTCCTTCTTCAAGCAATTCATCATAAGCCTGGCCAATGAGGTAAGTGGCTTCATCCACTTCTGATAAATTGGTGACCATTGGCAGCATGATCCGCAGATTATTCAGCTCCTCACTGGCGCGCAACATGGCCCGCACCTGAATAAGAAAGACATCCGGGTGATCCAGTGTCACGCGAATGCCGCGCCAGCCAAGATAAGGATTGTCTTCTTCCACTGGAAAATAAGGCAGAATTTTATCACCGCCTATATCCAGGGTTCTCATAGTGACCAGTCTTGGAGCGAACGCTTTTAGAAGCTGACGATAAATGATGGTCTGCTCATCTTCTGAAGGAAAGCGGTCCCGACTCATGAACGGCACCTCAGAACGGTATAAGCCGATTCCCTCAGCCCCCACACTCATCGATAAGCCTGCATCCATGGCCAGACCGGTATTGACTTGCAAGGACACACGGTAGTTATCTGTCGTTTCAGCGGGTTTGTCACGCAGACTGACCAGGCTTTGATTTAACTCTTGCTCCTCCTGGGCAAGCTGTTTGAATTCAGCCAGAACCGCTTTGGAAGGAGAGACAAATACATGACCGTAATAACCATCAACGATGACTGCCCGTCTTGAAAGCTGTTCCAGTTTCAACCCGCGCGCACCCATCACCGTAGGCACTCCCATGGCACGAGCCAAAATCGCCACGTGTGAGTTATTTGATCCCTTGATAGAGACCACACCCACTAACTGCCCATCGGGCACCTCAGCAAGGGCTGCAGCGGTTATTTCCTCACCAATTAAAATAGTCCGCCTGGGAAAATCGATTTCTTCCCGCTGATTTATTTGCAATTCAGCCAATACACGCCGACCCAAATCCCGAAAATCACTGGCCCTTTCTCGAAGATAAACATCATCAACGGCCTCAATCTGCAAAACATGTTTCTTTATAACCGATGCCAGCGCGGCCTGAGCACTGATTTGTTCATCACGAATCACCTCGGCTACTTCAGCGCCCAGACTGTCTTTATCCAAAATTCGCAAATAGACATCAAATAGCGCCTGCTCTTCTTCTGCAACATTCGCCTGGATTCGTTTACTAAGACGACGCATATCATCTCTGGCGTTTTCCAGGGCCTGATAAAAAATTTTGATTTCATTGTCAACATCCTCGACGGCATGACGAGGTACCGCATCCAGATCGGCAGGAGGGTAAATGACAACGGCTGTACCGATACCGACGCCTGGCACCGAACCGAGGCCGGTAAAAGCGGCCTGGGAAATCATATCGGATTTTTCTGGATTTTGATGAACAGGGTGGGTCAGGACATCCAGTTCGCCGGTGGCTTCAGCGTGCGCAATAATACCGCCTAACTGGGCTGCAAGGGTAATTAAAAAAGCTTCTTCCGCGTCATCAAAACATCGCGGTGCTGCCTGATGAACGGTGATGACGCCATAAAGTTTTCGATGCTGAATAATCGGCACCCCCAGAAACACAGATAAATGCTCTTCGCCAAGCAGGGGGTTTTGATAGAATTCAGGGTGTTCGGGTGCATTTTCAAGATTGATAGGCTCTTCTCTGCGCCCTATGAGGCCTAACAAGCCGCAATCGAGAGCTACTCGAACCTTTGTTTCTGCATACTTATTCAAACCTTCCGTCGCTATAAGGACATATTCAGCATGTTTATTATCAATGAGAAAGACAGACACGGCTTCAGCATCCATGGCTTTACCCACGCGCTTAACCAATATGCCCAAAGCCTCCGTCAAATTAGTGGCTGTTGTCACATCCTGAACGATTCGTTTAAGTACTTTTAGCATCTAATGTCTATGATTACCTCTTTTTACGCTTATGGCTGAAAGACGATTTACGGCCTTTTAAAAAAGGCTCCAATTCTTTTAAGGCTTGTGAGTACACTTGCCTCTTAAAATAAATGACCTGCTGTTCCGGCTCAAAAAAATCTATCCAGCGCCAACTATCAAATTCAGGAGAATCGCTTAAATCGAGCCGGACTTTTTGCTCGCTGGATACCAAACGCAACAAAAACCATTTTTGTTTTTGTCCAATGACCAAAGGATCGCTGCCATGGCGCAGATATTGCTTGGGAAGACGGTATTTCAGCCAACGGCGTGTCACGCCTAACACTTCAACATCCTCTTTATCCAACCCAACCTCTTCTTTCAACTCCCTGAACATGGCCTGCATGGCTGTTTCACCTGCAGCAAGCCCGCCTTGTGGAAATTGCCAGGCATCGTGACCTTGACGCCGCCCCCAGAATACGCGATTGGATTCATTGATCAAAACTATTCCTACATTCAACCGATAACCGGCTCTGTCGATAACCATGCTAAACTACTTACACTAAACCGTTTATGCATTGATTTTTCCACAAACTACGAGAGTTTGGCAAATAAATCTGTGATATATTTTAAGAATAGTTGATTTACAGGGTAAACTGATGAAAAAACGTATCTTAATCATTAATACTGGCGGCACCATCAGCAGTATAAAAACCGATAAGGGTTACCAGCCTGCCCAGGACTATGTCAAAACAGCCCTGAAGAAAATACCAGCTCTTGGGCATCCGGACATGCCGGAGTATACCATCAAAGAATACAATCCTCTGCTTGATTCTTCCAATATGACCGTCAATGACTGGAACCATATTGGCTATGATATTGCAAAAAATTATGAGCAATTTGATGGCTTTATTGTTTTTCATGGCACAGATACCATGGCCTATACCGCATCTATACTGTCTTTCATGCTCGAAAACCTTGCTAAACCGGTCATTGTCACCGGTTCTCAGATTCCTCTGTCTGAGGTTCGCAATGATGCTATCGATAACATCATTACTTCATTATGGCTTTGTGCCACGGAAGACATCCATGAGGTCTGTATATATTTCAACCAAAGACTGCTTCGCGGCAATCGGGCACAAAAAGTAAATGCTCAGAGCTTTAATGCCTTTGACTCTCCTAACTATCCTCACCTGGCAGATATCGGTATCAATATTGAACTCAACAAAAAATATTTACGGCCCAAGCCCGATAAAGCCTTTCATCTGCAAACCATTACACCCAATGTCATTGCCAACTTCCGCCTGTTTCCAGGGTTTGCCTCGGATGTTCTGGGCTATATTCTTAACCACCCCTTACAGGGCTTGGTGCTGGAAACTTACGGTGCAGGCAATGCACAAAATAATGATCCCCGCTTTTTGCAACTGCTCAAAGACGCCTGCCGCAAAGGCATTCTCATTATTAACTGTACCCAGTGTCACCAGGGTAAAGTTGAGATGGATCAATACGCAACCGGTCTAACCCTCAAACAGGCAGGCCTTATCAGCGGCCATGATATGACGCCGGAAGCAGCACATTGCAAATTACTCTATTTGTTAAGTAAAAAGTTAGATTTACAGCAGGTTAAAACACTCATCGAAACGGATTTATGCGGCGAGTTGCAGTAACGCCGGTGCCGTTGGATTATCAAAGCGACATCTGAGGCATTTTTATGACCTGGCTCTATGCCCGTTGCAGAAGATGTCTCGCGTCGCTCAGGGTAAAGTCGGCTGCGTTGTCTGGGTTAAACCAAAATGGATGGCTTCAATGGCTTCATGCGCTTGATCCATACAGTTTTCCAGTTCCCCTTTGCTTGGGGTATACGTCTTGATGCCCAGATTAAGGGCGGAAAACAGCGTCAGTCCCACGCTGACCTTAGGCTCTACGCCTCGCTCTCTGCATAATTGCTCGTTTTTGGATTTAACATCCTCAATGGCACGACGCACGACTCTTGATAAGGCTTCTTTATAAGTGGGTCTGGATTTATCTAAATCATCGATACTTTGTCTGCATGTGGATAAAGCTTCGCTTATCAAGGCATCTTTTTCATCCGATAAATCAGTTCCCCACTGGCCTTTCTGAAACTGGATCAATTTATTGATAAGGCCTTTTTTAGAATCAAGCTTAAACATGATGGCTTTCGTATGATACAACGCCACATAATATGAGAATACACTCAGAGCATCTGCTTTATCATGCTCCACATCGGTTAATTTTGCTTTATCCATCTTGAATTCTATAGAACAGGCCAATACGATTAAATATCTCATCAATTCATCAAAGCTGCCGCCGTCTTTTCCTTTTTCGCGCCCTTTTTGTGCTGCTGTTTCTTCAGCTGTTTGTATATATTTCTGAATTTGATGAAGGAAATCCTTGTCACGGCCCTCGATGGTTAATTCGTTAATATGATGTTTAAGATCTTTGGCGATGTCTCTTTTGGCTTCAGAGAGTTCCAAATCTCGCATCGTGCCGTACATGCCATCCAAGACATTGGAATCTGCAATGTATTTTTCAATTTTAGATAAAAGAAAATCTTTGATAACGGTACAAAAAATAGTCATGTCCCTACTCCCTTCAGCGCAAATTTTTTTTTATCATAACAGCATTCACATAATCTGCAAGATAAAGACAGAGTGTTTAATTGACTGGCTTTGCCTGCAGAAAAGAGAAAATAAATGAATCTATATTTGATTCATCATTGCCTTATCACTGATTTCGGCCTGCCTTGACAGCGCAGCGCTGGATTGCTGCTCTGTTTTCAAGCGTTTTTCAAATACATTGCATAACCAAACGATGAAAGGCAGCATAGAAATTTCCAGGACATTTTTGAAAATCCAGGCATTCAATGCCAAGGTTATCATTTGATCATAATTATAAATACCCGTAAATAGCAAGCTGTAACTGACCAGACAAATCAGGGTTCTTGCGCAGAAATTTGCAATAAATATTCTCACCGCACGACTTTTTAACCAGGAAATATGCCGCAGTCTATCCAGCAAATAAGTATTGCATTGAAAAGAAATAAACAAGGCCAGTGTCGCTGTTGAAATGCGTCTTGGAAGAATATAATTATAAAACTGGGTTAAATCAAAAAATGAGGGCGAAGGCAGGGCCACCGACAACATCAGCAAGCCATCAAAAAACAATTGAACGCCTATCAGCACGACAACCAAAATCAGATTAGCCCGAGGTCCGTATAATTCGCCGATGATGGTGCTCGCCATCAAAGCGACAGGAAATAATAAACAATTGGCCGTCACATCCCAGTTATTGCTTAAAGAAACCAGGCGATATTCGCAGGCAACACAAATCAGAATGATAGCTACAGCAACACAAACCAGATAATGGTATAAAGACACGCTTTGAGGCAACCTTTCAAAATGACGCGCTTCCCTTTTGAAAGGAACAATAAAGGCCATAAAACCAACAGCCGTAATTAAAAGCAGGATTGAGCATACCAATAAAGAATCAATGAAAATGCGCTGAAAATCCTTGATATTCGGTTCGGAAAAAAGAAAATAAAAATTGATGACAAAAAAGCTGAGTCCTGTCAAAACCATAAAAATCACGGATTTTTTTGGCGATAAAACCTCCGCATTTTCCTCACGGCAAAAAATAAAATGAGGAAGATAAAAACTAATCCCAAAAGCAAAGGTCGTTGCAAAAAATTTCTTGGGAATGTCTTCAAAAACGATCTGATAGGCCGGGTTGTTGTGCATGTATTCGGCAGCTGGCAAGTTAACCAACAAAAAAATGCCAATCGAAAAGATATAAAGCGCTATCAATGACATGTTGAGGATATGCCGTTGCTCAACGACAGAGGTATTTCTTAAGGCCAACAGGTAAAAGAAAGCAACAACAGGGCATATCAGGCTGGTGACTGTGAAAATTAACCCCGAAAATGCCACCATTTTAAAAGAAAGATTTATCAGTAAAATCAAGCAGGTCATCATGCTTGCACTGATTGCCAAAAACCCTCTTGATTGTGAAGTCATTGAAAAATACATCTTTTATGTCATCATCCTGCTATACAATACGTCCCACCCATGCAAAAAAATGGAATTTGCACTTGAATTATGGTCAGGAATATACCACTTAAGCCAAATGCAATCAAATAGCTCTCATTAGAAAAAAGCCTAACTTTTCAAGGCGGCAAGAAAACCTTACAAAAATTTGTCAATTTTTGTATTGGGCTGGATTTGATACCTATCATCGTGAAGCAGCGATTGAGCAAGCCTCGCTCAAAAACTCAATAAATCATCAATGGAGGGCTGCTGATTTGCAGACGCCGTCCTGGCATCCGATTTCTTTTTATCTTCTGTTGCGAAAAAACCAAGATCCGCTGTCGGCTGTTTGGCGCGAGAAAGTAATAATTGGGGATCGATCGAGGATTTGCCAGATGCAATGCCCAACATCGCTGGCGATGTCTCTGTCTTCTCTTCTTTCGTTGATGCTACAGGCGTTTGTAAAGAATTATCGCTGTGCTTCAGATAGACGGCAGGACGAGGCAAGTTCACCAGTTGAACCGTATTTGTTCCAAGTGACTGAATCCAGTTCTGAATGTCCTGTAATAGATGGCGAAAATTCTCATCTCCTGCAACAAGAACCAATGCCCTTGTCAGTTTTTGAGGTATGCCAAATGTCAGCTTCAAGGCCAGCGACGTTGTACCTGGCGCCCAGGTTAATAAAGTCAGTAACACTCGCTCATTTTTGCCGGCATTGAGGACAACCATCAAGCAGGTATCAAACTGTTTTTGCAAAGGCGACCAAAGTTTTTGAATCACCGGATCTTTTACAAAATTTTGATCGCTGTGTAATAGAGAGGGCAAAGCCAGGGTTTTTATTTGTTTTGTGAGCGCGTTATTGTTGATCTCACGAAAATATTTAACGATCTTATTCCAGGGGATATCGGTGCCGGGCCCCTCAAATAAACGCGGTACCTCCTTAATCAAACCGTGTGCAATCACCTTCGTTATCCAGCCGGTCATACGCTCATATGTTTCCAGGGGATCAATACTTAAAGTGCCTTTACCGGATTCAACCAGGGGCGGCGTTAAATGGGCGGCGACAGCCATTTGAAACACCAACAGCATTTTTTCCATGGTATTTAGACATAATGCCGGAGGCAGCCCAAGGGTTGAGGACAACAGGTGACGAATCAAAGTCATCAGCCCTTCATGGCCAAGCCCTAAGGCAAAGGCATTTTCAGATTCTATACCACGGTGTGTTGCACAACGTTCAGGTGTTGTACTGACCAGAATATAGCGACCGCGAACATAGATGGAAATAATTTTGGACAACAAGGTAATATAAGGCACTTGGCTGATGGCCAAGACCGCCATATCATTTGCCATGAGTTTAACCAGCTCTTCGCCTCCGCTTTTGATTCGTTGGGCCGTTGTGCATTTGTCTTCAATACACAGCGGGGATTTCTGGCGAGGATTGATCTGGTTGAAAGCCTCCGGTGCACTTAAGGCAACAAGCATCGTCCGTGTTGTCATTTGTATGCCCTGACGGAAATTATAAGCATTCACAGCGAATTGAAGAAGAAGCAATGAGGAAGACAGCAAAGTGGTTGTGCTTAACCATTGCTCCTCTTCTTCCTTGTCCGCTGTGCTGAATGCCTGTTGCACAGTCGTGTTCACTGTATTGACCAAAATCATCGGCAGTAAATCATGAAGGGTTATATAAACCATCTGATGGCTGATTTTGTTTGCGGGTTTGTGGGTCATTAGAGAATAGGCCACTTTAGGCAAAACACCCACTTGTTCAAAAAAATGTGCCATGGTTTTAAAGGTATAAGCCCCTGTCGATTTTACAAAATGCCCTATAAGCCCTCTATCCCAAACCGCCTCTTTAGCCCATGACGTCCAACGCATAACACACCCCCATCCAATGAGATTTTATTCTAAGAGGAAAAACAATGAATTGCCAAGAGATATTTAGATTAGCACCTCGTTCACATCAAATCTGGGCGAGGCACAAGCGACTTTTGCTTGGATTCAATCCGTCTTATACTTGTATTCACACAGGTCACGAATCAGGCACTCGCCGCATTTCGGTTTTCTTGCCACGCAGATATATCTTCCGTGTAAAATCAACCAATGGTGGGCATCTTTAAGAAATGCCTTATCAATCGACTTTACCAGTTTCTTTTCTACTTCCAAAGGCGTTTTTCCTTTAGCCAAACCCGTACGGTTTGCAACCCTGAAGATATGTGTATCAACGGCTATGGTTGGCTTATCAAAGGCTGTATTAAGAACAACATTTGCGGTTTTTCGCCCCACACCCGGCAAGCTTTCCAATGCTTCCCTGGTATCAGGGACTTCTCCCTGGTATTTATTCTCCAATATCTCACAGGTTTTCATGATATTTTCAGCTTTGGTATGATATAAACCAATGCTTTTAATGTATTCTTTGAGCTTATCAATACCCAGATCCAAAATAGCCTGCGGGGTATTGGCTTCGGGAAATAATTTGCTGGTGGCTTTATTCACACTGACATCCGTGGCCTGTGCTGATAAAATCACCGCTATCAGCAGCTCAAACGGGCTGTTGAATTCCAGCTCCGTGGTTGGGTGAGGATTTTGCTCTCGAAAACGTTCAAATATCTCTCGTCTTTTTTGTTTATTCATTTTTTTTGACCTTGACTCGAGCCAAAGCCTGCAAAATATAATCCTGTTTGGCTTTTTTATCCTGCGCCTCGCCAGTGCTTTTGTTAGCCAGCAGACGCTTTTCACGATAAGACTGCTGTTTTTCATGCTCATCTCTTAAAAGCCTGGTCTGTCTGGCATGATAATGCTGTTTTGCCGCGGCTTTATCATAGACAGGTTCTGCTAAAGGAAGCATATCAATGCAATCCACAGGACAAGGGTCCACACAAAGGCCGCAGCCGGTACAATCATGGCTTATCACCGCATGCATTTGTTTCGCGCTGCCAATAATCGCATCAACCGGACAGGCCTGGATGCATTTGGTGCATCCAATGCATTCCGCTTCTCTAATTTTGGCAACCGAAGGTTGACGGGTGTTATTCAAGGCCTTATCAAGATAAGGCTGCGGGTCAATGTTCAAGAGTTTTGCTAAAGACTGAACCGTTTCAATCCCGCCGGGTGGGCATCGGTCAATGCTCGTCAAACCAGAGACCAGGGCTTCTGCATAAGGCAGACAACCTGCATAACTGCATTCACCGCATTGGGTCTGAGGTAAAACGGCATCGATCTCTTTTACGGATACCATTAACCCCCCTTGCTCTTATCCAGCATGGACTCGATTTTATCTTTTTCGACCCGGACCATGAGTGGACTAAAGGCATTAATGCGATGATCCAGCAGCGGTTTATCAATGCTCTCCCAAGTCCAGGCGGCATTATTTAAAAATTGCTCGGAGGCTGCGGCCATGACCGGCAATATGGGTTTTAAATAAGTCATCAGCAAGCGAAAACCATTCAAGCCCATGGTGCAAATCATTTGCACCTCTTCCAAGCGCTGTGGATCTTTGGCAAGAAGCCAGGGTTTGTGTTGATCGATATACTGATTGATTTTATCAGCCGTCTCCATGATAAGCCGAACAGCCCATGCATAATCACGGGCCACAAAACTGTCAATGATCTCCTGTCTGGAGGACAACCAATCCTGGTATAGCTGGGGTTCATGCAACTGTTGACTCAGCTGATTTTCAAAGCGTTTATTGATAAATCCGGCACATCGGCTGGCGATATTGACGACCTTTCCTACCAAATCCGAGTTGATCCGTTGCACAAAGTCTTCAAAATTCAAATCAAGATCATCCACACGTCCATTCAGTCTTGCAGCAAAATAATAGCGCAAATACTCGGGATTCAGATGCTCCAGATACGTTCGAGCCTCAATAAATGTGCCGCGGGATTTTGACATTTTTTGACCATCAACCGTCAGAAAGCCATGGGTATAAACGGCTGTGGGCATGCGGTGATGGGTGGCGGCAAGAATGGCAGGCCAAAAAAGAGCATGGAAATAAACAATATCCTTGCCTACAAAATGATAAAGCTCCGTGGTTGAACCTTCAGCCCAATATTCATCAAAGGACAGACCTTGTTTATCACAGTATTTTTTAAAACTGGCCATATACCCTATGGGTGCATCCATCCAGACATAAAAATATTTGTTTTCAGCACCAGGAATTGGAAAACCAAAATAAGGCGCATCACGGGAGATATCCCACTGCTTGAGACCCGCGCTGAACCATTCGTCCAATTTATTAGCCACTTCGGTCTGTAAGTGACCTTTTTTGGTCCATTCCTTTAACAGGCTTTCGTAACGTGGCAAATCAAAGAAATAATGCTCTGATTCCTTTTCAACCGGTGTGGCGCCGGATACGGCAGAGACTGCATCCAGCAAGTCGGTTGGCGCGTATGTTGCGCCACAGGCTTCGCAGTTATCACCGTATTGATCCTTGGCGCCGCATTTCGGACAGGTTCCCTTCACAAAGCGATCCGGAAGAAACATGTTTTTTACGGGATCATAGGCTTGGCTTACGGTCCTTCTGACAATGTCGCCGCGAGTTTCCAGTTGTTGATAGAGATTAGATGCCAGCTGCTGATTTTCCGGCGAATGCGTTGTATGGTAGCTGTCATAATCTATTGCAAAGGCTACAAAGTCTTTCTCATGGCTTTGCTGCATGGCTGCGGTCAACTCTTCTGGCGTGATGCCCATCTGCTCCGCTTTCAGCATGATGGGTGTGCCGTGTGCGTCATCACCACAGACGCTGATGCAATCAATGCCCAGCATTTTATGGGTGCGCACCCAGATATCCGTTTGAATATGCTCTACCAGATGACCTAAATGCAAATGGCCATTGGCATAGGGCAGAGCAGAGGTCACCAGCATTTTACGTTGCTTTGTCATACCGTTCGTCCAGTCAGTAAAAAGGACAAATTATACACCAAAGACCCTCTCGCAAGAAGCATGCATGGCAATCAGTAAGCCATAATAGCAAAATAAGCCTGAATCAGGGTATAATTATATCCTGGACCTGTTTCCATTGAATTTTGACCGGATGATCCGAGCCGCGACCGTTAGGGAGCGGAAATTTAAACAAGTTCCACTTGCTAATGCGAGCGGCTCGGTCAAAATTAAATGAAAAAGGTACCCGTATATTAGGTATAAAGCATTTATCGGGCGCAAATATTATGACAAATCCCAGGCTCATCATCGGCATCAGCGGCTCTTCCGGCATTATATACGGCATCCGTCTATTAGAGGTCCTCAAGTCCCTGCCTGTTGAAACGCATCTGGTGGTCAGCAAGGCAGGACAACTGACCCGCGCTTATGAAACCGATTTCTCTGCGGCAGAGCTGAAAGATCTGGCGGATGTCTATCATCGATATACGGATATTGCCGCCAGCATCGCCAGCGGCTCATTTAAAACCCTGGGCATGATAATCGCGCCTTGCTCGATGAAAACGCTGGGCGAGGTCGCTCATGGCATCAGCTCCAATCTGCTGACCCGCGCTGCCGATGTGGTTCTGAAAGAAAGAAGACGACTGGTGCTGCTTCCTCGTGAAACGCCTTTAAACCTGGTGCACTTGCAAAATATGACCACCATTACCCAGATGGGCGGTATCATTTGCCCCCCTGTTCCTGCTTTTTACAACAAGCCACAGACCATTGATGATATCGTCAATGATACGGTAAGCCGTCTGCTGGATCTCTACGACATCGACACCGGCCTTGTAAAACGTTGGGGGGATGCCACTTAACCATCGGAAATACAAAAAAACGCGGCCCAGGCCGCGTTTTCATGATCATGATGCGTTCATGGCAAAGTAGATTTTCCTACTGAATCCAATGCTTCATTTTGCCCATCCGTATATCCATCAGAGGCAGCAGATGATGAAAAGAAACTGTCACTGC
>JAGXGR010000026.1 GCA_024636645.1 Legionella sp.
CCTATGCGCCTGCGCGGGGTTAATGCGGGTCTTGACCATCGCCCCGTAATACGCTTCGCTCCTTACGGGCTACGGCGACGGGTAGGTAGCCCGTAAGGAGCGGAGCGTATTACGGGGGCGATGTTAACCCAGGAAATCAATGACCAGATGACTGCACAGGGGTGCAATGCTCAAGCCAAAGATTGGCTTGATATCTCAGGCAGCATGTAAATGCATTCCTCAGACTTGTATTTTAAGCTTCAAATCAATAACATCCGCGTTAATTCTTACGCGCCCGGTTGTGAAGGGCAGTGATGTGCCGTTTACTACAACACGGTTATTGATAGTGGTTTTAGAAAAACCATGGCCATAAATCAACTCCAGCTTGGTGGTCTTGGATAGCTGATAATCGCCCATGAGTGCTAGAAAATACTGTGTGTCAGAAGGAAAAACAATCGATCGCAGGTTTTCCTGTTCTGGCCCTGTATCCATCACACCGATAAGGCTAAGGCCTAATTTTTCATTATATTGCTGGCGAACCACGCCCAAAAATGCCCAGGAGTTATCAAACATCATAGGGAATACAAAATCCTTTTTTGGAGCTGCTGTATTAAATAGCCGAACATATTGATTGGCCTCCCACTGCGTGTGAAACACCTGAATATTGGTTAACCATTTCTGATTGAAAATATGCAAGTAGCTTCCTACAGTGGTCGCTGGCATGTAAAAGCTGAAGGTATGATTGTTACTGACGGTATTTCCAAACCGGCTATAACCTGCGGTATCTTGTTTGATGCGTGAATAATAGGTTAATCCCAAAAAGTCAGTGGGTGTTGCTATCAGGGTCATGCCCAGATTATAACCCACACCAAAACCAGAGGTGCGATTGATCACGGTGCTGTCAGTGGACCCGTTGGGAAATGCGAAATTGACTTCATTGTTTTTTAGAAAATTAAAATTGACCCCCCCTCCAATATGCAGCGCTTTGCTTAAACTAATCGCCAGTTTAGGACTGAAGTCGGTATCTGTCAGAAAATTATGTGTTGCCGCAAAGCGGGTGAAGCTGTTGACGCCCCAATTAAGATTAGAATGGAACGGTTGGGTAACATCGATGGATGCTACCATTTTATCATTAATCCGCTTGGCGATTCGACCATAAGGCAGCAGGCTGGTTGTTCGGCTGTGGCTGACCCCCTGGCCAGGTGCGCCGGTAGTAAAATTTAAAACACTGCCTTCAAAGCGTGCGTCAACATAAAAACCGGTACCGCCAAAAATAAGCTCATTATCTTTGACTTTAAATAGTTCAGATGGGTTGTTATAGCTAATGCCTGTAAAATATTGAATGACGTTAGCATGCAAATTGAAAGAAGCTAAAAACAAAAGGCAAGTACTTATTCTTTGCATAGAGTAATGTCCATTTATTCATCAGCATCTCTATGGATGCTGATAGCGGTTGAAATGATGTTGAAATTATGGCTTTGTTATTGTGTCCATCTCGGAAGGTTGTTCAGTTGGCACGGTTTTTTGATCTGCAGCATTTGTCTGTTTCGGCATAGCTATCAACTGCATGATGCCTAAATTACCGTTGGGTTTACGAGCGATATTTAATGTTACATTTAAAAGTTGGGTTAATTTCTCTTTGGGACTTTGATAAACAACCTGCAAGGGCATTGTGACTTTCCATTGATTATCTTTTAATGCAGTTATTTCTGCATCCCCGACCAAATGGCTGCTTACCATTAAATTTTGCTTTTTTATGGCATTAATGTTTCCTGATTTTTCAAGGGCGTCATTAAAGCCTTTCCAGCCCTGCTCTGTATAGCATGCTTCTAACTTGGAAATCTTTTGCTCAAGGTTGCTGTGGTCAAAATCGAAGGATTGACTGGCAGCATGTTTGGCCCACTCTACAACCAAGGCATTATCAATGGTTTTAGTGTCAGGAGAGATATTGTATTCACAATTTATTTTCTGAGGGGCTGGTTGTTGGGCTGCTGGTTGTTGAGCCGCCGGTTGTTGAGCTGCCGGTTGTTGGGCTGCTGGTTGTTGAGCCGCCGGTTGTTGAGCTGCCGGTTGTTGGGCTGCCGGTTGTTGAGCTGCCGGTTGTTGAGCTGCCGGTTGCTGAGCTGCCGGTTGTTGAGCTGCCGGTTGTTGGGCTGCCGGTTGTTGGGCTGCCGGTTGCTGAGCGGCTGGTGTTGTTGAATCGGTGTTCAGTTGATTTGTCTGATCCTGGGCATGTAAATTAACTGATACCAGGGCTAGAAAAGCAGCCCCTAATAGTGTCCCTTTCATGATTTTCTCCTTGAACTGTTTGAATTAAATTAATTTTTAATGCTAACTGATTTCCAGCAGTTTTGCGATAAGTATTGCGGCCAGCCTTGAAGTTTTTTCATTTTCATCCAGAGGCGGTGATAATTCAGCAACATCTATGCTAATGACCTTACCAGTTTGTACAATATGTTTTAAAAGAGGGATAGCCTGCCAGGGTGTAAGCCCTAATGTTTGCGGGGCGCTGACGCCGGGGGCATAGCACTCGGAGAAAACATCAAGACAAATGCTCAGATAAATATGTTCATGACGGTTTAAAAATTTATCCAGAAAATCCTTTTGATAGCTCAGACGGTTTTCATTCATCTGCTCGGCAGTTAAATAAGACACGTCAAGCGCTTGTGCCTGTTCAAACAGGCTTTTGGTATTTCCCTGCTCCTGAATGCCAAGACAACAATAGGAAAACGGTTGCTGAATTTTCTGACAATAATCAGCAATCTGCAAAAAGGGTGTGCCTGAACTGCCTTTTTGATCCTCAGGCAAGGGACGCAGGTCAAAATGTGCATCAAAATTGATAATTCCCAATGTGGGATAATGCGCTGACAGCCCTTTAAAATGAGGCCAGGCTATCTCATGGCCACCGCCAAAAGCCACGGTCATATGTCCATGCTGGTGGCATTGAGCAATCCATTCGGCAAATTGTGCCTGTGCGGACTCAAGCTGATCATCAATGCAATGAATATTACCCAGATCCAGGTAAGTCTTTTCGTGATGACAGGGTAATTTTGCCAACTGGGATCGAATATGGTCAGGCCCTGTGCTGGCCCCGGCACGTCCCAAATTACGGACCACGCCTGCATCGCAGCCAAAGCCAAGAAACACCGTATGCTTTTTTTGAGGCAGTGGATTTTTTTCAAGAGACAGGCAATGAACGCGTTGGAAATAGCGCTCGCCAGCAAGGCTGTCTTTTCTACCACGCCATACATCAGGATTTGGCGGGACATAATTTGTCAGCTTATCGGTCATTATTGTGCCTCACTATGCTAATCTTCTATTTAAGTCAGGGCATTGGCCACGTAGGGTGGCGCAAAGGAGCGTAGCGACGTGCCCACCAGTCGAGTTCTTCTGCCACTATGGTGGGCACACTACGCTTTGCGCCACCCTACAGTATTCTTTTAAACTTTGATGCTCTTGCCCTGCTATTTAAGTATAACTTCTGCCACTTGGAAGCAAATTCTGTTATGATTCCTTGACTTTGTAAAGCAAAAAAGGAGGGGCTGTGTATATTATTACCGGTGGAGGCAGTGGCATTGGCAAAGCATTAGCCCTTGCTCTGGCCAGACGAGAACAGCCTGTGCTTATCATTGGACGCCGTGAAAAACCGCTTTTGGATACTGCTTTGCAATCATCGTTCATTCAGATTTTAACGAGTGATATATCCACAGAACAAGGTCGGGATCAGCTGTTTCGATACCTTCAAAAATATGACACCGTTTCCGCGCTGATAAACAACGCAGGCACTATTGAGCCTATTGCACCCGTGCAGGAAATTACGCCGCTGGCCTGGCATCAGAGCATGGCCACCAACGTCGATGCGCCTCTTTTTCTGACCCAGGCACTCTATTCCAGGTTAAAGCATGCGCGTGTGCTCAATATTGGTTCTGCTGCGGCATACTTCCCTGTTGAGGGATGGGCGGCTTATTGCGTCTCAAAGGCCGCCTTGTCCATGCTGACCCGATCATGGCAGCTGGAAAGTAAAGACGTGGCTTTTGCCAGTGTCATGCCGGGAATCATTGATACAGACATGCAAGCTTATATTCGTCAGGCCTCATCGATGAGCGCTGAAAAACAAGAATTTTTTAAAGGGCTGAAAGCACAGGATAAATTAGTCAGTCCAGAGACGGTTGCCGAGTTTCTTTGTTGGTTGTTAATGGATGTCAGTCGCGATACATACCAATCACAGGAGTGGGATATTTATAATAAGGCGCATCATTCACTTTGGCTTCGGGCACCACACGATGTGCCTGTCTGGGAGTAATCTGATGACTTGTGACCATCTCTTATTAAACGCCACCATCCTGACGCCCGGGGGTGAGCAGTTATCCGGCCAGACGGTAGCCGTAAAAAATGGCTTGATACACTGGTGCGGTGAAGCAGGCGATCTCCCTCAGGCTTTGAGAGACGATGCGAAAAATACCCTTGATTGCCAGAACAAGCTCCTGACCCCGGGATGGATTGACTGTCATAGCCATCTTGTTTATGGCGGTCATCGCGCTCAGGAATTCAAACTTCGATTGGAAGGCGCCAGCTACACGGCGATCGCTCAAGCCGGCGGCGGTATTTTATCTACGGTGAAAGCCACGCGCCTGGCCTCTGAAGATGATTTGTTTGAACAGTCATTGCCTCGAATTCAGGCTTTGGCCAAAGAGGGTGTGACCTCTCTTGAAATCAAATCAGGCTACGGCCTTGATTTAGCTACAGAGCTTAAAATGCTGCGTGTCGCAAGACGCTTGGGTGTTTATACAGGATTACGTGTTAAAACAACGTTTCTTGGTGCCCATGCCATCCCTCCTGAATATAAAAACAATGCACAGGCTTATGTCGATTATTTATGTTCAGAGATGCTGCCTGCGGCGGCTGAGGCCGGCCTTGCAGACGCGGTGGATGTTTTTTGCGAGTCCATTGCTTTTGACAGATCACAGACCGAACAGATTTTTGCCGCAGCACAGCGCCATCATCTTCCTGTTAAATGCCATGCCGAACAACTGTCCAATCTTGGCGGAAGCCTTCTTGCTGCAAAAATGGGTGCTTTATCCTGCGATCATTTGGAATACCTGGATGCCGAGGGAGCAGAAGCAATGGCTAGGGCAGGCACCGTAGCGGTTCTGTTACCCGGCGCTTTTTATTATCTTCGAGAAACAAAAAAAACCCCCGTTGATTTACTAAGAGAAAAAGGCGTGGGTATTGCAGTCGCTACTGACTCAAATCCAGGCTCCTCACCTACGGGTTCACTTTTATTGATGCTGAACATGGCTTGTCAGTTTTTTTCTCTTACCGTGCCGGAAGTACTTTCAGCGGTGACCTATCAGGCGGCACGTGCGCTTGGGCTTGAGAAGGAAACCGGCTCAATTGCTGTGGGCATGGCCGCGGATTTAAATCTTTGGTCTATCAATGACAGTAGTTTATTATGTTATTATTTTGCTTATCCTTTTCCCCATCGAACCATGATTGCCGGGCAATGGGCTGATGAATCACAACTTACTGGAGCTTAACAATGACAATGTCTCTATGCCGGATGTTAACTGTCACTGTATTTATCTGTTTAACAGCGGTGTCGATGATAGGGCATGCCATGCAAACCCAAGTCATTAAAAAAGAACGCGAAAATTACATTCTTGATATTAAATACCCTGTCAACACAGGCCAGTCTTCCATTGATGCCACGGTAAAAAATCATGTGGAAAACATACAAAAGGCGTTTATTACCAGTCTTGGCAGCGAAAAAGATCTGCCTTCCGGGGTGTCTGGCAAGAGCAGTCTGACGATAAACTATGCCCGGCCTTACCAGACAGATTCTGCTGTCAGTATTCGATTTTCCCTGTCCACTTATCATCGTGGTGCAGCCCATCCTGATAACCGTATTCTTACGCTGAATTTCATTAAGGGAGAGTTGGTGAGTCTGGCGGATTTATTCAAGGATACAGACTATCTGAAACCTATTGTTGAGCACGTCAGAAAAAAGTTGCTGGATAATCCTGATTTTGATAAAACATGGGTGTTGAACGGTACGGCAGCCAAACCCGAAAATTATAAAAAATGGTTTTTTGACGAGCAAGGTTTAAGCATTGTATTTGACACCTACCAGGTAGCCGCTTATGTGTATGGACCGCAAACCGTCAAACTGCCATTAGCTGTCATTGAGAAAAATTTAAAACCTGAAATACATTCACTGGTTTGGGGTCGTTAATGCAAGACAAGCCTTATATCAGTGCTGAAGATTCAGCTGCTGAGTTAACGATACGCTCAATTATTCTGGCTGTTTTACTGACCTTGATATTAGCCATGTCAAATGCTTACCTGGCACTGAAATTAGGCATCCTGACCTCTGCTTCAATTCCTGCAGCTATCATATCCATGGGCGTTTTAAGATTATTTAAAAACCCCTCCATTCTGGAAAACAACGCCGTACAAACCGCGGCTTCTGCAGGTGAGGCGGTAGCAGGCGGCATTGTTTATACCCTTCCTGCACTGATTATCATTGGCTATTGGAATCACTTTGATTACCTGACCAGTTTTCTCATTTCCGCGTTTGGCGGCGTGTTAGGTGTCTTATTTTCCATTCCCTTGCGTCGAATTCTTGTCAATGATCACGCTTTGAAATTTCCTGAAGGCCGAGCCATTGCTGAGGTTTTGAAAACCTCTGCAGAAAAAAGCGGTTTGAATGATATTGTCATGGGGGGGGTTGTAGGCGGTTTGATTGAATTATTTCAAGTGGGTTTCAAGATCATTGCCAACAGCTGGAGCTATTGGTTTGTGGCTAAACGAACCTTGTTTGGTTTTGGGGCTGGATTTTCTGCGACCATGGTAGGCGCAGGCTATCTGATTGGTCATGAAATGGCGATCAGTATATTTTCAGGGGCCGTGTTTTCCTGGTTAATTGCCTTGCCTCTTGCAAGCCACGTGCACCCCGGTTACCTGGTGCAGTCAAGTGCAGAAAAAGCAGGAATATTATTATGGAATGACGAATTGCGTTACCTGGGTATCGGTGCCATGCTTTTTGCGGGTATCTGGACGTTTTTTAAGTTAATCAAGCCTTTGGCCAGCAGTATCAAATTATCATTCAAAGCCTTTGAGGGGAAGAACAAGGCGGCTCAATTGCCACGCACTGATAAAGACATTCCCATGCCTTTTATTTTTATAGGCGTGAGTTTAATTGCGGCTTTGCTGTTTTTATTTTTTCAGTTTATTTTTCCGATATCGGATGCAGGTATCGGCGATAATTTTCAACCGATGCTGGTTTTCAGCGCTGTGATCTATGTTTTAGTCATTGGTTTTTTGTTTTCTGTTATCACCGCCTATTTTTCAGGCATGGTGGGTGTGACGGCCAGTCCCGGCAGCTCGGTAGTGATTGCGGGCATGTTATTTGCAGCCTGGCTGCTTTTGAGCTTTATCAATCAATGGATCCCTCTCCCTTTAAGCAGCGATCAGATTAAAGCGGCCGAGGCCATTACCATCGTGATAGGCTCTGTAGTGACGGGCATTGCAGCTATTGCAAATGACAATACCCAGGATCTTAAAGTCGGTCAACTCGTAGGGGCTACACCCTGGAAGCAGCAGGTGATGTTGTTGCTTGGGGTTATCGTCTCAGCGCTGGTTATTCCCCCTGTCATGCAATTATTATTTGATGTGTATGGCATAGCAGGCATCATGCCCCATGAAGGCATGGATCCCGCCCAGGCGCTTCCTGCACCAACTGCAGCTTTAATGGCCGCAATTACCGAAGCGGTATTTCGCAATACTTTGCCTTGGGATATGATGTTTGCAGGTGCTGCTGTTATCCTGCTGCTGATTTCTCTTGACTGGCTGCTGGGCATCAAGCGGTATATTAAAATATCTGTTCTTGGCGTGGCTATCGGTATGTATTTGCCTCTGGCCTCTTCTTTTCCTTTATTTTTGGGGGGCATGATAGCTTTATTTGTGGATTGGCGGCTGAGAAAAACCATGAAGCTGAATCATCAGCAGCAAAATACAAGAAAGCAGCGAGGCACGATGATAGCCTGTGGTCTGGTTGCAGGTTCAGCTTTGATAGACGTCATCCTGGCGATTCCTTTTTCATTGTTTCATAGTCCCGATGCTTTAAGCATCGTTTATCCGGGCTGGCATAACTATGGCTTGATACTGGCGGCGCTGACGACTTCGGTTTTGGCCATATGGATAACAAGACGTGTTTGCAAAAAATAAGCCAGTGCATGTCTGAGAACCGCAAAGGCCGACAATAAATGACTATATTTAAACTGAAAATCAAAAAATCACTTGACAGTTGAGTGCCCTGTAATTAAACTTGCCTTCACCTTTAGGGGCTATAGCTCAGCTGGGAGAGCGCTTGCATGGCATGCAAGAGGTCGGCGGTTCGATCCCGCCTAGCTCCACCAGACAATGACTTTAGTCATCAGAGGTTGAAATGTTTTTACTTGGGTCCCCATCGTCTAGAGGCCTAGGACATCGCCCTTTCACGGCGGTAACAGGGGTTCGAATCCCCTTGGGGACGCCATTACAATCTGTAATGGCAAAATCAAAGCCTTTCAAATATCGTTCTGGTATTAAATCCAAACAATCGCTCATGCATACGGTAAGCATACTCATCCGTCATATTGGCAATGTAGTCACAAATGACTCTTAAAGCCGCGGTTTCACTGGTTTCCTTGGCTTGCTGGAAAAGCACGCGATTTTTCTTATCAAGAAGCGTAGAAGGATTGGTGCTGAAGGCGTCAAACAGACGAAGAACAACCGTTTGCCCACCGTATTCAAAGGTGCGCGCCTCCTGAGAGTTAATCACATTTCTGTAAATGGCATCCATTAAATAATTGAGAAGATTCATGGCGGCTGTATTCAGAGTGATATTATTTTTTAGCAACTTATTTTCAAGAAGTTCATTGGTGACTTTAATCTCTGTGGCCGTAATAAAATAATTTACCATCTCACCAATGGCCTGTTTTCGTAAATAAGGTTCTTCGGCAAAGAGCAAATTCATCAATTCGGTTTGATTTTTAGTCAAGTTGGTTTCTGCCAGTAATTGGCGAAATTCGCTGGTATCCATTTGCTCTCGGGTAATTAGCCTGAGATGGATAGCATCTTCCAAATCATGAACGCCATAGGCAATGTTGTCTGCTGTATCCATAATAGAACAATCAAAACTTTGATAAGCCGCCTTCCCGTGAGAATGCTTCTCAGGCTCTTTTTTAAGGCTTTGAAAAATGCTGCGATCCGCTTCTGAGAAACATTGCAGCAGCCAATCAATCTCTGGTTGTTCACAGTCAAAATAACCTTTGGGAGGCAGCCAGTCATTGACTCTTATAGTCTTGGACAGCGATTCGCTTGATTCGGGTTTATGCGTGCAGACCACGCTGGAATGTTTGACGGGATACTTTAATAAACCCAGCAATGATCGCCGGGTTAAATCCAACCCGAAATGGCCGTAGCTGTTCTCGACCTTGGTTAATAAACGCAGGGTCTGTCCATTGCCCTCGAAGCCGCCATGGTGACGCATCATATAATTGAGTGCCACCTCCCCGCCATGGCCAAAAGGAGGGTGGCCGATGTCGTGCAATAAACAAATGACCGTGATCAAATCATCATTGGGTAATAAACCGTTCAGTTCTTTGAATGTTGAATTTAAAGCCAGATTACGCACAATACTGCGCCCAATGGACGCGACTTCCAGTGAATGGGTCAGTCTGGTCCGATGAAAATCCCCTTCGTCTGTTCCAAGGATTTGCGTTTTACGCTGTAACCGTCTAAATGCGGGACAGTGAATAACTCGCGTTCGATCCCTTTCATAGGGATCGCGATGATCCTGTGTGCCGCGCTGATTAGTTTGACCTGATCGTCTGTGAGTCCACATAAAATTTACCTAAACCGTATAAAATGGATACTGTATGCGATTGTGTGATTTCAAACAACATAACTTGCAAAACTTTTCTATAATTAGGATGATAACAATAATAAATATAACAATAAGAAAAGGATGAGGGGAAATCTCATGAAAAATAAAACCAGACTATTTGTCGTTTCACTGTGTGTAGCAGGGCTATCTTCCTGCAGTTCATTTTACGAGGAGGGTGGCAGTGCTTATAGTTACGGCCATGGTTCGTCCTATCCTCAGGGGCAATACCCGGAGGGTCGTTACGTTGAAGGGCAGGCTGATGGTGGCGGACAGGTTAAAAAACCGGTTGAAGTACCCAATTCCTACCACGTAGGCGAATACCATTCACCAACACGCCATAAAAATCGTGATAGAAACTGGGTAAACAGTCAAAATCCCATGGGATATACCATTGAAGTAGCCGATGATGAAAAGCCCTCCGATGTTGCCAGTAAGCTTCAAAAAGCACCCGCCAATGATCGCAAGGCCGCAGTCAAATACGAAAAGGGCGGTAAAACCCATTACAAAGGGGTTTACGGCACCTTTAACAGTTACCAGGAAGCTAAAAAAGCACTGGAGAACTTGCCTGAAGATGTTAAAGCAGGAGCCAAGGTTAAAAACTGGGGCTCTGTTCAAGGCGGCGTTAATCGATAATATATCTGCTAAATAAGCAGGAGACGTATCCGAGCCGCGACCGTCAGGAAGCGGAAAAGTCAGAGTGGCTGCTTTTGCTTTCAAATTCAGCCATTGCTGGACCTTGGTCATAAAATTGAGCGCCTTTGAAGTAGCCGCGATCTAACCGAGCCGCGCCCGTCAGGAAGCGGAACAGTTGAAGTAGCGGAACAGTTGAAGTAGCGGAACAGTTGAAGTAGCGGAACAGTTGAAGTAGCGGAAAAATTAAGAAACCCGTTTTATTTTTTCGATTTGTCTCATTAAAATTCTTGAGCAAGGATTACCATGTCGTATTTTATAAAAAAACTGAACACTTAATGGAAAGTTTTAACTGTTTTGCTACCCCAACTGTTCCGCTTCCTGACGGTCGCGGCTCGGATAATTCGCCCATACATTTATGGCACACAACGTTTCTTCCTAGCTGGCACTGATGATAAGATACAATTTGACCATCCCGGAGGTGTCACGGCGTTCGGCGTTTAATTGCCTGATGCTCATGGCGTATTGTTTATTCAACTCACGAAGCCAGGTTATCAATCGATTGAAAGGCACTTCATTGAAGCTTAGCTGGATATCCCCATTCGCCGTTTGCTGGATTTGATAGGGAAATCGCTTCAACTCATCTTCTTTGAGCCTATCGGCCAGCAACGTGAGCAACTGGCTGTTGTTCAAGGTTTTTTTATTGCCAACGGCATGGTGTTGAAGTTTTGTCTTTTTCATCCATTTAAGGGTATCAACTTTTTCTATAAGCTGCTTTGTCTTGTTATCAACGGCATTTTTCAAGGGGGAAAAAATAAGAATATAATTCAAATAGACAACGGCCACGATGACAGCCAGGGCCACCATCCATCGTTCTCTGTTATTCAGTTGGGTCCAGTAATTTTTCACGTAAGCTCCAGAGTCGCAAGCACTTTATTATCCTGCGTTGCAGCCTGGGTTCTATTGACCTTAAGTTGCTGCTGCTTTAAACGGTTTTCAAAGCGCTCCAGGCTGGCAAAATCATCGCTGGCCAGCGTAATCGACAAACGATTATTTTGATAAGTTAACTGCTCTAGCCGGATACTGTTATCTTGCATGGATTTTGATACGCTGTTTAACAGTTGCCATAGCTGTAGACCTGCTGTCTTATCGCCATCTCCCAGCAATTGACTGATTCTAAACTTGGGACTGATAACTTGTTTGGCTTGTGGGAAAAATTCTTTATAGATAACTTCTATTTTATTATCCACCTCTGAAATTTCTTGATTCAAAAAATGAACGGTTATCAAATCGGTCAAAATAACCATTAAAAGCCACACGCCGGCTAGAATAGCCAACAATTGATACCCTTTTTTGATGAACTGCGTCCCTTGTTCTGCTTGCTGGAACTCTCCCTGACAGAGATTAATTGGCTTGGTATCCTGCAGCCTTTTGGCCAGCCAATGAAAGGACTGCGCGTCAATTTTATCAAAATTCGCAAGGGACAGCGGCGGCTTGGAGTCATTAAAATAATAAGCATTTGCCTGCTCTGCTTTTTTTAGATAAATGTCCGCAAGCTCAAGCGACAGTGCCCCTTTATATTCTTTTTGATGAATGAGTAACTTATCCTCGGTCAGGCACATTTCATTTTCATGCAAAGCAAACCAGTCAACGGTTATCAGATCAAATCCTATTGATTCTGTCCGCAGCTTTTCTATCAATTGCTGCAGGTCTTGCTTATCAAAGACAACGACCAGATAACGATTATTACGGTAATGCTGTCTATCGAAGGCAAAGTGAAGGCTGTTGACCGATTGGGCCAGTTCATCTTCCAGGGCAAAAGGAATAGCCGCCCTTGCTTTTTTTTCAGCCAGCCAAGGCAGCTCAACTTCTAAAATACTCGCCTGTTCGGTGCCTGCTACGACAACGGTTGAGGCATTTTCCTGAAGCTTTTTGATGTCTTCAAAGGAACGTTGCTGTGCAGGGGCATCCATTGCCCCATCGTCTTTGAGCGTTAAAGATAAACAGCCTTCTTCATGGAGATATTCGCTGAACAAGAAGCAGGTTGTCATGAATTTTCCCGGCTGAGTTTAATGGAAACGCTTTTCAATTTTAGACCTGATTCAGACATAGGCATGCGCTTTTTTAACCGCGGCCATTTTCCATCGATTTTTTAATTGCTGCGATAACAAGTGAACAGCCAGCGCATATTGAGGGCTGGTGTTATAACGAGTAATGACATAGAAATTATGAAAAGCGAGCCAGTACTCTTTACCATTGGCTGTTACCAGTTCTATCACGCCGGCTTTTGCGGGCATATTCAGTGCCGCTGTTTGCGGCAGGATATCTGCAGCTTGCAGTTGCTTTAGCGTATAGCCTGGTTTTTTACGGTTCATTTGAATTTTACTGAACTTGCTCCCTGTCAGTTTTGCCGGCTGGGCAACGCCTTCATCCATTTTCCATCCGTGTTTATGGATATAATTGGCAACACTGCCTATGGCATCGGCATTATTATTGATCAGGTCTTTTTTTCCATTGCCAGTAAAATCAACCGCATAATAACGGTAGCTGCTCGGCATGAATTGAGGCTTGCCCATAGCGCCTGCGTAAGAGCCCAGATAATCTTTGGGGGAGGTGTTTAGCTCACGGCACATAATAAGGTACTCTCTGAGTTCTTTTTTGAAAAAGGCCGAGCGTTTCGGGTAGTTAAAGGCCAGTGTCGATAAGGCATCAAGAACGCGATAATTGCCCTGATGCTTGCCATAAAGCGTCTCAACACCAATGATGGCAACAATTACATGCGCTGGAATCTGAAACTGTTTTTCAGCTTTTTCCAGCGTTTTTTGATTTTCCTGCCAAAACTTGAGCCCGCCTTCTATGCGTTGATTTGTCAGGAACAGATTTTTATAGGTATCCCAGTCTTTCTTTTCATAGGGCCTTTCCATGGAAGCAATGATTTTAGGTTGAATCTGTACCTGATTTAAGGTGTTTGTCAGTTGTTTTTTGTTAAATTTATAGGATTTAACCATCTGGTTGATAAATTCCTGAACATCTTTTCTTTGGCTGAAGGCAGGTTCTGCAAAAACGGAATGTGTTAACATCATAAGAAAGGTAAAACAGTATAAAGCCAGTCGTTGCATGGTGATTCCTTGTGAAACTAAATATTAATGTTAGATAATATCAGGGTTAACCGCAAATGTATAAGCAGAATACTGTAATAATTTAGTCCTGTTATTCAAGCAGGATCATGAAAAATATATTGCAAATGCAACCTTTACTGTATCCAGCAGGTCCAAAAGTGCACCAAAGATGCAAATAGGGTACCACGGCTGCCCCATCCTTATTTGCACTTAAGTTAATCAGTTAGCACAATCTACTCCCTTATCCCTTGAGGGAGAAGGGTTGGGGATGAGGGTGGCAGGTGTGGCACGGTGTTGAATAAGTAGATTGACATAGGCTACTCAATTGATTTATTTATCTGTTTTTATTAAAAATAATTGATTAGATAAATAAAAAATGAATAAGGATGTTTCTAACTCGTTCTGCGCATTAAAGGTTTAGAAAGTCTGGGCTATCGAGTATTGCGCATATGGAATAATGAAGTTTTTAAAAATATACAGGGCGTGATGGATAGCATTCTCAATGTACTCGATACCGTGCCACACCAGCCACCCTTCTCCCCCAAGGGAGAAGGGAGCAGATTGTGCTAACTGATTAAATTCAATGCAAATTAAGATGGGGCAGCCGTGAATAGGGTACTTATTACTCTTTCTGGTCTTGATAAATTAAGTTAGAATAGCTACTTATTACAACTGTTTTGTGATTTTTCCGAGATCTGATGTAATGCTGTTTTTTCCTGCATTCACTCGACGATATTCGTTTGTTTATTGATCTCTGAGAATGATGCAGAATGTATATAGACTTTTATATAGGTGGTTTTTCGCTTGAGTGATTTAAAACACATACGTAACTTCTCCATTATTGCTCATATTGATCATGGAAAATCGACACTGGCTGATCGATTCATTCAAATATGCGGGGGTTTAACCGTTCGGGAAATGTCTGAGCAGGTTCTTGACTCCATGGATATTGAGCGAGAGCGTGGCATTACTATCAAGGCGCAGTCGGTTAGCCTTAATTATACTGCCAAAGATGGCAAGGTTTATTTGCTGAATTTTATTGATACCCCCGGGCATGTTGATTTCTCTTATGAAGTGTCTCGATCGCTTGCTGCCTGCGAAGGTGCTATTCTGGTTGTCGATGCCGCTCAGGGTGTAGAAGCCCAGACCGTTGCTGTTTGCTATACAGCGATAGATCAATCGCTTGAAGTTTTACCGGTACTGAACAAAATCGATTTGCCCCAGGCCGAACCCGAGCGCGTGGTGGATGAAATTGAAGATATTATCGGTCTTGATGCCCATGATGCTATTTTAACCTCAGCCAAAAGCGGACTGGGGGTTGAAGATGTTCTTGAAGCACTGGTTGCCCGCATTCCACCGCCACAGGGCGACCTGGAAGCCCCCCTGCAAGCGCTGATCATTGATTCATGGTTTGACAGCTATCTGGGTGTTATCTCTTTGGTGCGCATTGTTCATGGCACCATTCGTAAAGGCGATAAAATGCGCGTGATGTCAACGGGCAGAGCTTATGATGTTGATCAGGTCGGTATTTTCACACCCAAGCGCACTAAAACCGCCTGCTTGCAAGCGGGTGAGGTCGGTTATGTTATTGCTGGCATTAAAGAAATTCAAGGCGCTCCGGTAGGGGATACCTTGACACTTGAAAGGCGTCAGGCCGACAAGCCCTTGCCTGGCTTCCAGCGTGTAAAACCGCAGGTGTATGCCGGCTTGTTTCCGGTCAGTGCCGATGATTTTGAAGCGTTTAGAGAAGCATTAGCCAAATTAAGTCTGAATGACGCCTCTTTATTCTATGAACCAGAGTCTTCCGAAGCCTTAGGTTTTGGTTTTCGATGCGGCTTTCTTGGAATGCTCCACATGGAGATCGTTCAAGAAAGACTGGAGCGTGAGTATGATCTTGATCTTATCTCAACAGCACCCACGGTCGTTTATCAAATCGAAACAACCAAAGGTGAGATGGAGATGGTCGATAACCCTTCCCAGTTACCACCAACACAGCAAATCAAACAGATGTTTGAACCGATTGTCCGTGCTAATATCCTGGTGCCACAGGATTACCTGGGCCATGTCATCAAACTTTGTATTGAGCGCCGCGGTGTGCAGGTCAACATGACTTACTCTGGCCGTCAGGTCTCTGTGACTTATGATATGACGATGAGTGAAGTGGTTTCCGATTTCTTTGATCGCTTGAAATCCGCCAGTCGCGGTTACGCGTCTCTGGATTATAATTTTCTCAAATTTCAGGAAGGAGATTTGGTGAAAATGGATATTCTGATTAATAGCGAACGTGTCGATGCACTGGCCACCATTGTTCATCGAGATGCCGCTTATTCTCGAGGTAAATTGCTGGTCGATAAAATGCGTGAGCTGATCCCAAGGCAAATGTTTGATGTTGCCATTCAGGCGGCTATCGGCAATCATATCATTGCCCGACAGACGGTAAAGGCCTTGCGAAAAAATGTCACCGCAAAATGCTATGGTGGCGATGTATCCCGTAAACGCAAGCTTTTAGAAAAACAAAAAGCCGGTAAAAAACGCATGAAGCAGGTGGGGCAGGTTGAAATCCCTCAGGAAGCCTTTATGGCGGTTTTTCAAACCGAGCGAAAAAAATAATAACTGGAATACAATCTATGAATTTTGCGCTTATACTGGTGGTTTTATCTTTTCTCACGGGTTTGGTTTTTCTCCTGGATCTTTTATTCTGGGAAAAAAAACGCAGCCAAGATCAAAAACCAAATAAAATCATTGAATTTTCACGTTCCTTTTTTCCCGTGTTTATTATTGTATTGCTGCTTCGTTCTTTTTTAATCGAGCCCTTTCGCATTCCCTCTGGTTCACTGGAACCTACTTTGAATGTCGGTGACTTTGTTGCGGTGAATAAATTTGCTTATGGGTTGAGACTGCCCGTTGCAGAAACGAAAATTATCCCTGTATCGCATCCCAAGGCGGGAGAAATTGCGGTTTTTCGCTGGCCACCGAATCCTTCTTATGATTATATTAAGAGAGTCATCGGTGTTGGCGGTGATAAAATCAGTTATCATAACAAGATATTAAGCATTAATGGCAAGGAAGCCAAACAGAATTTTATTGAATACACAACAGATGAAAGCTCTGGACGTACGGTAGCAAAATACCAGGAAGAATTAAATGGGGTAGTGCACAACATTTATATACGTCCTGAAGCACCTGCTGTCGATTTTGAAATTGAAGTCCCAGAGGGGCAGTATTTTATGATGGGTGACAATCGTGATGATAGTGCTGACAGCCGGTACTGGGGATTTGTAGAGCAAAGTTTTCTTCGCGGCAAGGCTTTTCTGGTATGGATGAGCTGGAACAGTCAGACAGGTTCTATAAGATGGTCCAAACTGGGACATTTAATACATTGAAGGAGCAGGAATGCGTAATCAACAGGGAATGACATTAATAGGCATGTTATTGACTTTAACCGCAGTCATTATATTAGGAATTTTTTTGCTTCGAGTCGTACCGGTTTATATTCAACATTATTCCGTCACCAGCTCAGTGAAGAGTTTAAATCAAATTCCCCCTTCAGAATTTGGCTATAATTCTGCAGTTAACGTGAGTGTTTTGAAGAGAAAACTGGAGAACCAACTCTATGTAAACGCAGTGGATGATTTGGTTGGTAAGGGAATTAAGATTAAACCCTTGAGCCAGTATACCTACCTGGTCACTATCCAGTATCAAGTGACAAAACCTTTGGTATATAATGTCAGTTTATTGTTTGATTTTGATGTGAGTCAAGAGGTTAACATTGGTAAAAGTTGATATCAGTCGTTTATGTCGGCGTTTGGGCTATGAATTTAAAGACTCGTCCTATCTGAAACAGGCACTGACACATCGTAGTGCCGCAGCACTAAACAACGAGCGCCTGGAGTTTCTGGGGGACTCTATTCTCGGTTTTGTGATAGCCAGTGAGCTTTATAACCGTTTCAACTGCCAGACGGAAGGCAAGTTAAGCCGCCTGCGGGCCTTTTTGGTTAAAGGAGAGATGTTGGCTGACATTGCTCTGGAAATAAATTTGGGGGATTACCTGAATTTGGGACAGGGTGAACTGAAAAGCGGCGGATTCAGACGCGCCTCCATTCTAGCTGATACACTTGAAGCCGTTTTTGCAGCGATTTATCTTGATGGTGGCATCGAGTCAGCAAAAAAAGCGATTCTCCATCTCTACAGTTCAAGACTGGAAGATCCTTCATTGCAAGACAGTTTAAAAGATGCCAAGACACAATTGCAAGAGTATTTGCAAGCCAATAAATACCCTTTACCTGAGTATGAATTAACTGCGGTAGAAGGCGAGGAACATGATCAGGTATTCCATGTGCAATGCACGGTTCCCGCTTTGAAAGTGAATTCAACCGGTCATGGCAATACCAGGCGCAAAGCGGAGCAGGAAGCCGCCAAGCGCATGTTTAAGCAAATCATAAATAAGCTTTGATAGTTACAATAAACTTTGATATTCAAGTTCCTATGAATATTGGTGACCAGCCGGCTAATCTGCGTTTATTTCTTCAAGCGATGTCATCACATCCATCCATTCACACTCTGTTTCAATCAATTTGTTATGCGCCGCTTCGCGATCAATGATGAGCTTATCAAGTTCCGCCTGCCTGTCTGCCTCATACAATACGGTGTCTGCCAGAGAATGCTCCAGGATTTTAAGGCGGCTTTGTGAATCTTCAATCATTTGCTCAAGTTTTTTCAAGCGGTTTTGCAGCGCTTTTTTTTCTTTATAAGGTTTGATGGGTTTGCTGTCAGAATTTGTTTTTTGTTTAGAACTGTCTTTGGTCTGCAGCCACTGATAATAATCATCCAGACAGCCATCAAAGGGGGTTAGTCGTTGGCCATACACCAGATAAAAATCATCTACAGTGGATTTCAGCATATGTCTGTCATGCGATATTAATATCAGCGCACCCTCATAGCTTTGCAGGGCAATTTCTATAGCTGATCGCATGCTTAAATCCAGATGGTTGGTTGGCTCATCCAGCAGAAGCAAATTAGGCTTTTGCCATACCAGTTTGGCAAGTGCGAGTCGGGCTTTTTCACCGCCTGAGAAATTTTTAATGCTATGTGTTGCCATATCACCCATAAAATCAAATCCACCCAGATAGTCACGAATGGTTTGCTCTTTGGCATCTGGAGAAAGAGCCTGAATCGTTTCCAGTGGACTCAGTCGGTTATCCAGCTCTTCCAGCTGATGTTGGGCATAATAACCCACGGCCAAATTCGCTGAGCGTTCTATAGTGCCTGACAAAGGTTCAACGGCACCTGTCAGTGTTTTTATCAGCGTTGATTTCCCTTCACCGTTTGGACCAAGCAAGGCTATCCGGTCCCCTGGATTTAAGGCTAGATTGATATGCTTTAAGATAATTTGATAATCACTATAACCGGCGTTGACTTTATCGCAGTTTAAAAGCGGCCGTCCTGCTCGCGGGCAGGGATAGAACTCAAAGCTAAACGGCGAGTCGGCCTGCGCCTGGGCCACCAGCTCCATTTTTTCAATGGCCTTGACGCGACTTTGTGCCTGTTTTGCCTTGGAGGCTTTTGCTTTGAATCGATTAACAAAGGACATTAAGTGAGCAATTTTGTTCTGCTGCTTTTCAAAGCTGGCTTGCACAAGTGCCAGTTTTTCTGCACGTGTTTGTTCAAAGCGACTGTAATTTCCCGTGTACAATGCGATGCCTTGATGTTCAATGTGTAAAATATGACTGACAAAGGCATCGAGAAATTCCCGGTCATGGGAAATCAGAATGATGCTGCAGGGAACTTGTTTAAGCCAGCGTTCGAGCCAGAAAATGGCTTCCATATCCAAATGGTTAGTCGGTTCATCCAGTAATAACAAATCCGCAGGCTTCATCAGACAGCGCGCCAGGCTCAATCGCATTCTCCAGCCCCCTGAGAAGTGATTGACGGGCAGCAGCTGTTCTTTGCTGCCAAACCCGAGGCCTGCCATGATCGTTGCAGCTTGCGCGGGTTTACTGTAACCGCCGGTTTGAGTCAACTGCTCATGAATGGCCAGTACTGTGGCATCATCCCCTGTTTCTTCGGCCTGCGTCAGTTGCGCTTTCAATCGAATATAATCATCATCGCCAGCAAGCACAAATTCAAGGGCCTGGGTATCGCTATCAGGCAGTTGCTGACTTAAATGGCTGATTCTTAATTGTTCATTCATCTGGCAATCGCCATGATCAGGCTGAAGTTTGCCGCTAAGCAAACCAAATAAACTGGATTTCCCACAGCCATTGCGTCCAACCAGGCCAATTTTTTGTTTTTCATGCAGACTGACAGAGGCCTTATCTAATAAAACTTTGTTTCCTCTGGTCAGTGTCATTTCACGTAAGCTAATCATATGACTTCTAATATGGGCTAAAACCAGCTATTTTATCATTTAATCAGAAACCGTACTATTACTCTTTCCCCGGCTGCTCGCATTCTTTGGCTCAATCCGCTTATGTCTGGCTGATTCATGGCGTTCTTGTAACTCAACATCAATATAACGATCGGTTGTCATACTGGAACTGTGCCCGGCATCATCACGTACATGCTCCCGAGGCCGAATTTTAACATCTTCAGATATACCCGTATGCCTTAACCAGTGGACAGTAGCTGAAGCCAGATTGTCCGCTTCTTCAAGATGATTTGCTCGTCTTAGCCTGTCAACGGCCCTGTCAAAACACAATTGAACCAAGCGTCTGATGGGTGCCGTGTCGCTCATGGGGCCTGTGCCGCGCATTTTAGGAATCAGCGGCGCGTTATCCGAAGGGGAGGGCAGAGGGGTTAAACCGAGAAATGAACGCCAGCGGCTCAGGCTTGCAATCATGGAGTCACTGACAGCAATCTGCCTTTCTTTATTTCCTTTACCAACGGTGGTAAACCACCAATGGCCATTACTGTCTTTTGAGAAATCATTCATTGTCGGTATCCAGCGGTCGCTGGCTGCCAACTCTGAAATTCTTAAATACATGCCAAACAAACAACTCAAAATAAAGCGTGTTCGCTCATGCATTTCGGGTTTTTCCATAGCCATTTGATCCGTTACATCCAGAACGGTCTGCCATTGCAGATGGCTAAGACGTCTTATCGGTGCATGATGCTGGCTTTTTCTGATAAATTTGCTTTTTTGACGTATCAGCGCCACCGGATTAGACATCAGGTACTCTTCAGCCGTTAAAAAATTAAAAAAAGTGCTTAAAATTGCAAATATTTCCTGTACCGCCCCCTGGGACAGACTAAAATGCTCAAGAGACGCTGTCGCACCTTGTTTTTTAGCGGCTTTGCTCACGGTAACGACAAACGGTCTCCATTCTTCATTGGGTTTTTTCAAGCCTTCTTTGAGCATGTATCGCGGTACTTTTTTTAAACCAATCCATGATTTGGGCGGGTTTTGACAAAAACGGATAAATTGCTCGATATCTTCTCGTTTTAACGTTTCGAGCGTTGAACCTTTAACGAGCCAGCACCATTGCAATAAACGTTCAACCTCACGTCGATAGCTGTTGAAGGTACCCAGGCTGCCCGTGTAACTTTTAAGAAAATCCAGGCTATGATTAAAATCAGCTCGGAATTTTTCACTCGGAAGCACCGCGTAATCTATGTTCTTATGAATTTGACCTATACTGTCAAATAGAGGCAATAATTTTATCTTCATGATAATCAGGCTAATAGAATAGCTTTTGAATGTAACTTAATTTGATACAATCGGCAAAAGGTTTATTTCAGGGTAATATTTACTGATTTCCTTTTTTTTGTAAAATTCATTTGGAATAGGTATTGACCTTGGTAAACGCTCCGAGTATCATTTGCGCTCTGTCGTTGAGACGGGTAACGGGGTGTAGCGCAGCTTGGTAGCGCGCCTGCTTTGGGAGCAGGATGTCGGGGGTTCGAATCCCTCCACCCCGACCAATTTACAATGCGCCCGTAGCTCATCTGGATAGAGCATCGGCCTTCTAAGCCGAGGGTAGCAGGTTCGAATCCTGCCGGGCGTGCCAATTGCCGGCAGAATTGAATGACAGGTTATGGTGAGCGTAGCTCAGTTTGGTAGAGCCCCGGGTTGTGATCCCGGTGGTCGTGGGTTCGAGTCCCATCGTTCACCCCACACCATAAG
>JAGXGR010000027.1 GCA_024636645.1 Legionella sp.
ATTTGATGCCTGTCAACTTCCATTAACCTTTTTTGCAACAGGCAAAGCTTTGGAATTAAACCCTGCTGTATGTCATTATCTTAGCTTGTCGGAGCATGAGGTGGCAGGCCATGGCTGGCGGTGGATAGATTATTCCACGGTTTCAAGGCAGAAAGAAAAAACACACATCCTTCAAACCATTCAGCTCATAGCACAGGTGATTGGAAAAAAACCACAGGGATGGTATACCGGTCGACGAAGCAAAGCAACCAGGGATTTGTTGATTGAGATAGGTGGATTTTTGTATGATTCAGATAGCTATGCAGATGACTTGCCTTATTTTCAAGGGAAACATTTGATCATTCCCTACACGCTGGATTGCAATGATTTTCGTTACACAACCTGCCCGGGGCTCAGTAATCCTCGGGATTTTTATCAGTATTTAAAATCCGGCTTTGATTATCTTTATCAGGAAAATCGTCTGGCTTTGATGAGCATAGGCCTTCATCCACGAATAAGCGGTCATCCGAGTCGCTGTTGGGCTGTGAAGCAATTTATTGAATATATTTTACCTTTTAAAGACAAAATCTGGATCACTCAACGAATAGACATTGCAAAGAACTGGCTATAATTAATCAAAACGTATACTGGCTATTATTTCAAGATCGTTATCTATCTCAAATGTCTCTGCCTTTCGTTTGCAAAATAGTAACGTATGGGGCAAGTCTTTTAATTTTTGCCGTGTTGATTTGCAGTGTGGCTCGCTTGAAGGATTTAATGCGGACATCTGTTGGTAACTGGAGGGATGGGCAGGTGGGGTTTTCTCATTAAAGGGGTTTTGCATCAGCTTGCCAGCTAATTTTGCAGCGAATTGCCCTGTTAAACCAAATAACATGACAAGGGGCATTACAGGAATAAGTAAAACGGATACGATTGCGATAGGTACTGATGCTAGAGGCAGTATGACCAGCCCAAGAAGCAGATGAACAGCTATTCGTTTATTCTGATGGTTAATAACGTGGCGTTGATGGTCATTTTCCTGAAAAATGTAATCATTTAATTCTTTGACTAAATCACTGCCATATCTTAGTGTGCCGCCGAGGATGAATATAGGCAACATGCAACAATACATTGTTATAAATAAAGCGGTACTTATAAGTGCCGGTATCAAAACCAAAGGCAAAAATAAACTCGATAATAAGAGGAACAAGCCCTTTTTCATTTTCTAGTGACTCGATAATAAAAAATGTATTGTACACTATCATTGTGTATATTTTCAATGCACGGTGATGTTTTTCTGAATTTATTTGCGGGTTTGTGCGAATTTTAACCCAAGCCAAAACCTATGCTAAATAAAAACAAGCATTTTGATGACATAAAAAGAATATCAGTTTAAGGTCTGTTCAATCCATGCAGTAATGTTTATCATAAAGTATTCAGACCAAGACGTGTTTTCAATTGGAAGGTATAAACCCATATCTTCGTCCCACGGCAAGTCGCGGACCGGAGATGTAGGACAAATCAATTGTCAACAACCCAGCTTGCTCGTAAACAGGGAATTGCACAGTATAAGGATATAAAATGATCATCAGAATTTCAAAAATATTATTGGTCGCGGCCGTTGCCTTTTATGTTTTATTGACCGCATTCAGCAATATCAATGACTATCATACCAACTTGCCCGCTGTGCGTCAGGTGCTTACCATGGAAGAGGTTTTCCCTCACAGCATGATTATGTACAGGGCCATTATTAATCCTGTTGTACACCATATGGCTTATATCTTTATTATTGTCATGGAATGCATTACCGCTTTGATTTGTCTTATAGGTTTGTGGAAGTTATGCCGGGCAGTCAAGCAACCGGCTATGATTTTCAATCGGGCTAAATCGACAGCGGTGGCTGGGTTAACCATCGGTTTTTTAACCTGGCAGGTTATTTTTATGTCCGTGGGCGGGGAGTGGTTTGGCATGTGGATGTCTCCTCAGTTCAATACAGCTATTCAAGCTTCTTTTAGAATTTTCAGCACCATTCTTTTAATATTGATTTATCTTATACAAAAGGATGAGGAGCTTTCAGGCCAGGTTGAAGAATAAAAAAAATATGCCTTCAAGAAAAGATAACCGCAAACAGCAGGCTTTCATATGAATGCAAAAAAAGCAAAAAAACCTTCGTTTATTCAGGCGATCCTTTTTCCATGGTCTATCTGTCTTCTGGCAGCCTTTTTCTACAGTTATGATTTTCTGCTTCGCGTCACACCCTCTGTTATGGTTCATCCCTTAATGGCAGAGTACGGGGTCAATGCAACCCAAATCGGCTTGTTGTCTGCTTTTTATTATTATGCCTATACTCCCATGCAATTGCCCTCCGGGGTCATTACAGATAAATTTGGACCGCGTTGGGTTTTAACGCTGGCCGCTTTAAGCTGTGCATTAGGTGCTTTACTTTTTGCCGTCACGAACAGCTTGATAGTCGCTTATTTTGCTAGAGCATTAATGGGTTTTGGTTCGGCATTTGCTTTTGTAGGTGCACTAAAGCTGGCCGCTCTTTGGCTGCCCAGCCATCATTTTGCCTTGTTTGCAGGGATCACCACCGCTTTGGGAACCTTAGGCGCGATGTGCACTGATACTGTATTGTCTTACATGGTAGACGATGTGGGCTGGCGTGATACGGTTTACCTCTCAGCAATGATAGGATTTGTTCTGACTGTCCTTCTTTTTGCAACGATAAGACAGTCACCCCGGCCTAAAGTCTCTGGCGATGCCGGGGACTATTACAGTTGGACGAATTTGACTTATCGTTTTATCGGTTTGTTTGCCTCTCTGCGATTTTGGATAAACGGCCTGGTAGGTGCATTATTGTTCTTGCCTGTATCGGTTTTTGCCTCGCTTTGGGGGGTGACGTTTATCGCTGAACGTTTTTCTATCAGCAATGCGAAAGCCGCAAGCCTGACCTCGCTTATTTTTCTGGGGATGGCGGTATCAGGGCCCTTGATGGGCTGGTTATCTGAGCAGGTTCAAAGCCGAAAATTACCGCTGTTAACTGGCAATGTATTTGCCCTGTTGCTGTCAATTTTATTCATTTATGTAGATGGCTTTTCCTTGCCGCTGGCCTGCGTCATGTTGTTTTTAATGGGATTCACTGTCGGGCCGCAGATTTTGACATTTGCTATTGCAAAAGAGATTAGCCCACCAGGCTCTACAGGGCTTTCAACGGCCGCAACGAATTTTATCGTTACCATCGGGGCGGCTGTTTTTCAGCCCGTCGTGGGGTATTTTTTAGAGCGCACCTGGGATGGCAGTACAACGGCGATGGGTACCGCTTATTATAGCGTGGCTAATTATCGGGAAGCTTTTATTATCTATATCATTTTTCTGGGCATCTCCCTGGCTTTGACTTTCTTCATTCCGGCTACTTTCTCAAAACCCTCGGCTTAAGTTTGTTCCAATCCATAGGGGCATGAATGCTTTTCAACACCTGCCCCCAAGGCTATTTAAATATCAATATCCGCACTGCATTGGACGGTTAAATTAATATTCTGATCATAATTGGATAATTTAATCTGTGAATGTGGCTTAACCTTGATAGGGGTAAAGTAGAGTCGGTTATAGGTATTTCCTTTGATTTTTGTTCTTTCTCTGACCTTGTCGCCATTCACATAAATTTCTGGCATGGGGTAGATATATATGGGCTTCAAACCTATGACGGTATCAAAACTGCCTGGGTTCACAATACAAAAAATAGAATAGGTTATTTTTTTATCGAAAGGGAAGTCGGCTAGATTCAGGGTATAATTGTCTCTTGCAGGTATTTCATGAATCCCCAAATCAATTTTGCTTTCAAAAGCAAGGCCAGGGGTTGAAGACATGAGCAGGAGTGATGAAATGAAACTGACAGTAGATTTTTTCATAATAAATCCTTATAAAATAGCTTCAGGCAGGCAAGTATGCCTTTGCCAGTTTTATATATTAAAATCACAAAAGCAACCGTTGTAGTGAGTTTTTTAAGATGATCCATCGGCATCAAGGTGATTAATAAAAAAATCAAAAGTAGCCTTGATAAGCGAAGCGCATCAAGGTTTGTCGGGGCAGCAACCATCCCACTGAATAAAAAAAATCAAAAGTAGCCTTGATAAGCGAAGCGCATCAAGGTTTGTCGAGGCAGCAACCATCCCACCCTTGATGCGCTGGCGCTTATCAAGGCTACCTGGTGAAAATATCAAAGTGATGTATGCTCTGGATTTTTAAAGCATGGCTAATGTTGATAATCTGTCTTTAAGCTGCCTGCACAGGCTGGCTGCTTTTTTTTCAGGGTAGGGCGCGCTTGTAGCATTTGCCTGCCAAATCCCTTGTGGCCACAGTGCGTCGGTTTGATAGCGCGCCACCACATGGATATGCAACTGTGGAACAATGTTTCCCAACATGCCAATGTTTATTTTATCCGCCTCGAAAAATGCCTTGCATAACTGAGACGCTTGACTGACTTCCTCTAACAATTGTTTTTGACAATGCTGATCAAGTTCATGAAGCTCTTGCACCTGGGGAACACGGGGAATCAATACCAGCCAAGGGAAGTTACTATCATTTTTGAGCAACAGATCGGATAAAGGCCAATGGCAAAGAAAAAAAGAGCTATTGCTGATACGCGAGTCAATAATGAAAGACATGATAATTTTATCTATGAAAGAATGCTTATTTTATCCTTGCTTTTCCTTAAAAGCCAATCATTTTCCGCAGGATGGATAACCACTCAATTGATCTCCCTTGCTTTTTCAGATACAGGAATTACTGGGGTTTTACTAATGGCATCGGCTATTTTTTCAGCCATCATGATAACCGCCGCATTGAGGTTTCCACTGATGATACTCGGCATAATGGATGCATCCACCACACGCAGGCCATCAATGCCATACACGCAGCCGTTATTGTCTACGACGGCCATTGCATCTTTACCCATTTTGCAGGTACAGGAAGGGTGGTAGGCGCTGTCAGCTTGAGCCTGGACAAAACTGTCGATGTCTTTATCCGTTTGCACTTTTGGTCCCGGTTGAATTTCCTTGCCCCGAAAGGGTTTAAATGCGTCTTGTGAAAAAATTTCGCGGCTTAACTTCACAGCGTCTCGCATTTCTTTACGATCGTGCTCGGTTTGTAAATAATTGGGCTCAATAAGCGGGTAATCAAAGGGGTTTTTTGATTTTAATTGAATAAACCCTGTGCTGGTGGGCCGCAGGGGGCCAACGTGCACTTGATACGCTTCCTGGGTGGCTTTTTTTCGCCCATGATCAATGACCATTGAAGGTAAAAAATGATACTGGATATTAGGATGCGCTATTGCAGGTTCACTGCAAACAAATCCTCCCGCTTCGAGATGGGAACTGGCTGCCAAGCCGGATTTGGCCAGAAACCAGCGTAATCCAATCCATTGTTTCCAGGGCGGGATTTGCTGGGAATACAAGGTGATGGGTTGCAGGCATTGCTGCTGAATGTATATCTCCAAATGATCTTGTAAATTTTTACCCACCCCGGGCAAATGCTGATGAACGGGTATCTGCAGTTTGCAAAGTTCTTTGGCATCGCCGATACCCGATAGCATCAATAGCTGGGGAGAGTTCAGAGCCCCTGCACAAAGAAGTATTTCCTGATGGGCATGAATTGTTTTTAAACGCTTGCCTTGTGCAATATCTACGGCCTTGGCTTTTTTATTTTCAATGATAATTTTGAGAGCATGTGAATGGGTCATTATGGTTAGATTAGGCCGTTTCCTGGCTGGTTTTAAATAAGCGGTTGCACTGCTCCAGCGCCGTCCCTGATGTATCGTCATGTCCAATGGCCCAATCCCTTCCTGGCTTTGCCCGTTCATATCCGCATTATAAGGATACCCTGCTTGTTGACCTGCCTTGATAAAGGCCTGATACAGTGGATTGGAACAAGCCCCTTTACGTACATGGAGTAAACCCCCATCACCCCGAAATTCATTGGCACCTGCTTCATAATTTTCCGCTTTTTTGAAATAAGGCAATACATCTTTATATGACCACCCCTCTGCACCCTCTGTTTGCCACCGGTCATAATCCAGGCGATTACCACGGACATACACCATGGCGTTAAGTGAAGAGCTGCCGCCTAAAACCTTGCCGCGTGGCCAATAAAGCCTGCGGTTATTCATCTGGGTTTGAGGTTCAGTGTGGTAATACCAATTGTAAGTGTCATTGCAAAGATTATATGCCAGCGCTGTCGGCATATGAATTTTCCAGCTTTTATCGGCTTTTCCTGCTTCAAGTAAAAGTACCGACACAGCAGGATCTTCACTTAATCGATTGGCCAATACGCAACCGGCTGATCCCGCACCAATGATAATATAATCATATGTTTTCATTGTAATATCCTTATAAGCAGCGCTCAGGGATAGGGGCTTTCTATTTTACCTAATTCGACATAAACGCTTTTCAACTGTGTATATTGCTCTATGCCTGAAATGCCGTTTTCACGTCCCAGGCCCGATTGTTTGTAACCACCAAAAGGCATTTCTATTGGAGTAATATTATAATTATTGATCCAGCAAACCCCTGCTTGTAATTGATTGATAACCCGATGGGCGCGTTGCACATCGCGAGTGAACACGCCTGCTGCCAAACCAAAATGCGTATGATTGGCTCGAGCAATCACCTCATCTTCTTTTTTGAATCGTAGCACAGACATGACAGGGCCAAAAATTTCTTCTTGCACAATACGCATGTGATCGCTGCAATCAGTAAATATGGTTGGCTGCATAAAATTTCCCTGGGCATACAGGCCGTCTGTCAGCACCTTGCCGCCAAGGTATAATGTAGCGCCCTCGGCAATGCCGGCATTGATGTAATCCATGACTTTGAGCAAATGGGCTTTGGAAATAAGAGGACCGATGTGTGTGGTTTTATCTAGCGGAGAGCCGATAACAAGCTGATTCACCCGTGATGCCAGTCGACCCAGGAATTCATCATGGATGCCTTCATGTACAAAGACTCTGGTGCCATTTGAGCAAATTTGACCGCTGCTGTAAAAATTAGCCAGCATGGCGGCCGTGACAGCCTCATCTAAATTAGCGTCATCAAAAATAATCAAAGGCGATTTCCCGCCTAGCTCCAAGGTCACTTTTTTCAAGGTATCGGATGCTGAACGCATGATTTTTTTGCCCGTTTCCACCGATCCTGTGAACGATATTTTGGCAATATCAGGGTGTTGAGTCAGATGTTGACCGGCAAGGCCATCGCCGGTTACCACATTAAAGACACCGTGGGGCAGGCCTGCCTGAGTGTATAGTTCCGCTAATTTCAGGGTCGTTCTTGTGGCAAATTCAGAGGGTTTAAATACCATGGAATTGCCAAAAGCCAAGGCGGGTGCCGATTTCCAACAAGCGATTTGCAAAGGGTAATTCCAGGCACCTATGCCGGCACAAACCCCTAAGGGTTCGCGCCTTGTGTAAATAAAAGAGTCTGCTTGACTCAGGTGCTGACCTGGCAGATTATTGGCAAGATCAGCGTAATAATCCAGACAGTCTGCACCGCTTAAGACATCAGCAACCAGCGTTTCCTGCAGAGGTTTTCCGGTATCCAGGCTTTCAAGTAAGGCAAGCTCTTTGTTGTTGTCGCGAAGCAAACCCGCCGCTTTGCGTAAGATGTTGGCACGCTCAATCGCAGGTGTTTGTGCCCACGGGTTAAATGCTTGTCGAGCTGAGAAAACCGCAGCATCAATGGTTTGCTTATCAGCCTGAATAAAATCATATAATATTTCAGAACTCGCAGGATCGATAGACGACAAGGTATTGCTTGCCTCGGTTTTATGATATTGACCATTGATGTAGCAATAAAGCATCATTTGCTCTCCTTTCTGTTTATTGCAGATTCAGGCCAAGGCCTGGCTCATGACTTGGTTGGTATTTGATACACGGTATTGAACTCAAAGGCATGAGTCAACCGCCTGCGATGTGAAGAATCGGTTGATTAAGATATTAGTCTTTTAATATTGATTCATCCAGCATATCGGTCTCTTTAAAAACGAAGTAGTTGGAAAACTTAATCCCCAGGAAAACAGATAATATCGTGCCGGAAAAAATGGCCAGCATTATCATGATCTGATACTTGATTGCGATCATTGGCGAGCTGCCACTTAAAATCTGTCCGGTCATCATGCCAGGCAGGGAAACAAGGCCGATGGTGGCCATGCTGGCAAGCGTGGGGTTGGCTGATTTTTTTAAGGCATCGGCGATAAAGGGTTTTAATGCCTCCTGCCTCGTCGCACCACAGGCCAGATAAAACTGATAACGTTCTTTCTGCTCTTTCAGACTATAATAAAAAGCATTGAAACCGATGACATTGCTGCGCAGGCAATTGCCTAACACCATGCCTGTAATGGGGATGGTATATTGTGCGGCCAATAGCTTGGGCAGCCCAATCACCACATGTAAAAAGAAAATATTGATAATACCTATGCCAAAAAGGGTGGCAAAAAATACAGGAATGAGAGTGTTTTTATTTTTACTTAATTCGCTGCGGTCAACGGTAGCAAAATCGGCCACCACCACCATCACTACAATCCACAGGGCATTAACCAAGGGATGATCAAATTTAAAAAGATATTCCAGGTAGTATCCTACAAATAGCAGTTGAACAACCATGCGTACCGTGGATATGAGCATTTCTTTATTGAGATCCGTCTCATATCTCCATAAGACATAAGCCGGTATTAGCAGAATCAAAAAACCAAGGGCTAACTGTTGCCAGGACAGATCAATAATATCCATTAGTTCAACTCATAGATGTCAGTGGCCTTATCCAGCCAAAAGGGATCGTGGGAGGCTGAGATGATTATTTTATTCGTATTCAGCAATAAATCAGCCACTTTTTGCTTGGTCTTATCATCCAGTGAGGCGGTCGGTTCATCCAGCAACAGCAAGGGTTTATCCAAAAGATAGCATAAAGCAATGCCAACCCTTTGCCGCTGGCCTGTTGAAAGATCTCTAAAAGCCTTTGAATACACCTCTGATGATAAAGCAAGCCGATTGAGGACTTCTATTTGTTTATCCTTATCAGGCTTGTTCTTCTTGTTCTTTAAAAATTGGAAGGGATAATCCAGCACGTCTTTTACTGTGCCTTCTCCTATATTCAAGTCCTGTGGAAGCCAACTTGTAAAAGAACGGATGCTGCTGGTTTTATTCTTTTCTGCCTCGTATAAACATATTTTGCCTTTATTGGGTTTTAAAAATCCCAATATCAGTTTCAAAACGGTAGTTTTTCCACGCCCTGAACTGGCTTTGATCACCATATGGGACTTTTGTTGAACAGAAAACGACTCCCCCGTTAGAATGGTTTCTTTTTCATATGCGAAATGTACATTTTCAAACCGTAACTCAAGAGATTTGTTCATCTGTTTTATTGTTTTCGAATACATTATCTTAATGTACAAGAATTCTTATAGTAAATACAATTGTCAAAGCGAAATGGGGGCGAGAAATAAGATAACGCATTGGTCGAGGTAGAAATGAGATCCATTATCCTTTCGGTTAACACCATCCTTGATGTGGTCTCAATTTCTCCTCGTGAATTCATCATATCAAAATGACTTGAAATGAGAACCAGTAAACTGCGCGTCGTTTTGTAAGAAATGTCTTATATTTCTTGCGGAAATTGGCCCTTGCATCCAAAGATTAAATTTAGGGTGAATTACTTTTGATACGCCAAATCGACATGCTGTCAAAAATGACAGTATGTGGAAAAATCAGCGCATTATAAACTTCATGGCATTATTAATTGATAGAGATGCATATGAACCCCATTAGCAAAGTACGAAGGCTTTCATCTTTCAATGCCGTTCTTTTTTTAAGTGGCATTTTTCTTCCATTAGCCAGTGTCCCCTCTCAGGCCGGTGACACGGAAAAATTAACACCGGCTTTACATCAGTCGGCTTCAGAAAAACGGGTAACGGTGTATTTATTAATTGATACACCCGAACAACTACAGAAATACGTGGCTGATCTGAACAATGTTCAGAAAGCAAATTTTAATCGCGTTGTTTTTTCCTTTGTTCGGCCGACGCTTTTAGGATATCAAGCGGGTAATTTAGCCAATACCGGCATTTTAGGGTATTTTGATGAAGGGGATGGCAGGGGCATTGAAGCGTTTAATCAACTGAAAGAAGCGGTTAAACTTTCCAAAGAAAAATCGATTGAAACTTTTTTGTCCGTAGGCGGTTGGAATTACAGCTGTAACTTTACGCTAGATGGGGAAAAATGCGGTGCACCCGGACTTAATTATGATTATTTTCCAGATCCTGATGAGCCAGCAGAAGCCGGGCTTGCCAAAACGTCCTATGAAAATCTTGTGACCCTGACAAATGATTTGGGCATGGACGGCATTGATTTTGATTATGAAGAATTCTGGCATGCCGATGCTTATGCAACCGCTTGGGGCGGTCAGCCATGGGCGACGGAGATGGCTGAAAATATTATAAAAGATGGCGGACCTGGCTATGATAATTTAATGAAAGAAGGCGCAGGTCTTGGTTCTACTTTTGTCATGCCCAAAACGGTCGATAAAGTTCAAGCGATTTTACATTTAATCATAGATAATCCAGCAGCTGGTCATTTGCGTTTTGCAACGGCCGCGCCACCCGTGGGTGCTCGTCCAATCACAGGCTTTGTTTACGGTGATAATAAAGACGATATTGATACCAAAGGCGGTGTTTGGTGGAAAGGGAATTTGAAAGGTTTATGGTATAACCTGGCCAGCAAAGACAAGCCATTGGTTTCACGCTTTGATAATCTGGGGTTGATGACATATGATCTTTGCGGGGATAATGCCGTGACCTGCGCACCTTATGGTGACGGGCCATTAAGTTTGCAGGGACAGGTTGCAGCTTATATGCATGATTACAATAACTGGTTAAAAGCTGATAAGGAAACCGATGCAAGGTTAACTGTATCAAAAGCAGGTAAAGTAGAATTTTATCCTGCCAAATATTATATTGATAGCAAGATTCAATTCGGTTTTGAAGTTGGAGCCCCAGCTTACCCTAAAGCGCTTAGCGGTCAGCTGCAATTAACAGATAATCTTGTTGATCAAATACTGCAACAGCAAAAAGACAGTGGGGGCGTTATTATCTGGCAAATGTATTCTAAACAAAATCATGCAGTCAGTGGTGCCACCACCAGTCAATATACGATCAATCAAAGCTGTAAAACGTTCCTGGGTGGTGATTCGAGGTACGATTGTTCGGCTGACTTTCCCTCATCAGTGGAAGATAATTTATAAAAAATCAGATACCTCTCCCAGTTTTGATTTGCAAAAGTAAGTTAATCAAAGTTGGGATTGGATTTAATATTGTAAATTTTGTTGCGCTAAATCATTGGATTCAAATTGCTGAATGATTTCTTTTATCGGTCTGAGGTATTTTGATTTACAATAGGGTCTGATCCATGGAAAGAGTTTTTGTACAGGTATCCAGGTTTTATCACTGGTACCATCGACCAGAACAAATTGATAGGCGTTATTGTTTTTATTATAAGAATATACGATATTTTTGAGGTTCATATCACTGATTATAACGGGGGAGGCCACAATTTTTTCTATAAAAATTTTTAAATGTTGAATCACTTCACTGTTTATCTGTTTATTATGGATGAGTTGTTGTAATGTTTTAGCATATTTCCCGTCCTCGGAGAATTCAGCTTTTACAATGATACCAAAACCAAGATTGGTCCAACAGAATCCAACGATGGCTTGAATAAAGTCAACTGGGCTTGTATTAAAGTATTGTATGCGAATATATTCCGACGTTTCTCTTATGAAGTTTTTAGAAAAAAAATAGTGATAAAAATATTTTTTTATAAATTTTGATTTACGGTCCCATCGGTTGGTGTTCATCACTTTAATTAACAGGCCTTTATCACAAGGATGTTGATAAACATCACGAGAAGTACCGGAAAAAAGTTTATTTTCCTTGCTAAGGGAAATGATATTTTGATCCATTAAAAATAACCTTATTGTGAGAGCTTAACCAAGACAGGTCAGCTTTAATATATCCATATCCTGTCTTGCTGGAATGCAGTGACTGTATAAAAATATTTAAAAAGTTAGAATAACCGAGTGTGCATTTTTTCAATCAAAGCATCCAAAAATCAAACAAAATAAATAAATAATAATATTATAGCCATAAGTCTAGCTGGCGCGCATCGGTTTTTTTATATCATAGACTCAAAGATCTTAACGCTTTTTGAATAAATACAGAGTCTTGTAACTTAACCATGCAAAAAACGCAAACAGGATTGAGAAAAACAGGCTTAACACAAAGCTTATGATAAACGGCAAATAAATAGCGGTAAAGCCGGTGACTTCCTTTCCATCTAGCGTCAATGTGGATAAGTCAAAGGGATGCAAGATAGCAAATACCAGAGAAAAAAAGAAAGTTGTTGTAATCATTCCCAGAAAAATTATTTTGAATAAAGATTTAAAGTTTTTATCGTCCAAAATGATGACCTCCATGTTTTGATAATACAAAGTATAGCAGCAAAATAGCATCATCGATTTGCTATAAAATGATCACACTGCTATTTTTAATATAGACGCTAAATGAAGGATAGAGGTGATTATGAAAGACATGGACTTTATTGAAAATATCAAAAAAATTCGTTTGGATGCCAGGCAGCATTTAAACAAAGGCCCGGTAACAGAAAATTATAATCTCGATTTAAACGAGGTATATGACATGTTAAACAGCGCCCTGGCAACCGAACTTATCTGCAGTTTGCGCTATAGAAAACATTATTATCAAGCAGCTGCCTTAGGTGCCAGTGTGGCCGCGACCGAGTTTCTTGAGCACGCCAATCAGGAAAGCGATCATGCCAACCAGCTTGCGCAACGTATTGTACAATTGGGAGGGGAGCCTGATTTTTCACCAGATGGCCTCTCAGAGCGTGCCCATGCTGATTATGTGGATTGTAAGGACATTGCCTGTATGGTGAAGGAAAATCTCATCGCAGAGCGCATTGCGATTGATATCTATCGGGAAATGATCAAAAAAATCGGTAATGCCGATCCTACAACACGCCATGTTCTTGAAACGATTCTGGCAGTGGAAGAAGAGCACGCAGACGATTTACTGGATGTTGCAGCAGAATATAAAATTTCACTGGATTAAACATGAAAACGCAGGCTTTACTGCGTTTTTATTTTAAGACTGGTTTGAAGTGTATTCATGTTTTTCGGGTAAACGGTATAAGCATAAAAAAGAAAGCAATTGAAAACCGCCTTGCACCATGTGGTTTTCTTCCAGATCGTATTGCATAACAATCTGATCAGCCAGAAAAAAAGCCATCCATAACCACAGACTGGCAATGAAGGCTTTTTCAGCCAAGGCAAGCCAATCTGCTTTGGGTTTTGCCAAAGACAGGCAGGCATGAGCAAAAAGGAGTGTGATAATCAACATCCATC
>JAGXGR010000028.1 GCA_024636645.1 Legionella sp.
GAATCATAAGCGTTTTTATATTTTTGTTCGAGATTGTCAATGGCTGTTTTCAAATTGAGAATATCTGCCTGTATGCTGCCGTTATGCGTGTTTTGATTTTCTAATGTATTTTCAATTATCTTAACTGACACGGCGTCCATATAACAGGCAAAATTTTCGACCTGTGCCTCGAAATTCAGCATATATCGCTTGATTGTTTCAATGTCTTTGCTGATATGAGGCGCTTTGAAAGGGGATGTTTTATGCATGCGGTTATTGATCAGGTCCGCAAGGAACTCGTTGATTTTTAACAAGCCGCTGTAATATTTTCTGGCTGCTGTTTCAAAGGCTTTATACTCGGTCTCCATGTCTTCATTTGTTTGCCTGGATGCTTGTCGGGTTATCCTGGCGCCATGACTTAGAAAGTCCAGCGATAAGCTATTCACTTTAAAGGAGAATTTCATCAGCACTTCAAGTTTTGCCTGAAAGGTTCGACTGTCCTGAAAATCGCGGTTGTCAGTCGCCAAGGGCGCATTTTCAGCAAAAAACTGCGTGCCGCGGCGCGGCGTGAGGGCGAGTTCATTCGATTGGAGCAGATTGATTAACTGTTCGCTGATTTTAGCGCGCTGTTGTTGTAAACCTTGTAAAGCAACATTATCCTCAGATTTAATTTTTTTCATCATTTCATCCTTATGCTGTAGATCCACAAATCCATTACAACCCATTTTTACCTTAGCATTGTTTTTTGTATAAGAATATATCTATAGATTGAATGCATGGCGATTGCATTTAAATGACTAAATGACGGGCGAAGCATCCTAGCCACGACCTAGCTGCGACCAAGCCACGACCGAGCTGCGATCTAACCGAGCCGCGACCGTCAGGAAGCGGAACAGTTGATGTATCGGAACAGCTAAAATTCTCCATTAACTGTTCAGTTTTTGTTATAAAATACGACATGGTAATCATTGCTTTAGAAAATGAGACAAATCGAAAAAATAAAATTGGCTTCTTAATTTTTCCGCAACTTCAACTGTTCCGCTTCCTGACGGTCGCGGCTCGGTTAGATCGCAGCTCGGTCGTGGCTAGGTCGCGGCTCGGCTTTCCTGCGTAGAAGTTTTAATGCAGGGCGTCAGGGAATGCTTTCACTGCTATTTTCTTTCACTTTAGGAGGGCAATAGTCTTCACTGACAATACTTCCCTGCGTATCAATGGTTCTGAGAACAACAGGAAATTTCCACAAGGTATGAAGGTGCTTTAGAACATCGCTTGTTGTATCGCCAAGAGGGATTCTGTCATGTTGCATGTAGTGAAGGGTAAGAGAGCGGTCGCCTTTCATATCAACCGAGTAAACTTGTATATCAGGTTCCAGATTGCCTAAATTATATTGCCTGGACAAAGCGGCGCGGATGTTTTCATAGCCGATTTCATCATGAATGGCTTCGACGAGCAGTTCCGGCTGTCGCTCATCATCGACGATATGAAACAGTTTGAGATCGCGAATGAGCTTGGGCGAGAGGTATTGGGCAATAAAGCTTTCATCTTTAAAATTACGCATGGCGGTGTCAAGGCTGCTTAGCCAATCCGTATTCGCCAGAAAAGGAAACCATTGCTTGTCTTCTTCCGTGGGATTTTCGCAGATGCGTCTTATATCCTGCATCATATGATAGCCCAGCGTATAGGGATTGAGGCCGTTGAAATAAGGGCTGTTGTAGGGCGGTTGCATGATGACATTGGTATGGCTTTGCAAAATTTCCAGCATAAACTCATCGGTCACCAGCCCCTCATCATACAGTGCATGCAACAGGGTATAATGCCAGAAGCAAGCCCAGCCTTCATTCATGACCTTGGTTTGTCCCTGAGGATAAAAATATTGTGCTATTTTACGGACAATGCGAACCAGTTCTCGTTGCCAGGGTTCAAGCAGGGGGGCGTTTTTTTCAATAAAATAGAGGATATTTTCCTGTGGTTCTTCGGGAAAACGTGACGTGCTGTTTTGGTCAATCGGCTTGCTTTGCGGTATGGTTCGCCATAATTCATTCACCTGCGATTGCAGATACATTTCACGATTTTGCTGGCGTATTTTCTCTTCCTGAACGGAAAGACCTGAGGGGTGTTTGTAACGATCAACACCGTAATTCATCAGGGCGTGACAGGCATCAAGGGTCGCCTCTACTTCATCGATGCCATAGCGTAACTCACAATCGCTGATGTATTTTCTGGCAAAGACCAGGTAGTCGATAATGGCATCGGGTGAGGTCCACATTTTGTAGAGGTAATTGTTTTTAAAAAATGAATTATGGCCATAACAGGCATGGGCAATCACCAGGGCCTGCATGGCCATGGAGTTTTCTTCCATGAGATAAGAAATACAGGGATTGGAGTTAATTACCAATTCATAAGCCAGACCCATTTGTCCGCGCTTATAGCTTTTTTCAACGCCAACAAAATGTTTTCCGAAAGACCAGTGATGATAACCGATAGGCATACCTACCGAGGCATAGGCATCCATCATTTGCTCGGCTGAAATCACTTCAATTTGATTGGGGAAGGTGTCAAGCCCAAAGTCCTTGGCAATTCGAGCGATTTCCCGATCGTATGCTTTAATCAGTTCAAAATCCCATTCCGATCCGGTGGATAAAGGCTTTTTTCTCATACGGTTTTCCTTTTGAATAATTGGCGAAAGACCGGATAAATATCAGCGACATTATCAATATTTTCCATCGCAAAATTCGGGTAGTATTCTCGGACCTGCTGGTACACCTCCCACAGGCTTTGATGATGGCGTGGCATGATTTCAATATAGGAGAAGTATTGCAGCATCGGCATGATTTTTTCCTGCAGCAATTCCTGGCAATAGGGTGAGTCAGCATGCCAGTTATCACCATCAGAAGCTTGGGCCACGTAGATATTCCAGGCAGAGGGCGCGTATCGCTCGTCTATAATGGAGTTGAGCAACTCCAGTGCGCTCGAGACCACGGTACCGCCTGTTTCACGAGAATAGAAAAACTCTTCTTCATCCACTTCTTTTGCCGAGGTATGATGACGAATGAAGACCAGCTCGATTTTTTCATAGTTTTTGGTCAGAAACATATAAAGAAGAATAAAAAAACGTTTGGCAATGTCTTTTTTTGCCTCATCCATTGATCCCGAGACGTCCATGATACAAAACATCACGGCTTGGGTTGAGGGGGAAGGAAGACGAACGCGATGGTTATAACGCAAGTCAAGCGTGTCGATAAAAGGAACGGATTTTATTTTTTTCTTTAAAAAAGCAATGTCACTTTCAAGCTTTAGCCGCGTCATTTTATCTTTTTTTGCCGTCTCACTCAGTTGGCTCAACGCTTCTTCTGCTTCCCTTAACTGCTTTTTGTAAGGCGAGGCCAGGGCCATTCGTCTGCCGAGGGCTTGTTTCATGGAGCGAACCACATTGATATTACTTGGGATGCCGCTGGTTGTGACACCTGCACGTACTGTTTTAAAGGTGGTTATCTTTGCCAGTTCTTTTTTGACTAGATCAGGCAATTCCAGATCATCAAAATAAATATCCAGAAATTCTTCTCGAGTCAGTTCGAAAGCAAAGCTATCCTCACCCTCACCGCTGTTGCTGGCCTGATCGCCGCCGCCACTGCCGGCCCCACCCTGGGGTCTTTTGATTCTGTCGCCGGTGATAAAGTTATCATTTCCGGGCAGCACGCGTTCAACACGACCGCCTTTGCCATGACTGAACCGAGGCTCGGAAATGTCCCTGGAAGGAATGACCACCTCTTCGCCACGATCAATTTCTGTGATGCTGCGTTTGCCTACCGCATCAGAGACGGCGCGTTTGATTTGATTTTTATAACGCCGTAAAAAGCGCTGCCGATTGACAGTGCTTTTTTTCTTGGCGTTTTGACGTCTGTCAATGAGTTGCGACATAAGCTCACCCTCATCTTTATTGCGATTTACGAACTCTTAAATACCACTCGCATAGCAATCGCACCTGTTTGCGGGTATAGCCTTTTTCGACCATACGGGAAATAAACTCTTCATGTTTTTTCTTGTCATCTTCCGATGCCTTGGCATTAAATGAAATCACCGGCAGCAAGTCTTCTGTGTTGGTGAACATTTTTTTCTCGATGACGGATTTTAATTTCTCATAACTGTTCCATACTGGATTTTTTCCATGGTTATTGGCGCGTGCCCTGAGGACAAAATTGACCACTTCATTTCTGAAATCCTTGGGATTGGAAATGCCTGCAGGCTTCTCGATTTTTTCAAGCTCGGTGTTTAATGATCCGCGATCGAAAATTTCGCCGGTGTCCGGATCGCGATAATCCTGATCCTGAATCCAGAAATCGGCATAACTGATGTATCGGTCAAAAATGTTCTGACCATATTCTGAATAGGATTCAAGATAGGCCGTCTGGATTTCCTTGCCAATGAATTCAACATACTTCGGTGACAGGTATTCCTTGATAAAGGTCAGGTATTTCTCATGAAGCTCTTGCGGAAATTGCTCCTGCTCAATCTGACGTTCGAGAACATACAATAAATGAACCGGGTTTGCCGCCACTTCTGTATGATCAAAGTTGAAAACCTTGGACAGAATTTTAAAGGCAAAGCGTGTTGAAATGCCACTCATTCCTTCATCAACACCTGCAAAATCACGGTATTCCTGATAGGATTTTGCTTTTGGATCGGTGTCTTTAAGGGTTTCGCCATTGTATACGCGCATTTTTGAATAGATGCTTGAATTTTGCGTTTCTTTCAACCGCGTCAGTACAGAAAATTGGGCAAGCATACTTAAGGTGCCAGGTGCGCAATGCGCAGTTGCCAGTGAGCTGTTGTGAATGAGTTTCTCATAAATCCTGGTTTCTTCTGAAATACGCAGGCAATAAGGGACTTTGACAATATTGATACGGTCGATAAAGGCTTCGTTGTTTTTGTTGTTACGGAAGGTCTGCCACTCGGATTCATTGGAATGCGCCAGAATAATGCCTTCAAAGGGAATGGCTGACAAGCCCTCTGTCGCATTGTAATTTCCTTCCTGGGTGGCCGTCAGCAAGGGATGGAGTACTTTTATCGGCGCTTTAAACATCTCGACAAATTCCAGAAGCCCGCGGTTTGCGCGGCACAGGCCGCCGGAGAAACTGTAAGCGTCCGGATCATCTTGTGAGAATTCTTCGAGTTTTCTGATATCGACTTTACCGACCAGGGCAGAAATGTCCTGATTATTCTCATCGCCAGGCTCTGTTTTGGCCACTGCAATCTGCTTCATTCGGGAGGGCCTGATTTTAATGACTTTGAACTGGCTGATATCACCATTGTATTCATGCAATCGCTTGACAGCCCAGGGGGACATCTCATAACGGAGATGACGCGGCGGGATACCGAATTTTTCATAGAGCAATTCAGCATCTTCTTCCGGGTTGAATAAGGAAAGCGGCGAATCAAAGACAGGTGAGCCTTTAATGGCATAAAAGGGCATTTTTTCCATCAGATCTTTCAACTTTTCAGCCAAAGAAGACTTCCCGCCGCCAACAGGACCTAGGAGATATAAAACCTGCTTGGTTTCTTCAAGCCCCTGGGCTGCATGTTTAAGGAAGCCGACGATTTGCTCAATCGGTTCTTCCAGGCCGTAAAAATCTTTAAATACGGGATAACGATGAATGATTTTGTTGGAAAAAACCCGCGAAAGGACAGGATCGTGCCGGGTGTCGACCAGTTCCGGATCACCGATAGCCAGTAATAAGCGCTCGGCGGGATTGGCGTAAACTGAAGGGTCATTACGACACAATTCCAGATACTCGTTCAGGCTTAACTCTTCTTCTTTGTTATCTACAAAGCGTTGAGTGTAATTTGCCAGGAAATCTTGTGCATTCATAATAACCCCCTTTTTATCTATATCTTGCTAGAGAAACTCCAGTTATTATATTTTTTATCGCTTTTTTGCAATTCATTTGCAAACGAGAGACACTAGCGCTTATTTTTAGTATAGCAAAAGTATTAAATTTAATAGGAAATCAATCGACTATTTCTTTTTTGTAAACTTAAAACTCCGGCAGTTTTTATTGAGGATTGTAATCATGTCAAACCATACCACTTATTTAAAGGATTATCAGCCCCCGGCATATGGTGTTGATAATATTGAATTAAATTTTGATCTTTATGATGATCATGCACTGGTGACCAGTCATTTGACACTGGTGCGTCATCATGAAGGGGATTTGCATTTATATGGAGATGATCTTGAGCTGATCAGTCTGCATTTAAATGAAAGACCTTTAACCGAAGAGGATTATCGGATACAAGACGGTGATTTGCTCTTGAAAAACTGCCCGGATCATTTTGGTTTAACCATTGTCACCCGTCTTTACCCCCAGAACAATACGCAGCTTTCGGGGTTGTATCGTTCCAACCATCTGTTTTGCACTCAATGTGAGGCAGAAGGGTTCAGACGGATTACTTTTTTTCCTGACCGACCGGATGTGTTGGCCACCTATGCCACGCGGATTACAGCAGATAAAACAAAATACCCGGTGTTACTCTCTAATGGCAATCTGATGGACTCAGGAGAGGAAGAAAATGGCCGTCACTGGGCAGTCTGGGAGGATCCTTTTAAAAAACCTTCTTATTTGTTTGCTCTGGTCGCCGGCAATCTGGCGGTTGTCAAGGATACCTTTACTACATTAACCGATCGCGTCATTGATCTGCATATATATGTTGAGCCAGGCAATGAAGATAAATGCCAACACGCCATGACCTCATTAAAACATGCCATGTACTGGGATGAGATGGTCTATGGACGGGAATATGATCTGGATACCTTTATGATTGTCGCTGTCAGTGATTTCAATATGGGGGCGATGGAAAACAAAGGCTTGAATATCTTTAATTCAAAATACATTCTGGCACGACCCGATACGGCCACGGATCAGGATTTTATCGATATTGAATCGGTGGTGGCGCATGAATATTTTCATAACTGGACAGGCAATCGAATCACTTGCCGTGACTGGTTCCAGTTAAGCCTTAAAGAGGGCTTGACGGTATTCAGGGATCAAGAGTTTACCCGCGACATGCACTCAAGAGACGTGAACCGTATTCTTGATGTGAAACGTTTGCGGGCGTCTCAGTTTCCTGAAGATGCCAGCAGCATGGCCCATCCTGTCAGACCCGAATCCTATCAGGAGATTAATAACTTCTATACAGCGACCATTTATGAAAAAGGTGCCGAAGTGATTCGCATGCAGGATACTTTATTGGGAGCTGAGCGTTTTCGAAAGGGCATGGATTTATATTTTGAACGCCATGACGGGCAGGCGGTTACCATCGATGATTTTGTTGCGGCCATGGAAGATGCCAATGGCGTTGATTTCAGTCAGTTTAAGCGCTGGTACAGCCAGGCTGGCACACCAGACATTTTTGTCGACTCGGATTATAAAGACGGTACGTTGACGGTCAATATCAAACAAACCTGTCCTCCAACAGCGGAAAGTACCGAAAAATTACCCTTTCATATCCCGGTGCGTATGGCTTTGTTTACCCCAGAAGGCCAGCACATTCCAGTGGCTGAAGACATTTTGCAATTAAAAGAGGTTGAAGAACGTTTTATTTTTGAAAATCTCCCCGAAAAACCCGTACTGTCTTTATTAAGGGATTTTTCAGCACCGGTTAATATACATTATCCGATGACCATGGATGAGAGCCTGACGTTGCTACGCCATGAAACCAACGGGTATTCAAAATGGAACGTGGCGCATTTTCTGGCCATCAGCACCCTTCATAGCTGGTTAGAATTACCACAGAATGAATGGGTGATACCTGATGCGTTGCTTCAAGCGTATCGCCATAATTTATTTGATGAGGCGCATGATCCTGCGCTGCGAGCGGAGTTGTTGACCCCCCCTGGATTTCAGGAAGTTATTGCCTCCCTTTCCCATGTGGATGTAGCCGCCGTAGAAACAGCCAGAGACGCCTTTCGTTCTCAATTGGGTGCTTTTCTATATTCTGAAGCCATGCCTGTTTATAAGAAATTATGGAAAGAAGAAACCCATGAGATGAACTCCAAGACTTATGGCTGGCGGAAATTACGAAATATTTGCCTATGGTTAATGATGAAGTCCCGGAAAGAGGATGCCTTGTTCGTTTGTCAACAGCAGTTTGAAATGGCTGAAACCATGACTGATCAAATCAGCAGCTTTTCCTTGTTAATGGATTATGGTGGTAGCATAACTGAAAAGGCTTGCGATGCATTTTATCAGCAATGGCAGAAAGATGAGTTGGTCCTGGATAAGTGGTTTGCCATTCAGGCCAGTTCAGAGCGACCCTCAACCCTTGAAAGGGTGAAAGAGTTATTAGAGCATTCGGCCTTCAGTTTGAAAAATCCAAACAAGGTCCGTTCATTAATCGGTGTATTCTGCATGGCAAATCCACGAAATTTTCATGCCCTGGATGGCAGCGGTTATCGATTCCTGACAGACATGTTATTAAAAATGGATAAACTGAATCCACAGATTGCGGCTCGTTTAGCCACGCCGTTTACCCGCTGGCAACGGTTTGATCTGCCAAGACAGGCGCTGATGAAAGCAGAATTACAACAATTATCAGAAGAAAAACTTTCCAGAGATTTATCAGAACTGGTAGAAAAAAGCCTGTCATAGAAACAAAGATGGACATCAGATAAAGGGCAATTTAACATGAAGCTAATGCAGCAAATTTTTGAATTTGACTTGCCTTCTTGTTTTTTTTAGATGCTCCCGGTAATAGCTATCCGGGGGCAGGATTTTCGTTCTGAAATAATATGAATTGATCAGTTTAAGGGAATAAATTATGCAAAGATTCGACAATATTTTATATGTATGCACCGGGCTGGGAGGAGAGCAGGATGCATTAAGACAGGCCCTTAAACTGGCCAACGACAACCAGTGCTCACTGAATATCCTGATGGTGCTTCCATCTTTTCCGACAAAGTTACAGGAATATAAAAAATCTTTTAAAAACATGCTTGACGAGCGTTTGGATACTGCTATCCAATCGGAAAAATCTGCATTAGGCATCAGAAAAAAATTAGCAATCAATGTTGAATCGATATCTGGCAGTGCCCCTGCCATCAAGGTGGTACGTCATGTACTTCAGCATTCACACGATTTATTGATCAAGCAGGCTGAAGTCAGTAAAAATGATAAGGGCTTTAAATCTTTGGATATGGAATTATTGCGTAAATGCCCATGCCCTGTATTGCTTGTTCGGCCGATGAAACATAAAGGCGACAAGATTCAGGTCAGCGTTGCCGTTGATCCCGAAAATGAAGAAAGAGTCGGCCACGATCTCGCGCTTCAATTGCTTGAGTTGTCCTCTTCTTTGGCAAGCAGTTATTCTGGAGAGCTTCATATTATTTCCTGCTGGGATTTTGAACTGGAAAATTACCTTCGTGATCAGGTTTGGATAAAAGTATCTGAAACGGAGCTGGATGAGATTCTCCGTGACAGAAAAGCCGCTCATGAAAAAGCGCTGAGTCAACTGATGGATGAATCCACAATTGAGAGCAGCGATAAGCAGGTCCATCACCTGAAAGGTCTCCCCGAAGAGGTGATACCTTCTTTTATTGACGAGCATGAGATGGATATGCTGGTCATGGGAACGGTTGCGCGAACCGGTATATCGGGTTTCATTTTTGGTAACACCGCCGAAAATATTGTTCAGAAACTGAATTGCTCATTGCTGGCCTTAAAACCGCATGGTTTTGTCTCGCCTGTCAAACCCTACTGAGGCCGGTTGTTGTGAGCAAAAAAAAATGCCAACCTGACTTTTTTGATGAGGCTTACAAAACAAGCATTTATGGCTTTGGGGAGCGGTTTTAATGATAATAGCAAGCCTTTTGTTATTGCCGCTGCTTGCCGCTTTTTTGTCGCCCGTTCTTGTCGGACGCATCCGCGGCAATGCATTGGGTTGGGCATTGGCGGTGGCTCCACTGCTGATGGTTTTTATACTCTTGTCACAAACGTCTATGATTGCACAAGGTGCCTCTATTCACTGGAGCTTGCCATGGTTTAAAACGATGGGCATTGCTTTTGCCTTTCGACTGGATGGTTTAAGTCAATTGATGGTATTGCTTATCAGTGGCATTGGTTTTCCCATCGTGATTTATAGTACACCCTATTTTGGGGATAACCCCTATCTGGGGCGGTATTATGTCTTGCTGTTTATTTTTATGATGTCAATGACGGCTTCGGTTTTAGCGAATGATTTGGTGACCTTGTTTGTTTTTTGGGAAATGACATCGATTTGTTCTTTCTTGCTCATTGCTTTAAATCATCAGATTCGCACGGCAAGAAAGGCCGCAATTGAAGCCTTATTTATTACTTCTTTGGGAGGATTGGCTTTGCTGGCCGCCTTCATTCTGCTGTCACAAGCCCTCGGTAGTCAGCAAATAGATACCATCGTGCAACAATATTCGCTTATAAAGGATCACCCTCATTTTGCCTGGATTTTGATCCTGTTGCTGATAGGCGCTTTTACCAAATCAGCACAATTTCCCTTCAGCTTCTGGCTGCCAGGGGCCATGAAGGCCCCGACACCGGTCAGTGCCTATTTGCACTCGGCAACGATGCTACAGTTGGGCATTTATTTACTGGCGCGTTTTCACCCCTTGTTTGCCGCCTCTGATTTGTGGTTTGTCATGTTGAGTACTATTGGCGGCATTACCATGTTAACCAGCGTACTGGAGGCTTTTAAACAATTGGATATGAAATTGATGCTGGCTTATACCACAGTGACGGCTTTGGGTTCGCTGGTTTTTATACTGGCAGGCAATCACGACCTGGGTATCAAAGCGGCGGTCTCTTTCTTGATGGTACATGCCTTGTACAAAGCCAATTTGTTTATGGCGGTAGGTGATATACAACACCAGGCCCGGACGCGTCATTTAAAAAAACTTGGCGGTTTGCATCGGGCCATGCCTGTCACCTTTCTTGCCGTTTGCGTTGCCGGTTTGTCCATGGCCGGCATGCCGCCGTTACTGGGATTTTATGTCAAGGAATTGGTTTATGAAGCCAGTTTATTCACGCCGGTGGCCTTCTATCTGCTAACCTTTATCGTTGTTCTGGCAAATATGATGATGGCAGCGATTGCCTTTACCTTTGTATTAAGTCCATTTTGGGGTAAGCAACGCCCATCCCGGGTCAGGGAAGCCAATATCAGTATGTCAGTCAATGGGCTTTTGTTAGCACTTGTGACGCTATCTCTCAGTCTATTTACTCGCAGCCTGGATTTTTATATCCTCTCACCGGCAACGGAAGCCATTCTCGGACACAAGGAAACCATTGGCCTGGCTCCCGAGTCCACCGGCATGAGCCCATCTTTGATTCTTAGCATGGTGACCTTGAGTGGCGCGGCCTTATTATATATTGGCCGGGATAGTCTCAGAAAATGGGTTCGCAAAAGCCATGTTTTTCGCTGGCTGTTTCCCTATGGCATTCTTCAGGTCCTTTTGGGTGGAAGCATCAGTTTAGCCAAATACTGGACTATTTTTTGGCAAAGCGGCTATTTGCATCGATATATAATGCTTGTTTTTTTGAGTCTATGTTTTTTATTTGCATTCCAAATGCCGCCCTTGGATTTCAACTGGTTTGCCAATAGTGGCAATCCTTTGATTTGGTTGATTTTTTGCTGGTTGGTTTTTTCATCCGCCTGTTTGTTATTGGTTAGGCGCATTATTTCAGGAATCATCGCGCTGGGTGTTTTTGGGCTTGGTCTGGCTTTTTATTTTGTAACGCAAGCGGCTCCAGATATAGCGCTGGCACAAATACTGGTTGAAACCATGATGGTTATCTTAATCGTGTTTAGTTTCTCAGGTTTTAAAAAACTGCCAGATATAACAAGGGAAACAGGCTGGCATCGCGTCTCGCGAGGTGTTATCGCCGCAGGGTTTGGTGTATTGCTGGCCCTTACTCTCAATGCCGTATTAAGCCTGCCTTTTGATAACAGTCTGGGTCAATTTTTCATTGAAAACAGCCTGCCCCAAGGGCATGGTCAAAACATAGTGAATGTGATATTGGTGGATTTCAGAGCCCTTGATACCTTGGGGGAAGCTTTGGTTGTGATAATAGCTGCCTTTGGAATTTATAGCTTATTGCGTTACCGTTTTGGGGCTTTTCGATGAATTCACTGATTTTAAGAACCGTTACCCGTTTGTTGTTAAGCTGGATGTTGTTGTTTTCCTTGTGGGTTTTGTTTCGCGGCCACAATGCGCCGGGTGGCGGATTTATTGGCGGCTTGCTGGCGGCATCCGCCTTGTCCTTGTATCTTCTGGCTTATGGCCTGCCATCATTGCAGGCCATCATTCGTTTTTCGCCCTTATCCTGGTTAAGTTTTGGATTTCTGCTGATACTCATCAGCGGCATTTGGGGCATTCTTTCCGGGCAAGTATTTTTGAGTGCTGTGTGGTTAAAGGGGTTTTTTTCATGGTTTAACTCCCCCTTATTATTCGACACAGGGGTTTATATCATCGTATGTTTTTCCATTCTGGCAATGATCATGGCACTGGAGCGATCAAAATGAGTTTAATGGCGTTGATGACCGGGATTATCATGGCAATAGCCGTTTATCTACTCATGAGTCCCCAGCTTGTTCGCTGGCTCTATGGCTTAATTCTTTTTTCCTCTGGTATTAATATTTGTATTTTACTGGCGGGCAGGGTTTATTTTTCACAGCCTGCATTTATCAATGGCCATGCAAAACTTCAAATGGCCAATCCTTTGCCACAGGCTTTGGTATTAACAGCCATTGTTATATTTTTTGCCTTGATTGCTTTTTCTTTGATTATAGTGCGTCAGTTATATAAAAAGATGCATTCCATGGACGATGCGCTGGCAGCAGATGAGCCCAAAGCAGGGGAAAACAGGACGCATTATGGATAACCTTGCCTGCCTGCCTGTATTAATAGCATTGATAAGTGCCTTGCTCACACTGTTCATTCAAAACCGTGTCCGCCTGCAGCAATATGTCCATTTCATGGGGGTAGCGTTTTATTTGCTGGTGACTGTTTATATCACTTGGATCATCCATCATCATGGGTTGCTGGTTTTAAGACTGGGAGGTTATCCTGCAGGTGTCGCGATTTCTTTTGTACTCGATTATTTTGCCAGCCTGATGTTATTGGTAACGGCCCTGATTGTATTGGCCGTCTCTATTTATAGCTTGGCAGATAATACAATTTATAGAAAAACCTTATTTTATCCCGCGTTCTGGTTCATGATAAGCGGCGTCAGCGGCGCCTTTTCCACGGCTGATTTATTTAATCTGTATGTCTGGTTCGAAGTGATGATCATCGCGTCTTTTGTGATGATGGTTTTATCCAGGGAAAAAAAATATTTACAGGGAACCTTGCATTATATCGCGTTGAATTTATTGGCAACGCTTATCATGCTTTTATCCATCAGCTTCCTGTATGGCTTGAGCGGCACATTGGATATGGCTGGCTTGAGTCGATGGACGCATGAAACAAACGGCAGTGGGATTTTTATTTTCTGCTTTGCAGGTCTTATGGTGGCTTTTGCGATTAAATCTGCCTTGTTTCCTTATTATTTCTGGCTGCCCGATTCCTACCATTTAACCAGTGTTTCTACAGGCGCGGTTTTTGCCGGCCTGTTAACCAAAGTAGGCGTGTATGCGTTGATAAGAACAGGTACGCTGTTTTTCTCACCGCAATCACCGTTGATGCAGATACTGTTAGTGATCTCCTGTCTGACGATGTTAAGCGGTGTATTTGGTGCGATGACTGATTTTAATATACGGCGTATCCTGTCTTTTCATATCGTATCGCAAGTGGGGTATATGACACTGGCTTTGGCGATGGGGAGCGCCTTGGCTTTAAGTGCGGGCATTTTTTATATTATTCATCACATTCTGGTTAAAACAAATCTATTTTTTATAGCCGGGTTGATGAGTCGATATAATGGGCATGTTGATATTCGTCAAATGGGTCATTTTTTTCGTCACAAACCGTGGCTTATGATTTTGTTTCTTATCCCGGCGCTATCGCTGGCCGGTTTGCCGCCGTTTTCAGGATTTTGGGCGAAATATCTTTTAATACAGGCAGCCTTTGCCTCCGGATTTTGGATAAGTGCTTTGACAGCCATTATCGTTGGGTTTTTTACCTTGTTTTCAATGGTTAAAATCTGGCGTTATGCTTTTTTGCAGCCCACCAAAAATACCATGCGCCAGATTCACCAGCGAGAAGCCTGGCTGCGTTATTTGCCGATTATTTTTCTCAGCCTGCTGACTTTGTTAATAGGATTGTTTCCGCAAGTCTTGTATGATGCCGTGGAAGATGCCGCAAAGGCTTTATTGCAACCTGAGGCTTACATTCAACAGGGCATGATCCTCAATAGGAACTAAATACAATGTCAAATCATTATGCGGTGCTTGGTCTGCC
>JAGXGR010000001.1 GCA_024636645.1 Legionella sp.
CCCTAGAGAAGGGCATTGCTTAGCTGCTATAGGTTCATAGTACATCTATGCCATCGGATCTAGATTGTACAACACTTCTAAAACTTGTGAAGTCTATCAAGTAGATACTAATGAATGGAGATAGTAGCCAGAACTCAATCGAAACCGATATCTATCTACTGCAGTCACTCTGAACGAAAGATTCATTTATGTTTTAGGAGGATATGAACCATAGGTCACTGACATTGAAAGACTTGATACCAATAGTCTAAACTCGCAATACTGGGAGTTGATTAAGGTCTACTCACCTCATTTGGAGAGCGATATTAAGTATTGGTTTGGAGCATGTCCCGTTTCAGCTACTGAAATTTTGATATTTGGTGGAAAGAAAGATGGTCAGTCTTCTCAGTCTTCATACCTTTTTGACACAGTGATTAAGCAAGTTGTTAAGACTGGAGCTCTTCCTAACAAAGACACTTTCTACCAAAGAACTTTCTTGTTACGCAATGGCAAATGTCATGCTTATGGTTATGAAAATGACAATGCCTACATTTATAATATAGCAACAAAGTAATTTTATAAAGTATACAAGGGGATATTTTCAATGTTGTAACATTTAAATAAAGATTGACTTGGCTAAGGTATTAAATTAATATACTGTATTAAATTTGAACTACTTTGGTTATTTTTGTGCCTGATTCAAGATTGGTTGGTGGATTTTTATTAATTATCGGGACCTCTATAGGCGGCGGCATGCTCGCTCTTCCGGTTTCTACGGCTGCTGTTGGTTTTGGCAACTCCATTGTATTTCTTTTTTTATGCTGGCTGATTATGACCGCAGGCGCCTTGCTGATTCTCGAAGTCAATTTGCGCTTGCCGGCGGGCAGTAATATGGTTTCCATGGCCAAATCAACCCTGGGTTTACCTGGTCAGATCCTTGCCTGGGTGTCTTATCTTTTCCTGCTGTATTCTTTATTGGCTGGTTATATTTCAGGCGGCAGCGATGTGTTCAGCAGTTTATTACATAAAGCGAATGTTAATCTACCTGATCCCTTGACGGCCATGATTTTTACCTGCCTCTTTGGTTTTGTTGTTTATAAAGGAATCCGTTCTGTAGACTTGGTGAATCGTGGTTTGATGTTCGGCAAGTTAGGTATTTATTTCATTCTGGTGTTAATTATCAGTCCCCATGTCTCGACCAGTCTTTTGCAAGGCGGCTCTTCACGTGCCATTACCGGGAGTCTGATGATTTTAGTGACCTCATTCAGTTTCGCAACCATTGTACCCAGTTTGCGGGATTATTTTGAAGATGATGTCCAATCCTTAAGAAAAGTGATTATCTTTGGTTCTCTGATTCCTCTTTTCTGTTATATCGTCTGGAATGCCGTCATTATGGGCGTGATTGCAAGAGAAGGCCATCATGGTCTGGTTGCCTTAACGCACTCTGATCATGTAACCAGCGGCTTGACAGAGGCCTTAAGTCTGGCAACACATAGTCAATGGATAAGTGGTTTCTTTGCTATCTTTACCTCAGTCTGTATGCTGACGGCTTTTTTAGCTGTCTCACTCGGACTTTTTGATTTTCTTGCCGATGGTTTGCGTCTTGAGAAAAAAGGCATACAGGGAAAATACACCTTGCTATTAACGTTTGTGCCTCCGCTGATTATTGTATTGTTAAGTCCAGGCATTTACTTGAAAGCTTTAAGCTATGCCGGTATCCCCTGTGTTATCTTGTTATTATTTCTACCCGTTCTGATGGCATGGCGCGGCCGTAAGACCTGTAACGGGGCTGTGATGCCCATGATTCCTGGTGGGAAAGTCAGTTTGAGCTTGTTAATTGTATCAGCTGTTTTCTTATTGGCCATTTCCGTATAGAATGCACTTATTCTATCTTCTTTAAGGAATTTATTATGGCCCCTGATAAGAGAGTATATCTTGTAAATTTTTTACAATCTTTGCTGGATACACTGGAAAATGAGAATAAATTAAAACAAGCAAAACAAGCTTATGGCGAAAATGACGAGCGTTATAAAGCAACCACGTCCTTTGATTTTTCAGGCTGGCCAGATCAAGATATTTTTAATTTTAGCGCTGCATATTTTGAGGCCATAGCCTTTGCCAGCGAACAGTGTAAAGATCTGGATAACGGCGCTGAGATATCTTTCAAATATCAATTATACGTTCAAAACAAAATGGTTCCTGCTTTCATTCGATGGACAGATGATGAGTCAAGATTTGAAACTATAAAAAACAATATCAAAGCGAAACATCAGCAATTGAAGGCTTCTGATCCTGAGGAAAATTTTGCGCCTTTTTGGGGTATATTCGGGGGAGCTGTGGCAGTTGCTACTGTTGGTGCCTTTGCTTTGGGAGCTGCTTCAATAGGCACTAAAAGATAATTCGTTGATGGAAAGATTAAATCGCGAGATCACAGCGAAGTATCCGAGCCGCGACCGTTAGGAAGCGGAAAAGTTAGATGCTTCGTCCGTAATTTAGTTATCTAACTGTTCCGCTTCCTAACGGTCGCGGCTCGGATTTCCGACAGCAGCTGGGCCTCTTAACTGCTAACCAGAGTCACATTCAATTGACGTCCACAAACCCAGGTTTTGTTTAGATCTTTAACGATCTCTTTGGCCATGCCTTTCGGTAGATAAACCGTTGAATGGTCATTGTTAATTTTCAACCCGCTAATTTGCTTGCTTTTCAAGCCCGCTTCATTGGCGATTGCCCCGACAATATTGCCAGGTTTAACCCCATGGACGCGGCCTACGTCAATTCGAAACAGCTCTTGATCCTTACTGTCAGTAAATCGCTCTCTATCTGATGAGCCTCTGTCTGATGAACCTTTATCTGAACGTGAGAATTTTGATTCTCTTGAACCCTGAAAACGGGATTCTCTGGCATTGCTCTTGCCTCTTTCCTTTTCAGAAGGGACCGCATGTTTTGGTAAAGACAGTTCATGCCAGGACTTGTCCTTATTCATCATCAAAGCCAGTGCTGCTGCTACATCAATAGCGGAAACGTCATTATCTGCTAAATAATCTTTAATGATCTCGTGATAAGAGCCGAGGTGCTCATTCGTCAGTCTTGTTGTGATATTGGCCATAAACTGATTTTTTTTGGCCGTTTTGATTTGATGATCATTCGGGATAGCAATTTTTTCAATGCTTTGACGAGTATGGCGTTCAATCTGGCTGAGCAGGCGTGATTCTTTCGGTGTAATGAAAAGAATGGTCACACCGCTTCTACCGGCACGGCCTGTTCGACCGATTCGATGGACATAGGTTTCACAATCAAAAGGGACGTCGTAATTGATAACATGGGTTACTCTTTCGACATCAAGGCCTCGGGCTGCGACATCGGTAGCCACCAGAACATCAATTGCTCCAGAGCGAAACTGGCTGATAATCCGCTCACGCAGGGTCTGTGTGATATCACCATGGATAGCCATGGCGCGATGGCCTTGCTGTTGCAATACTTGAGCCACTTCTTCTGTGCTGCTTTTGGTTCGGACAAATACAATCATCCCTTGAAATTCTTCAACTGCCAGGATGCGTAAAAGCGCTGCCGATTTTTGCGAGCCGTTGGCAAAAAGGAATTTTTGTTCAATGGCTTTCACGGTTGCCGTTTCAGCACGAATTTCTACGCTGACAGGATCAGTCAGGTAATTTTGAGCGATATGTCTGATACGTGACGGCATGGTCGCAGAAAAAAGAGCAATTTGTTTTTGCTCAGGTAGTTTTGCAAGAATGGTTTCAACATCTTCAATAAAGCCCATTCGGAGCATTTCGTCAGCTTCGTCAATAATAAAAGTGGATAGTTGATCCAGCGGAAGCGTCTTTCTGTCAATATGATCAAGAATTCTTCCTGGTGTACCCACAACAATCTGGGCACCGCCTCTTAATTGCTTTAACTGTTTTCCATAATCCTGTCCGCCGCATAAAACAGCCACAGTAACATTTTTCAGATGCTTGCTTAACATTTCAAACTGATCAGCGACCTGTATCGCTAATTCGCGAGTAGGCGCAAGAATCAATGCTTGTGTTGACGTTTTTTCATCAGAGAGATTATGCAAAATCGGCAGAGCAAAAGCAGCTGTTTTACCAGTACCCGTTTGCGCCATACCAATCACATGCTTCCCTTTAAGCAAGACAGGTATAGTTTGTACCTGAATGGCTGAGGGAGTATGATAATTCCTTTCCTTTAATGTTTTTAATAATGGTTCTGATAAATTTAAAGAGGCGAAAGTTGATATATCTTGTGTCATGGCTATCCTGAATGTGTTAAATGCGAAATTGTATGCGTGGTATCTATACAAAAAATGTTCACTAATATACCACTATTATAACAAAATAAACAGATAATGCATCATATTTCTTCATTTTTTTTTCTGCAGGCATATAGAATCACCGCCAGGTCGGTCTGCTCATGTAAACGAGCGCTGATCTGTTCTTGATGAATGATGGTGAAGCCGAACTGATTGCATAAGGATTGAATGTATTCAGGTTGATGGCTGTATCGCGCGGTCTCTTGAAGCTGCCAGGGTTTTTCGATGCTGATTTCAGCAGTAAAGACAAAAAGCCCTTGGGAGGTGAGTCGGGGTGTTAAGACACGGAACAGGGTTTCAAGCTCGCCTAAATAGGGCAGGACATCAGCGGCGACAATCAATTCGTAACGGGTATCATTTTGCTGCAGATACTGAATTAATTCTGCTTCGATTAACTGATCATAAATCTGTTTTTCATTCGCCTGAGCCAGCATTTTTTTAGAAATATCAACGCCCGTCAGCGTTTGACACGACTCTCGCATAACAATACCAGACAGACCGGTACCGCAGCCGAGATCCAGGCAGTGATTCAGAGCGTTGAGTTGGAGCTGATGCAAGAGTTTGGCAATGTGTTGTGGTACGGAGTAATTTAATTGACCTTGCATGTGCTGATCATAATAAACAGCGTAATTGTCAAATAAGTTACAGGCATATTCTGGACTATAGATAGTGTTAGTGGTTTCTCTACCAGTCAGGGCTCGCAGCATGTGCCGGCTGGCTGAATCTTCAGGATTTGCTGCCACGGCTTTTTCCAGCATGTCCCGTGCCTTGGGCTTATCATTCAGTCTGATATAGATAGCAGCAAGGTTATTCAGTGCAGGGAAATGTGTCTCGTTGAGTCTGAGAATATGTTCAAAATGACCGATGGCTTCGTTGAGATGGCCCAAGGCCATTTGTGCGACCCCTGAATTGTAATGATACTCCACATTATCCGGCTCTTTTTGCAGCAGAACGTCATAATGCATCAGTGCATTTTCAAAGCGATCATGGTGCATAAAGGTTGAAGCCAGATTGTTACGTGCATCAATGTGCTCGTTATTGATGGCCAGTACACTGCTGAAATAATCAATGGCCTGTTGGCTCTTCTCTTCTTTGAGTGCTATGACGCCAAGGTTTGTCATGGCTTCCAGTTGCTCGGGATTTTGTTCAAGAACCTTTTGGAAGGCGTCTTTAGCTTCTTTGAGCTGATTATTTTCCAGGCATAGTACAGCGGTTAAAAATAGCGCTTCACTATGCGCAGGGTTCAGAGCCAGAACATTTTTAAATTGTGTTTTTGCCGCAGTGAATTCATTATGTTTCAGCAGCAGTAACCCCAGATTAAAATGCGCGGCAGCAAAATCAGGTTGTGCATGGACGGCTTGTTTATAATGTTTAAGGGCTTTGTTATATTGGTTTTGAAGTGCGTAGACTGCCGCAAGATTATTGTGTGCCTGGGCATAACCTGAATCCAGTTGAATTGCTTTTTGGTAATGAACAACGGCTTTCTCATACTCTCCGATATTACGGTAGGCATTGGCAAGGTTGTTGTAAAGACTGGGATCTGTCGGGTTATGATGCAAAGCTTTTTGCATATAAACAATGGCTTGATTCATGTCACCTGATTGAGCGTATGCCAATCCAGCATAACTCAAGGCCTGATAATGATCGGGCTTGTCATTTATAATTTGCTCATAGAGGCTGATAGCCTGAGGAAGTTGCCCTTCGTACTGCAATTGCCTGGCTTTGTTAAAGAGACTATCAGAATCATTTTTCATGCGCCTTTACCATTGTAATATGCTTAATATTCTCAAGGATATAAGCTTCTCCCTGTTCTCGAAAACCGTAGTTTCGATAAAAGTCTATTAGATAAAATTGTGCGGAAATTTTCACCTGATAGTCTGGGTGTTGTTCATGAATCAGCTGTAGCAGCTGGGTTATCAGTTGTTTACCCAGCCCCTTGCCTCGATAAGCAGCTGCGGTCAATACACGGCCAAAACTGACTGTTTCTGCCTGGTTGTCAACAAGTATTCGGGCATAGGCTGCCAGGCAATGGCTGTCGTGCATTAGAAAATGAAGTGCTTTTTGATCCTGGTAGTCTATATCCTGATATACAGACTGTTGGCCCACAATAAAAACTTCATTTCGCAGGGCTAATATATCATAAAGTAGTTGAGGGCTTAGCTTGTCAAAACTGACGGCGGTTGATTGGTACATCGTATTCATTATAACTGCTCGAGTAAACTCTTTAAGGCCTGAGCCCGGTGGCTAAGGGTATTTTTGATTTGGGTTGGCAATTCAGCTGCCGTGCATTCCTGTGAGGGAATATAAAATATCGGATCGTACCCAAAGCCTCCTGTGCCGGCAATTTGTCGGGTGATAAACCCATTTAGCTGTCCTGTGGCAACGATAGGGGTAGGATCTGTAGAATGTCTGACCAAAACCATCGCACAATAAAAATAGGCCGTACGTTGTTCATCGGGTGTATCTTTAAGACGATCCAGCAATTTTCTAATATTCTCCTTGTCGTTGGCATGCTCTCCGGCATAACGCGAGGAGTATATCCCCGGCTCGCCTTTCAAGGCATAGACAACCAGTCCGGAGTCGTCAGCCAACGCAGGCTTATCAGCTTGTATGGAGGCATGCCGTGCTTTAATGATGGCATTCTCAATAAAAGTCAGGCCGGTTTCCTTGACGCTGTTGATATTTAATGAGGCCTGATCAATGCATTTGATGGGCGCTAATAATTCTTCCAGTTCAGAAATTTTACCTTTATTGCTTGTCGCTAAAATGATTTCTCTCATGGTGACAGTCTTTAATTGATTTAAATGAATAGGATTAACTTAATAGTTATAAGTTTAGCAGGTTATTATAATATACCCAAGCGCCTTGAAAATGCGAGTTTTATACTCAAGCAGAACGAAAAATAAAGGCATCTGAAAACTCGCATTTTGAAGGCGCTTGGGTATAGAAAGTTTTTGGCCAGAGGAAAAAGATTCTAATTCATTAAGGATCTGTTTATACTGAGATATTCACTTTACAGGAGTTGTTTATGTTAAACAAATCAGGATGGATAGGTCTCGCTCTTTTCACCTCGGACATGAATGTTCAAGCCGCAGCGGCAGATGATATACACATTATCGTTAAATATAAAAAAAGCGCCAGTACATTGGTTGCCTTGCAGGCACAATTAAACAAAACAGCCGGATTACATGTGCAATCGATGTCGCCCATAGCAGGCGGGTCCTACACTGTTAAATTTAAATCATCTGAAGGTTTGCAGGGCTTAAATACCGTATCTGATCAAACCGACCTTATATTGCAACGACTGCGCAAAAATCCTGAAATCATGTATGCCGTTGAAGACAGAAAAGGCTATTTCAAACCCTTACCCACCTCGGAATCCGAGCCTTATAAAAACCTTTTATCTCATGATACACAATGGGATGAATTTGCGCGTCCTGCGGGTATCATGCTGGAGTCCGCTCCAGGTTTGCGGGATGGTGCCTGGGCGTATACTTCTGGCGAGTCAAAAAAGCCTGTGGTGGTTGCTGTTCTGGATACAGGTGTTGAACAAAATGAAAGTCTTGTTGAAAATCTTTTGAAAGACAAGGAAGGCAATATCTGGGGCTGGAATTTTGCCGGTAATAACCAGGATATCAGTGATGAGACGGGTTCATACCATGGAACGCATGTGTCAGGTACGATAGCCGGTTATGGTCAGGTCATGCAGGGCATGGGAGAGCATCTGAAAATCCTGACAGTAAAAATTCCTGACGCATCGGGCATGTTTTATGAAAGTGCGGTCATTAATGGCATCTATTGGGCAGTAGGAGCTGAGGTGCCTGGCGTGCCTCAAAACCTTTATCCTGCTAAAGTTTTAAACATGAGTTTTGGCGTTGATGAGAAACCGGGTAAAGAAATAGATCATTGTGATGAAGCTTTGCAAGATGCTGTGTCCTATGCCAGAAAGCAGGGCACTGTGGTGATTGTCGCGGCTGGCAATGATGATCGCTGGGAACATTATAATGCACCTGCTGTTTGTAATGGTACGGTGAAAGTTGCCTCATCGGGTCCTGAAGGCTATCGGGCTTATTATTCCAACTATGGACCTGCCATCACCCTGGCAGCACCCGGAGGTGATCTGCGTTATGGCAATCAGGGCGGCATTTTATCAACGGTTAATCCCGGTGGAGGCTATCAAAGTTCTGGTTTTGCTTTTTATCAAGGAACCAGCATGGCGTCCCCGCATGTTGCAGGCGTTGCAGGTTTGCTTTACGCTGTAAGCGATCGTGCGCTTTCTGCCCAGACTGTAGAGCAGATACTGTATACAACGACCCATGATTTCGGTAAATCCACCGATAACAATAAATCCTGTGTGGGTAAAAAACCTTGCGGACACGGTATTTTAGATGCTGAGAATGCAGTTAAAACATTAATCAATGGTTTTGATGTTTTGCTATCTGCACCTGCATTGAAATCCAGTGATTTGAAATCATGTACCGGAGGGTTAATCAAACCTTCAGTGGCCAGAGTTGACGTTTCAGCCGCGAGCTGGTCTCTGGTGAAATCTGCGTGTGCCTTTGAGAATCAACTGCAGCATCCTCGTGTTGAAAAAAATAAAGCCGGTGAGATTTATGCCTATTATGGTTCAAGCATTTATAAACTGGATCAATCTACCTTTAAACAATGTCAAGTGATTGGTTTTGATGGGGTTGGTTGTTATCGTTGATACTTTAAATGGTTGAAGTGTGTCTATCCCGAGAAAAAGACTGACCAGCAAAATAGCCTTTACTCGGGATGACAGGCTTATTTAAAATAAAAATGAGCTGTATCTATGTCGAGTTCTCTTGCTATTCCAGAGCTGTTAGAAACAAAGCAAATGCTGTTTGAAAAATATTTTGCTGATTTTTTGTCTCATCCTTGCATTGCCGGGGTGCAGCGATTGGTTTTAACCAGCGAGTATGCCTGTCGGCATATTCAATTAATTAAAGACTTGCTGATGGAGGATGATTTAAAGACATCCCTCAGCAAAGCGGATTATCTGCTGAAAATACAAGACATTTCCCTGGAAGAGTCGCAGGTTCGTTTCTCTGATCTTATTCGCTCCTTTCGTCATCGGCATTTTTTACGTAACTATCTGCAAGAGATGAGTGCTCTTACAGAGACGGCCGATACCTTGCAGTCCTGGTCTGATTGCGCAGATGCTTTAATCACACACAGCCTTGATTATTGTCACAGACAACTGGCGAGTGTTTATGGCCAGCCTTGTGATGAACATGGGGAGATAAGCCGGTTGCTGGTTTTGGGCATGGGAAAGCTCGGCGGGCGTGAGTTAAATTTTTCTTCTGACATTGATTTGATTTTTGCCTTTACCTCTAATGGCCAGACCAATGGCTCTGAATCACTGCCCAACCAAGTGTTTTTCAGTAAAGTCGTTCAGATGTTTGTTAAGTTGATGCAACTTGTGACGGTTAACGGGTTTGTTTTCCGGGTTGATCTGCGCTTACGACCTAATGGCGATAGCGGGACTTTGGTGTTCAGTCTCGCGGCTATGGAAACCTATTATCAAGAGCAGGGAAGGGATTGGGAACGTTATGCGATGGTCAAAGCGAGAGTCATTCATCCGATGGATGAGACAATACATCACACCGTTGAACAACTTATCAAACCTTTTGTTTACAGACGTTATGTGGATTTCAGTGTCATTGAATCTTTACGAAGTATGAAAGCGATGATTGAACGTGAAGTCAAGCTGGATCCTTATTTGAATGATATTAAACGAGGACAGGGAGGTATCAGGGAAGTCGAGTTTATTATTCAAAATATACAGTTAATTCGTGGTGGAAGAATCCCCCGGCTTCAAGAACAAAATGCCTTGAAAGCGCTGGCTGTTTTAAAACAGGAAGGGCTCCTGGACAGAACAGAGGCCTTGAAACAGGCTTATCTTTTTTTGCGAAAACTGGAAAATGCCCTGCAGGCGCTAAATGATCAACAAACCCATGCCCTTCCCCAGGATGATTTGAAAAAAATACAAATGGCCTATGCCATGAATTATGTCGAATGGCTCCCTTTCTACCAAAGGCTGCAGCAATATCAACGCATTATCAGTTTGGCTTTTCAGTCGGTTTTAAAAAAAGTAGAGGAATATGAGGATGAGAAACGCTTATTGATGAATCAACTGGCCAATGTTTGGCATGGCCATGTTGAATCCCGCATGGCGATTAATTTATTGGCCAGTCTTGGTTATAAAAAATCAGAGCATTGCTATCAAATGATCCATGCTTTCAGACACGGTGCCAGATGCCGTCGGTTAACACAGGCAGCGAGAATGCGACTTGATCGCTTTATGGTCTTATTGCTTGTCGAATTGTGTGAATGTGAAGAAACAGACAAAGTATTGTTGCAAGTGATGCATCTGCTTGAAAACATTGTCGGTCGCAGTGCCTATTTAGCTTTGCTCACTGAAAATCCCTCGGCACTGAAAGAGCTTCTGTTTTGGTTTGCACACAGTTCATTCATTAGTGATTTATTGGTCAGCCAGCCTTTCCTGCTGGAAGTATTGCTTGATTACGATCCCCACTGGAAGCCCTCCTCAGGCAAGCAATTGGCTCGGGATTTGAGAGCGCAGCTGTTCTATTGTAAGGACAAAGAATTACAAGAGGATATTTTGCGTCAGTTCAAATTGACCCAATGGCTGTTAGCTGCGAGAGCGGCGCTATATAAACAATGTGATGCGGTTAGAATCAATCGGTTTTTAAGTGAGGTGGCAGAGGTTATTGTTAAGGAATTATTTGAACTGGCATGCCTTCAATTATCCGACAAGTACCCTGATATAGACTCGGTTAAGAACAGTTTTTTCATCGTAGCTTATGGCAAATCCGGAAGTCGGGAAATGAACTTTACCTCGGATTTGGATCTGGTTTTCTTGCATCGGGCCAAACCCTCACAAGAGCATTTGATAACTCGATTGACCCAAAAAATACTGCATATGCTGACGACCCGTTCTCAGGCGGGCGTTCTCTATACGGTCGATACGCGTTTGCGCCCCTCAGGTTCTTCAGGATTATTAATCAGTCATTTTGATGCTTTCAAAGAGTATCAGTTGAAAAATGCATGGACCTGGGAGCATCAGGCTTTATTAAAAACCCGTGTTATCATTGGTAACAAGGGCATAAAACATTCATTCATAACCTTAAAACAAGACATTTTCTCAAGGCTGCGACTGCATGATGAACTCCGGCGCGAGGTTTTGGAAATGCGGGCAAAAATTAATAAATATCAAAGTAAAAATCAGATAAAATATGGTGCAGGCGGTCTATTGGATTTGGAGTTTCTTATTCAGTTTCTGGCCTTGCTGACCGCTAACCCTGCTTTTTCTTCAATGACGCATCCTTTAAAACAATTGGCGTTTCTATACCAACAACAAATTATTTCATTAGGCCAATTTAAACTGTTAAAAAAAGCTTACAAAACTTTTCATCAATGCTTCCACCAGCAATTGTTGCAGCAAGCCTCCTCGACAGCTGAGCAATTGCGCTTAAATGTCCGTACAGTCTGTGAGGCCCTCTATAAAATGTAATCTGGAATTGACGTCGCCTTTAAATTTGTCTATGGTAATTGGACTGCATTTAATAAAATTTTTATCCGTGCCATGCGCTGTCCCAAAAGAATTCCAGTTTCAAAATGGTCAACAAGATAAGATAGAAATTTTATTAGTATTCAATATATCAAAGGGAGATTGATTTATGAAAAAAATGAATGCTTTAGTTACCGGTGGAACTGGAGGTATTGGGACTGCCATTTGTCAACGATTGGCTGCAGATTATAATGTCATTGCCTGCTATTTTAAAAATGGAAATCATGACCAGGCGCAACGCTGGCAAGCCGAGCAAAAAAATGCCGGTTATGATATAGACATTGTTTATGGTGATATCAGTAATTATGCCGATTGTGAAAAAATCATATCACTGGTAAAAGAACGTTATGAACGCATTGATGTTCTGGTTAATAATGCCGGCATCACACAAGATGTCAGTTTGAAGAAAATGACTCCGGAGCAATGGCAGCAAGTCCTGGATGCGAACCTTACCAGTGTATTCAATATGACAAGAAATGCCTTGCCTTTAATGCTGGAACAAAATTACGGCCGTATTATCAGTATCTCATCTATTAATGGCCATAAGGGACAATTCGGTCAATGTAATTATGCTTCGACTAAAGCAGCTTTATATGGTTTTACCAAAAGTCTTTCCCTGGAAGTAGCATCCAAAGGCATTACTGCTAACACCGTTTCTCCAGGCTACACCGAAACCGCTATGTTGGCTGCTGTGAAACCAGAGGTATTGGAAGCTATCGTTGCCAATATTCCTGTGGGCCGTCTTGGCAACCCAATGGACGTAGCAAATGCCGTAGCCTTTCTGGCCTCCCCTGACAGTGGGTTTATTACAGGAGCTGATCTGGATGTCAATGGCGGGCAATACATGGGATAAAAATTAATATATCCCGATTGTATCAGAACTATCTGATAAAATAGGATAGTAAAAGATCATAAGCCTATAATTTATTCTCTGGAAGGTTTTAATGCAAACAAATAAAGTCGCTCTAATTACTGGCGGTACAGGAGACATCGGTACCGCCATTGCCAGACAATTTGATTCCTCTTTTTCAGAGGTTGTAGCGCTTGACATCATTTCGGATGACAAAGCATCCGAGTGGTTGGAAGCGCTTAAAAAAGAGGGGTGTTCAAAGATCAGGTTTCGTTCAATGGATGTGACTGACTTTGATCAATGTAAAGACGTCATTGATCAAATACATTCAGATTACGGCCAGATTGATGTTCTGATAAATAACGCCGGGATTACCCGTGATGCCGTTTTTACCAAGATGACCAAACAGCAATGGGATGAGGTATTGTCCGTTAATCTTGATGGTATGTTTAATGTCACTAAACAGGTGGTCGAGTACATGCGCGACCAGGCCTACGGTCGTATTGTGAATCTTTCCTCTGTTAACGCCCAAAAGGGTCAGTTCTCACAGGCCAATTATGCGGCTTCTAAATCCGGGGTATATGGGTTTACAAAAAGTCTTGCCCAGGAGTTGATGTCTAAAAATATTACCGTCAATTCGCTCTCGCCAGGGTATGTTAATACGCGTCTGATGAATAATATAAGGCCTGATATTTTAGAGTCAATTATTGAAAGCATTCCAGCAAAGCGCCTGGCAGAGCCTGATGAAATTGCCTGGGCTGTCGAGTTTCTTGTGAGTGAAAAAAGCCAATACATTACCGGTGCAAACTTGAGTATCAATGGCGGATTACATATGTATTGAGGAAAAAATATCTTATGACAAGATTAATAAAAAAGTATAAAAACAGAAGACTCTATGATACTGAAATCAGTCAATATATCACCATTGAGACCTTGCACGATTACGTGGTTGAAAATATCCCTTTCCGGGTTGAGGACTCAGCAACAGGAAAGGATTTAACCAGCCAAACCTTATTACAGATTCTGGTTGACATGGAAGCGGGGGCAACCCCTTTTTTATCACCTGATATTTTAAGACAGATCATTTGTCTGGCTAACCATCCGATGCATCAATCCTTTAAGTCTATGATGGAGCAGATGTTCTCGGTCATGGATAAACCCTCACAAACCAATCCCTACCAAGAAGCAACAGAAAACTGGAACCGACAAATGAATAAAATGATGGAACAATGGCAGAATTTTTTCAAGAAATCGTGAATTTGCTGCATTGCAAAATAAATTCAACCGATCGCTTGACAAACATGGGTTTTTATAACTAAACTAATATTGTGCGATGCAATATATAACATCTAAATGGAGAAAATATCATGAATAAAGAAATTTTTGAAAAATGGAGTGACATGGCCAAGAAAGTACAAGAACCTATTCTGGCTATTACTGAACTGAATGTCAAAACCTTACAGAACTTTCAATTTTTGAAGCCTGAAGATTTGAGTAAAGTAAAAAAACCGGAAGAATTATTTGAGAAACAATTAAATCTGGCGGTTGAAAACAGTCATAAGGCGCTTGATTACGTGCAAAAATCTTATGAGATCATGGAAAAAGCCATCCTTGCTTATGTTGATGAAGCCAAGAAAGTTCAAGAAGCTGTTAAAAAATCATCATAATTCTTATTTTTTGCTCTATCCTGATGGATCAGGATAGAGCAATCTTTTACAACTTATTTAAATGATACACCCGGCCTCTAAAGGCCTCTCCGGTTTCACAATTTGCACATTAATGCCTTTAATGGTTGGACTCTTTAATGTCTGCCTTAGATAACTGGTTAGAGGAATATCAACTATCTTACCCTCTGATGATGAGGCTTCTCGATAGTATAAAATGCCCTGGTGTCTGATCGCAAAACCAATATGAGATATATTTAAACATGTACCAATTTTGCTTCGTAAATCCCAATTAGGACGAACGATTTCAATGATTGCTCCATGTGGAATCTGATCAAACAAATATTGACGCGGCTGTCCACTTCCATTAAATAATTCGCTCGTAGGTAAATAAAGGAGTTTGGATGGCTGGATATCCAACGTTTTTCCCTTGCTTTTTAATTCCTGGAGCCTTTTTTTCTGCTTTTCTTCCGAGCTGGCATACAGACGGATACTCTTCTTGGTTTTATACTGATACCAGGCAGGCTTGTTGATCACCGCTTTTGCAATTTTGGCAATCGCTTGTTTGTTTTTATTCTTGATATTTCCGGTAATATCTATCAGAAAGCCTTTTTTCTGATTGTTCTGATTCCAGTCCAGTGAAGTAAAATGATTCCTCTCAATATAATCCCTTCGGCCGTTTTTATAGCGTATTTGATTTAGACATTGTTTAAATGCATTACTGTTATTAGCTAAAGCAAGGGCTAAAACGGTAGTGACATAGGTTTCACAATCGAATGCATTCGTGCGGTATCTTGGAAATTGATCAAAGCGTGCATCTTGACCTTCACCCAAAGCACCTAACAAATAAGGCTTTCCTATGAATTGCGCGCTAATCCAGTCGATTCTGTCCTCCATAGAGGGCTTATGTAAGAAGTTAAGACTGTGATATAGTTTCTCAATTGTCAGTTCTGCATTTTTTTCTATGGACTCAGGGCTGCTTGCAAAGAGGTTAGGCAAAAGACAAAAGAACAGAAGGCAAACGGATTTAAGGTAAAAAAGAAATGTATTCATATATATTGCGGTTTGATAAAAAGGATTTCAATATGCTAACCCATATCGAGCGCTGGAGACAACCATGCTGAATGCAATATGGTTAGGGATGATCATTCTCTCAGTGATTGTGGGCGTCATTCAGGGCAGAATTGGACAGGTGGTTCAGGCTGTAACGGATTCTGCCAAACTTGGTTTTGAAGTTTCCTTAGGTTTAACAGGCATCATGGCTTTATGGTTGGGCATCATGTCTATCGCATCAACCTCGGGCCTTGTTACAAAATTTGCAAAATTTCTAAGACCGGTGTTGGTCCGCCTTTTTCCTGATATTCCTGTAGAGCATCCCGCCATGGGAGCAATAGTGATGAATATTTCTGCCAATATGCTGGGTCTAGGCAATGCTGCCACGCCTTTTGGCTTGAAAGCGATGAAAGAACTTCAAAAATTAAATCAACAGGTCACCATTGCCTCAGACTCTATGTGTACCTTTCTGGCAATCAACACATCCAGTGTGCAGCTAATACCTGCAACGGCTATTGCCTTTCTTGCCGCCCATGGCAGTATCAATCCAACGGCTGTGATATTCAGCTCTCTTGTAGCCACCAGTGTGTCTACTTTTGTTGCCATTGTTACTGTTAAATACCTGGCCAAACTCAGTTGGTTCAAGGTGTTGCCGGTGGACAATATATGATTAACTACGCAAATAACATTTCAAATATAATATTTCTACTTTTCGTTGTGGGCATCCCTGTATACGGAGCCTGTCAACGAATCAATGTTTTTGATGCCTTTATAGAGGGTGCGAAACAGGGTTTTGAGACCAGTGTGAGTATTATCCCTTTTTTGATTGCCATGATGGTGTCTATCGGCATGCTGAAAGCTTCTGGTTTTTTTGAACTATTAAGCAGTTTGCTGGCGCCGGCATTAGCTACTTTGGGCATGCCGGCGGAACTATTGCCCCTGGCGGTAATGAGGCCTTTTTCAGGCAGTGTGTCAACTGGATTAATGGCCCAATTAATTGATACCTATGGAGGTAACTCCTTTATTGCCAAGACCGCTGCAACCATGATGGGAAGTACTGAAACGACCTTTTATGTGGTTGCGGTTTATTTTGGAGCCGTGGGCATTAAACGAACCCGCCATGCCATTCCAACAGGACTCCTGGCAGACTTAACTGGCGTGATTGCTGCGGTGACTGTTTGTCGAATGCTTTTTCTTCCATAAAAGAAAAAGGGAACATCGTGTATTAAATAGATTCTGATAGCATATTAAAAAAACGAGCGACAGACTGGTTTCGTTTCTACCTCAACCTACATTAAATCCTTGTTTATCAGCACTCGCCAGGTAAGCTTCTTCGAACAGTTTTAAATGCGCCAGCAGCGTGTTTGAATTAGACTTAAAAGAAGCCAGATCTTTGGCAGGTACAGAAGCCGCCTGTGGCAGGCTGACAGTGGACGGGTTTTTGGGGAGGCGTTTAATATGGAACTCATAATGGCAATGAGGGCCTGTTGCCAGTCCTGTTTGACCTACATAACCAATCACCTGCCCACGCGTTACCTTTGAACCTTTGCTTAAACCTTTTTGAAATCGGAGCATATGGGCATAGACCGTACTATAGGTTTTATTATGTTTGATTTTGATCATATTGCCATAACCGTTGTTACGCGCAATCATTTCAATGGTTCCATCACCCGTAGCCCGAATCGGGGTGCCAAGAGGTGCTGCCAAATCAATGCCTTTATGCGCTCGCTTATAATGCAAAACAGGGTGGTTCCTGGAAGATGAAAACGTAGAGCTGATATGACTGAACTGCACAGGATAGCGGGTAAAGGCTTTTTTCAGACTGTTTCCTAGCGGCGTGTAATAATCAATATCGCCATCCTTACTGCTATGACGTATGGCCTCATATTTTTTACCGCGTTTGGTATAGCTGACAGCCAGGATATCGCCGGTGCCCACCAGCTTGTCTTCAATATAGAACGCTTTATAGATAATGGTAAACTGATCACCTGCGCGTACATCCTTTGAAAAATCAATATCCCAGTTAAATATTTCAGTCATCTGGCGAATGAGCTTAAAGGGGATGTTAGACTGTTTTGCAGTACCGTATAAACTGCCTCTTACGGTAGCCGTCACATAATGATTATGACTGTTCATTTTTCGGGAGTTGATTTTAGTCAGATAACTCTCATTGTTACGATAAACTTCAATAAACTGCGTGGTGGTGAAGGGAATAATCAAGCGCTCCAATTGTTTATTCTTGATGAGAAACTGTAATTGCAGCTTTGGTTTCAGGTTGGACAGGGTTTTTGAATGGGGGTTATCATTTAAGACCGCCTGAAGATTTTTGGCAGATAAACCCAGTTTATTAAATACCGTCGCCAGCGAGTCGCCGTCCTTGGTTTTTATAATCTGCCACTCATTTTGTTCTGCAGATACCGCGGGTTGCTCTTTTTTAGGGTCTTTGATTTTAGGCAAGGACAAGGGCTGATTGGTCAGATTGGCTTTCGGAGGATGAGCAAATTGCTTTACCATGATAAACGGCAAAGAAAATGCAATGCATAAGGCTATAAGCCCGATAAGCCAAGAGGGCTTTTTAGGTTGCGTATCCAAGACTTTAGCTCGTTGCTCCATTTTTTGCCTTTATTGCTATTATTCTTTAGAAAGAAAAAAACGTAGCCATTAAACTGGCAGGGTATCTATACGGTACAGGGCTCTAATTTGCGGTTTGGTCATACCCTTGTCCCGGTGCGATTTTTAAAGCCAGGCAACAGAATAACTATTACACCGTACTTCAAAAATCAAGCCGGAACAAAATTGGCATTGTCAAAAAATTGCAAATTGTGACAACGTACAATATATCTCATTACAAATGACTTCCAATGAGAAAATAACCGAGCTAAGATACCTGCTGAGAGAAGCCAGGTCAATCATTAAAAAGGTTTTAATGCAATGAGTATTGAAAAATCAACGTATGCCGAGTTAATCAGAGGGTGTGACGAAGTATTACCCCAACAGGAATTTGAGAAAAAGTTAGCCAGAGGCAAGCCCCTTACTATTAAAGCAGGTTTTGATCCGACAGCTCCCGATTTACATTTGGGCCATACCGTTTTATTGAACAAGTTAAAACAGTTTCAGGATGACGGACACCATGTCGTTTTTCTGATTGGTGATTTTACCGCCATGATAGGTGATCCCACGGGCAAAAATGTGACCCGTAAGCCCTTGTCTGAAGATGAGGTTTTGAAAAATGCGCAGACTTACCAACATCAGGTTTACAAAATTCTGGATCCTGAGCAAACGACCATTATGTTTAATTCGCAATGGTTGAGCCAATTCAGCGCGGTGGATATGATTCGATTGGCCTCAACGCATACGGTCGCCAGAATGCTGGAGAGGGATGATTTTAATAAGCGCTATACCAGCGGGCAACCGATAGCTATCCATGAATTTCTATATCCTTTATTACAAGGTTATGATTCAGTCGCGCTGAAAGCAGATGTTGAACTGGGTGGCACGGATCAAAAATTTAACCTGCTTATGGGGCGCGAGCTACAAAAGCACTATGGGCTTGAGCCACAGGTAGTGATGATGCTGCCTTTGATAGAAGGACTGGACGGGATTAAGAAAATGTCTAAATCCTTGGATAACTATATAGGTATCACAGAGCCTGCTGGAGAAATGTTCGGCAAGCTCATGTCTATCTCTGATGAGTTGATGTGGCGATACATTCACC
>JAGXGR010000029.1 GCA_024636645.1 Legionella sp.
GCGTTATCCAGAGGGGATTAACAAGGACGGTTTTTTTAATAAGCATCGTCCGGATTATTTCCCTGATTTTGTTGATAATTATACGGTACCCACCAGGCAGGATCATTCGGAAATGGAGATGGCAGGCATTCATTCTGAAAAAGGATTGGTATACCTTGCAGGACAAAATGCTATCGAATTTCATGTCGGCTTATCAACGATGTCTTCTTTGGAGATGCCGGATCAGATTATTTTTGATTTTGATCCTTCTGATGATGATTTCGAGAAAGTACGTTCTGCGGCCTGGGTATTAAAACGCTTTTTGGATGATTATCATCTCACAAGTTTTGTAAAAACCTCCGGCTCACGCGGTCTTCATATCCATGTGCCGTTTCAGGCCCAATATAACTTTGATAAAATAAAAGCGATTTCCAGAAAAATAGCTAAAAACATTCATGAGCAATGTCCGGACATCACCACCCTGGAGCAAAGAAAAGAGCAGCGGGGCGATAAGGTATTCATTGATTTTTTACGTAATGATTATGCGATGACTGCTATTGCACCTTATTCACTTCGTGCCAAAAAAGGGGCGCCAATAGCTACACCACTGGATTGGCAGGAGTTGGAGGATAAATCATTAAACCCGCAATCTTATCATCTGAACAATATATTTCGTCGTTTGGGTCAAATAGAAAATCCTTGGGAAAATTTTAATCATTTTAATCATTTTAATCGTGGTGTTGATTTAGAGGAAACGTTTAAAGATCTATAAAATTTTTTAAAATCGTTAAACCATGTTCACTTAATATGGCCTCAGGATGAAATTGCAGACCGAATAAGGGATATTGGCGATGAGAGATAGCCATTATGGTTTGATCGGCCCAGGCATCAATGGCCAGACAGTCAGGCAGGCTTGTGGGTTCAATGGTTAGAGAATGGTAACGAGTGGCCTGAAATGGACTGGGTATGCCTTGAAAAAGCCCCTGATAATGATGACGAATCGATGATGTTTTTCCATGGATGATTTCTGGAGCCTGAATAATTTTCCCACCGAAGGCCTGGGCAAGGCATTGATGCCCCAGGCAGACGCCTAGTATAGGCAGCTTGTTATGGAAAAATTTAATCACCTCCATGGAGATTCCGGCATCATCGGGTGCTTTCGGACCGGGGGAGATCACTAGATGATCAGGCTGTAGTGCTTCTATTTCTTCTATTGTAATGTCATCATTTTTATAAACACTGATCCGCTGTTTTAAAATCTGGAAATATTGCACCAGGTTATAAGTGAAAGAATCGTAATTATCAATCAGGACAATCATAAAAGCCGTCATATTTAAATGTGAGGTATTTTATACATCATCTTCATGGTTTGTGAATAGATTTATTTTTTTTGAAATGTTAAAGCAAGTAAGTTATGTCGTTTCAGTCCAAAAAAACAATTGAGCGTATTTGGATAGATAAACTTAGTAGTTGATCTTTATTCTTACATACTGTATAATAAATCCATATTCATTCACCTCAAAGACAGCCTTTATGCCAAGTACTCTTGAAAATATAAGAAACATTATTGATGAACAAAACGTAGAAAATCTACAACGTTTTATTGAGGTAAATCAAAACATCAATTACGATAATATCACCCCTAACGGCGCTTCTGCCTTATGGTGGGCCTTAATGCCTCCAGCAGGAAAAAAAGCAAACAAAGCCATCATCGGATGTTTGTTAAATGCTAGAAAAGAAGACGGTAGTCATTTAGTTAACCCTGTACAAACGTTATTCGGACTTACACCAAGTCGGTATCTTCTGTCTAATTACCCTACACGTGATCCTTTAGGTGTAAGAAGATTAATCCAAGATGCTGAAAACCTCTATGAAGTACCTCAAAGAGCCGCGGCCCATGGACGAACCCTGGCTGCCATAGCAATGCATGAACAAAGTGTTCACGACTCTACTGTTGGCCCTTTATCACGGGGTAATGTGATACGTTTGCACCAATATTATGTGGAGGAAACATCTAATCCCCTGGGTGAAAGAAAGGCAGCCAAAGAAATAGAGGCACTTATTAACAGCCTTCAAAAAGAACAAGGTGAAAATGCTGAGCAGATGCTATATGGTTTACGTTTTTGCTATAGCAATGCAAGCCACTTTGAGTTTCAGTCTTCTGAAGAAAATCATGAATCATTTAGACTAACCCTGGCTCAACTCATAGCTTTAAACTGGATAGCCGCAAAAGAACAGGATGCCGGTCTCTTGCCGAATGGCGCAACTGATAAAGAAGCGCTTGAAAGCAGAAAGAAAGCCATATTAAACATCCTGTACGATATCGCCACGGCTTACGGTAAGAATGGCGCTTCTTGTTCAGGTGGCGCCTGTAATCGCTTAGGTATGGCACTGGCTTCCCAGCATAAACTCGTGCAGGCCTATCCCGTAGGAGAAAGAATAACAAATGAGGTGGCTAGTCTTGTTTTCTTACGCATCTTAGGTCAGACGATTGAACAACTCTCTAAAGATAACAAAGTAGCATACTGGGCAGTCATACGATATTTGACGCTACCTGATAATGATGCACAAGAAATAAAAAGCTATGAAGCCTTTATTAATGCAAATAAAGAAAGTCTTTTAGCTCAAATGCTTGACGAGAACATTGATGAAAAATGGGCAGCTGATGCTATAGCAGTGCTAGAAGAGGGAGACTATCCGCTTGCCAATCATATAATCAGTTACCAGCTGTTTCATCTGATGAGCATTATGAATCAGCATAAATTTGATTTAACCCTGTTTGACGGAAACACTTCTATTGAAAAAGCGGTTGATGAAGCAGTAAATATGCTGGCAGAAAAATTATTAAAAAGCAGTGAATCTTTTCTCTTCTTAAAAGAAAAATTCGGCATAAACAGAGAATATGCAGATTTAACACTAGAAAAAAACTTTATTTTACAATGGCTTGCGCTGGCAAGACGCAGGCAGGGAAGTGATGATTTACATTCCTTTATTAAAGTATTTAAATCATCTGAATTCTCAGAGGATTGTTTTGTATTATCCTTTTTCCTGACTGAAAAAGAAGAGCTAAAACAGAAAAACCCGGCTCAGGCAAAATGGCTTGAGCATTTAAGCAACGAACAAATTATTAGCTTAATGTCGGCTGTTAATGAGGCTTCTCCCCTTAGGGTTAGCGGTCCTGATGACTTAATGCAGCAATTAATTCTAAAAGCAATGGAGTCGGGAGTCACCGCCAATTTATCCTTTGAAGGCATGCATTTTGTTGGTAAAGATTTCCGTGCTTTTGATTTTTCAGGTGCAACCCTAAGCAACGTTACCTTTGAAAACTGTTTGCTGCCTTTAGCAGGGAGCAATATACATTGTAACAATGTCAGCATGATAAATTGTCATATGCCATCCGTGGATGAGAATGCTGGCATTGAAAAGAGCCGATGGTTTGCAGAGTTATTTGGGTATTTATGCAAAAATAGAAATTATATTTCTTCTTCTCTGGTAACACAATTTTATTTGTCACAAAGCTCAAAAGAGGAATTGAAACTGAGCTATGATAGTGAAGGTAGTACGGCTCTTATGAACGCCGCCGGGATAGGAGGCCATATAGAAATAGTTAAAGAAATTCTTGCAAGCGACAAATGCTCGCGGGAATTATTAGAACACACTGAGACCGATAAAACCGCTCTGACATTGGCTATTATATATGGTCATACAGCTGTTGTTAAAGAAATACTTGCAAGTGATAAATGCTCCCGGGAATTATTGGAACACGCTGATATAGATGGTCGAACGTCCCTGATAGAGGCCGCTTATCGTAAGAATATCGCTATCGTTAAAGAAATCCTTGCAAATGCTAAATGCTCCCGGGAATTATTAGAGCGTGCTGACAATATGGGTTATACCGCACTGATGATGGCCGGTTTAATGAGTGCCGCTATCGTTAAAGAAATTCTTGCAAGCGACAAATGCTCACCAAAGCATTTGGACCGTGTTAATCATAGTGGCGATACCGCTCTGATATGCGCCGCAGACATCGGAAATACAGCTGCCGTTAAAGAATTTCTTGCAAGCGATAAATGCTCATTGAAGTATTTGGAACGCGCTAATAGAATGGGCTATACTGCTCTGACATTGGCTATCGCCAATGGTCATACAGCTGTCGCTAAAGAAATCCTGTTAAGCGATAAATGCACGCGAGAGTTTTTAGAGCGTGCTAATAGCGAAGGCTATACAGCTCTGATAATGGCCGTTCGCCACGGGAGTACAGCTAGTGTTAAAGAAATCCTTGCAAATGCTAAATGCTCCCGGAAATTATTGGAACACGCTGATAGAGATGGTCAAACCGCTCTGATAGAGGCCGCTTCTCGTGGGGAAATCGCTATCACTAAAGAAATCCTTGCAAATGCTAAATGCTCCCGGAAATTATTGGAACACACTGATAGATATGGTCGAACGGCCCTGATAGGGGCCGCTTCTTGTGGGAATATCGCTATCGTTAAAGAAATCCTTGCAAGCAATAAATGCTCCCTGAAATTATTAAAACAGGCTAATAGAGATGGTCACCTCCCTCATATCTTGGCCTCTCGTGCGGGACGTTCAGAAATGGCTAAGGAAATACGCACATGTATCGCTTATCAAACCATTTGGGAAAGTAAAGGGAGCGAATCAGATAAAATTCTGGCGGTATTGGATGATTACTGTAAAGGAACCAGATCCCTTATATCGCAGCTATCAGTATTTGCCCATGGTCATTTTAATCGTCATCACACAGCTAAGCTGCGTAATTTATTAAAAGATCATGCTCTTGGCGATAAAAGCGTCAGTGAAATATTAGATGAATTAAAACAATTGCCAAAAAATGAAACCGGTTCTTTAGCACGCAGGTTGAAATTTATTGAAAGCAGGAGTCATTTAAATCAGTCACAAGAAGCGCATCAAGAAAACTCTCGGCCGCCAGGTCCTTTATGATGTTCTTGACTCAGACTTTTCTGCTTCAGGTCGAGATAAACCATATTTCCGCATTTTTTCAACCAGTGTGGTCCGTCGCATATTGAGATAGTTAGCGGCGTGGGCTACGACCCAGTCAGATTCATCAAGCGCTTGGTTGATTAAGGCCAGTTCGGTTTTAACCAGATGCTCTTTCAAGTCGATACCTTCCGAGGTTTGGTCCGGTTCCTGGCTGAGAATTTGAAGCAGGGCTTCGCGATCAGAACCTGGCAAGGCATCTTTTTCACTGTTTCGCGCGCCTTTTCCACGAAAGCGGCGTGGCAGATCCGGTTTATCGATAATGCCATTAGGGTAAAGAATTGACAAACGTTCAACAAGATTGGCCAGCTCGCGAACATTCCCCGGCCAGTCATAGGCTGCCAAGGCTTCTGAGGCATCAGACATCAGCCGAACAATAGGGCGGCCGCTGCCTTCGATTCTTGCAAGCAACTCATTCAAAAGCAGGGGGATGTCTTTTTTTCTTTCTCTTAGCGGTGGCATTTCAATGGGGAAAACATTAAGCCGATAATATAAGTCTTCACGAAATTTACCGTCTTTTATCGCTTCTTCGAGATTGCGGTGGGTGGCTGCAATGATTCTTACATCGACTTCAATGCTTTTATTGCTGCCCACGCGCTCAAAGCTGTGCTCTTGCAATACTCTTAATAATTTGACCTGCATAGGCAAAGGCATGTCGCCAATTTCATCGAGAAATAAAGTGCCGCCGTGCGCCAGTTCAAAACGGCCTTGGCGAGAGGTAATGGCACCGGTAAAGGCACCTTTTTCATGTCCAAACAATTCACTTTCTAATAATTCAGCAGGGATGGCGCCGCAATTCAAAGGAACGAACGGTTTGGTGGCGCGAGAAGACAGTGCATGAATATTCCGTGCTATCACCTCTTTCCCTGTACCTGATTCACCCAGAATCAATACGCTGGCTTCTGTGTCAGCAACTTGTGAAATCAATTTCCGGACTTTAACAATCGCAGGGCTATTGCCAACCAGGCTTCTAAACAAAGGCGTTTTGATTTGTGTATCCTTCACTGTTTTCAAATTTTCCTGCAAGAGCTGGCATTTGTGTAGCGCATCGAGTAATTGTGTATAAGTGAAGGGAAATTTTAAGCTAAAAGCGATGTTGTACTGGATGCATTGTTCCGGAGTCAGTTGCTCATCAATTATTATAACCGGTGTTCGCGGGCATTTTTTTGAAAGTAATTCCAGTTCTTTGATGGTTTCTTCACTCGATTCACTGGCACCGAGAATGACAATGGTCTTCAAGCCTTCTTCTTCTATATACCAATTGGAATAAGGGCTTAGATTGGTTTTCTCATCAATAAATGCACAGATGGTATTTAATTGTTCTGCGCGACTTTCATTATTGTCAATGATGTAAATCAAGCGACGTTCTGCCATTTACTTTTCCTTAAGTAATAAATATCTATCTAGCTATCAGTATTGACTATAGAAACAGTGGCTGTCAAATTTTTGTCAGAAAATATATTGTGACAGCGCCATAATCAGCGGCTACAAATAATATATTTAAATCCTTTGCAATCCGGGCCAAAGCATAGTTTTTTATTACCAAGCGTTCTGCTGGCATGAACGGCTTTGTCCTGTGCAAACCCTTTTGCAAACATAAAGCCCATCCGCCTGCAAAACGATAAGGCCGTAGTGCCTCCACAGCCTTGCTCATCTTTATAACACCAGTCCACACGATAATGGTTATAGCGTGGGTAGGCGAAGCGTTTTTTTCTGTAATGATAGCTTTTAGGGGGGGTATGGGATGTCTTTTTTGCACAGACAATGGTCATGAAACCATTACAGCCCCATCCTTTGCAGCGTGCATGAGTACCCAGATAATGAGTTAAACCTACGTTGTTGGCCTTTATTTGCTGGTTGGAATACTCGTATCCCATGAGTTTGCAATAGCGATCGGCTACTGTTTTACCGCATGCATTTTCGCCCAGGCAGCAATAATCAAGTCGTTGACCAAGGTACATCGGATGCCAGAAATTTCGAAAGGCTACCTGCTGTTGGCCCTTGGATGAATGGCTATAGATGGGATCCCCTCCGGCATAACTCTGTCCAGACAGCAGGATAGCTATCAACGGTACTATTATGAAAAGCCGAAAATTAATCATATTTACAATCCCTTGCCTCGATTTATTGATATCGCGATGATGGTATATGTTAGCTTAGGTTTCATCCTCAGCACAAGCGTTTCACACGGCGATTTCACTTTGACTAAATTACGTGCGAAGTATCCGAGCCGCGACCGTTAGGGAGTGGAAAAGTTAAGGAGCAGATTTATTTTTCATATGCCTCTCGTAATTTGAATGAAGCAAAATTAGATGGCAACAGAAGAAATCGATGTCCAGATGATCGTCGTATTTGAAAAAAACCGAACATTTAATGTAGATCTAACTTTTCCGCTTCCTAACGGTCGCGGCTCGGTTTCCGCTCGGATTTTCTTCGCAGCGATTGAGCGTTTTAATGCAATCGCCGTGAAGCGTTTAAACGGGATTGTCCACATCAAGAAACTTGTGTTGCAGTTCATGGCTTGAGGCCAGGTGATGTCCAAGCGCCTGAATCCCTAAGCGTTCTGTGGCGTGATGCCCGCAGGCAAAATAATGAATACCAAGCTCAATCGCCTGATAATAAGTGCGTTCCGATATCTCGCCGCTGAGGTAGGCATCGGCACCGAGTCTTGCCGCCTCTTCGATGAAATCCTGCGCACTGCCGCTGCACCAGGCGATGGTTTTAATGGGCTTGTTTTTAATATCGATGTGCTGGGGTTTACGGTTTAATTTACCGCTAAGAAAATGACTGAAACGTTCAGCTTTTACGGGCTCTGATAATGAACCCGTCCAGAGCAGGTTTTCGGTACCTCCAGCTTTGTGTGCCTGAAATGGATAAACATCAAAAAGCTTGGCAAGTTGTGCATTATTACCAAACGCCAGATGGCAGTCCAAAGGCAGGTGATAGGCAAATAAATTGAGATTGGACTCAAGCAGCAAGGCTATTCTTTGTCTTTTGGGACCGGTTAATATGGGTTCTTCGCCTTTCCAAAAATAGCCATGGTGCACTAAAAGGGCATCAGCACCCCAATCTGCCGCCCGACGAATAACATCAGCAGACGCTGTGACTGCGGTGCATATTTTATTGATTTGCCTTTGGCCTTCAACTTGAAGGCCGTTAGGTGCATAATCTTTATATTTGCTACAATCCAGTAAATTATCCAGGTAGCCGTCCAGTTCAATGCGGTCAATCACTATTCAGGAACCCTTCTGATATCAGCGCCGAGGCCTGAGAACTTCTCTTCAATCTTTTCATATCCGCGATCAACATGATAAACCCGCTCAACGGCCGTTTCGCCCTCAGCTGCTAATCCCGCGAGAACCAGGCTGGCTGATGCGCGAAGATCAGTTGCCATGACGGGGGCGCCGGTCAGTTTTTCTATGCCGTTGATAATGGCGGTGTTGCCATTGAGTTTTATTTGCGCACCCATGCGTTGTAACTCCTGAACATGCATGAATCGATTTTCAAAAATGGTTTCGATAATGGTTGAAGCACCTTCGGCTACGGCATTCATCGCCATGAATTGCGCTTGCATATCGGTTGCAAAGCCCGGGTAGGGTGCAGTTGATATATCGACGGCCTGTGGTCTTTGGCCGTGCATATTGAGGGTGATCCAATCCTCACCAAGGGTTAAATCGGCACCGGCTTCTTCAAATTTACACAGAAGAGATAGCAGCGAATCCGGTTTGACATGACGAACGGTAACATGGCCGCGTGTGAGAGCGCCTGCAGCCAGATAGGTACCGGCTTCAATTCTGTCAGGCATGACAGGGTAGTTGCCGCCAGTTAATGTCTCAGTGCCTTCGATGGTAATAACTGAAGTACCTGCACCGGTTATGTTAGCACCCATCTGAATCAGGAAATTGGCTAAATCAACAATTTCCGGCTCACGGGCTGCGTTTTTAAGAATGGTTTTTCCGTCTGCAAGTGCTGCTGCCATCATGATGTTTTCAGTACCGGTCACGGTGACGGTATCAAACATGATGGTTTTGCCTTGCAGCCTTCCTCTTTTGCATTTTGCGTGGATATATCCATTTTTGACATGGATGTCTGCGCCCATGGATTTAAGCGCTTTGAGGTGCAAGTCAACCGGGCGCGATCCGATGGCACATCCTCCAGGGAGCGAAACCTCTGCTTCGCCGAAGCGGCTTAGCATAGGACCCAGTACCAGAATAGAGGCACGCATGGTTTTGACCAGTTCATAGGGAGCAACAAACTGATTCATTTGACTGGCGTCGATTTGCACACTTCCAGCGTCGGTCTCTGTTACTTGAGCACCAAATTGGCCAAGCAGCTCCATCATTGTGCTGACATCTTTCAAGTGAGGCACATTCGAAACCGTGACATTGTCTGTTGCCAGTATGGTCGCGGCCATTATAGGCAGGGCAGCATTTTTTGCACCAGAGATAAACACGTCGCCCTGTAATGCCTTGCCACCATTAATCAGTAACTTATCCATGTTGTTCTCTCCATTCCGTTTCGGTGTAGGTCTTCATGGTGAGAGCATGAAGACTGCCGCTAGTAATAAAGTCCTTTAATTTTTTATAAACCCATTGCTGTCTGGCAACTTTTGATTTGCCGGCAAAGCTATCCGATACAATGGTCAGTTGATAATGATAACCATCGCCTTCTACGATAGCTTTGGACACATCATCCAGGGTATTGAGCTGATGCTCCAGTTCTTCATTCGTTAACATATAATAAGACTCACTACTAAAAATATAGACGCTGTTTGTGGTTATGACAATAAATCATCTACGCCGCAAAATTCAGCCAGGCTCCGGGTTTTATCGGCTAAACCGAATAAGCTAAAATCCTGCTGATGCTGTTGACATAGTTTTTTTGCGTCAATCAGCAAGGCAAGGCCTGCGCTGTCGCAATGACTGACCTGGCTTAGATCGAGACAGAACTGACCGCTTTGATTGGACACAATCGCCTGATAGAGCTTGTGGTGATTAGCAATCACCGTATCAAAGGTCAGTTCATCGCTTGGTTTAAAGGTGGATGTTTTCACGTCTAGCCAGCCTTTTGATTATGTTGCTGCATTTCTTTAATCAGCGCCTGCATGCTTGATCCTTGAAGGGATTGGGTGAATTGTGATCTGAAACTTTGCAAAAGACTGACCCCCTCCACACTCATGTCATACACTTTCCATTGACCATTTTTTGATACCAGGCTGTAGTTTAAGGGAATGTTCGGCCCATTAGAGCGGACAATCACACTGTTTACACGGAGAAAACGGTTGTTGACATTGCCTCTTACAGGCAGGAATTTAATCTTCTCATCTGTGTATTCCGCCAATGGACTGGCGTAGGTTCGGATAACCAATTTAACAAATTCATTAGTGAACTGTTGTCTTTGGGCAGCTGTTGCCTGGTTCCAGGCCTGACGTCCGAGCACCGAGCGAGACATGCCTTTCACATCGACTATAGGCAATAAGTATTTTCTGACGGTACTGTAAATAATGGTTTTATTCTTTTTAAGTCCCTGCTTATTGTCTTTTAAAGAGCTAAGAATTTTCTCGGCTGTATTTTCGAGCATCGGTACGGGTGATGATTGTGCCCAGGTGACAGCGGTAAAGGCCAGACACAACATGATAGTGAGCGATCTTAATTTATTCATAATTCACCTATTTTTTAATATTAAATAACAATTGGCCAATCAGATTTTCCAGGATGATGGCCTGCTGTGTTTTTGCAATGGTATCACCTTCTTTTAAATAGTTATGATGGGGATGTTCATCGTCTTCAAACCCCGGAACAATACTGATGTAGTTGGAGCCTAGTAAGCCTTCTGTTAATATTCTGGCAGAGACATCATCATAAGGGATTTTTTTATCTCTCCTTAGACTCATCGTTACTTTGGCATTTAATTCATTCGATTGTAATTCGATATCTGTGACTTCACCAATTTTTACGCCCGCGATTGTAACCGGTGCACGCACTCTCAGTCCACCAATATCCGTAAAATCAGCGGTGACCATATAGGTTTTTCCAGAAATCAAGTTGGAAATTCCACTGACTTTCATCACCATGATGGCTAAAGCCAACACCCCGAGCAGCATAAAAAAACCAACACTGATATCAAAATAGCGCTGTTTCTTCATTTACCAACCTCCAATCATTATTGCTGTCAATAAGAAATCAAGACCTAAAACTGCCAGTGAAGCGTAAACCACTGTTTTGGTTGTTGATTGACTGATGCCTTCTGCTGTGGGTACAGATTCAAAACCTTGATAGACTGCTATCCAGGTTATCACAAAAGCAAACACCAGACTTTTAATGATCCCACTTAATACATCAATACGAAAATCCACTGCTGCCTGCATATTTGACCAGAAACTGCCGGCATCGATTCCTAGCCACTCTACGCCAATAAAATAACCGCCATAGACTGCAACGGCAGAAAAAATTAATGCCAGAATCGGAAGTGCAATAAATCCGGCAATAAATCGTGGGTAAATGACACGGGCCAGCGGATCGACACCCATCATTTCCATGCTTGATAATTGCTCGGTAGCTTTCATCAAGCCGATTTCCGCTGTCAATGCCGATCCTGCGCGTCCCGCAAAGAGCAGAGCACTGATAACCGGACCCAACTCTCGCGCAATACTCAAAGCTAACAGTTGTCCGAGTTGGCTGTCAGCACCGAATTTTGCCAGGGTATTATAACCTTGCAAGCCAACGACCATGCCTATGAACAAAGCTGAAACAATAATGATCAGGCAAGACAGCGTGCCGATGTAATAGAGTTGTTTGCGAATTTCCGGCCATATCTTACTGATATTGGGTTTTCTGAATAACATCAGCAAAAGAAAAGAGCCTGAATGGCCAAAATTTTGTATGGCATTCATTCCCTGTTGGCCAAATCGTGCGATGATTTCAAGCATTCATTAGCTCCTCAGCATAGGGTTTTGCCGGGAAGTGGAAGGGCACGATACCATCAGCCTCGCCATGCATGAACTGGTGAATATGCGGCTCGGTTGAATATTTAAGTTCCTGTGGTGTGCCTTGACCTATGATGTTTCCCTCGGCAATTAAATAGATATAATCTGCAATACTACAGGTTTCGATGACATCATGCGAAACAATGATACTGGTAATGCCAATCAATTGATTCAGACGTTTAATCAAGCGTACCAGAACGCCCATGGAAATAGGATCTTGACCGGTAAACGGCTCATCGTACATGATAAGCTCAGGATCAAGGGCAA
>JAGXGR010000030.1 GCA_024636645.1 Legionella sp.
AAAAAAACCCAGAATTCTGGGTTTTTTTATATTTATTTTTTATGACTTGCCGTAGGCTAAAGATACAGCCAAGCAATTTTAGTTAATATTTGCTAGACTTAAAGTAAGAAATAAATAGGGGGCTCTATATATGGATAGATTAATATTGCATCCTACCGATACCTGCCAATGGCATGCATTGGTTAATGAAGCTCAGGCGTCAACCAATTTGGTTCTTAATGAGCCCACTGAAAGCTATCTTGTATTTCTACTGATGCGCTTTACTCAGGGACCGGAATTGATTGAGTCCATCATTGCAATGGATTTTCTTGACTCAATCAATCAACCGCGACAAGTACAAGTAGAGTTATTGAAAGCGGTTGGTGATAAAAGCCTTTTGTTTTGCGGTTTATTCCCTGGCATGGCCTATAAAAAACGAGTAAGCATTAACTATTTTATTGATATGGGTCAGGCTGCCTATTTGACGGTAAGCGAGTTACAGGATAAGGAAAACTCTAAACTTTTTTTTCAGCTAAGTGATCAGTTTATGGATCTGCAAACGATTCTACAGGCCATGCGCAGAGATTTAATTTATTAATTGTCAACTGAGTTGGGTTTCAGACAAACAACACCAGGTCGGGTGCGAAGCCCGGTATAAAATGAAAATGTTAAATACCTGGTAGCTGCTTTAGTTTATCGTTGAAGCGAAGTTCGAAGTCGTTTAAATGATTCTCACATTCCAGATTGAATTTGTTTTTTTCTTTTTTAAAATAATGCTGTTGTTGATGTACCATATGCTGTAAAAACGCGTGATGTTGCTTATGAAAATTAGCTAAATTTAATTTTTGCTGATTTTTATATTGCTGATAAGCTTTATCATGAAAATGTATTGTCCTTTGTAGTCGGTCGATGTTCATATGCCGTGTCTGAAGGGCTTGATATATGGTATGACAATATTTATAAGTGGTCAGGTGATCGGCAAAGACCGGCATGGATAACATTATACAAATTAATACTGCAACAATGTATTTCATGACGGACTCACCACACACAACTTATACTCTTAGTATATGCGCTATTGTGTTGTAATGCTCATATTCCTTTGTTTTTGCGAAATAATACACTTATATCGATTGAATCGAAAGAATATGTCTTATTACAAAAGTCACAACTGACATCAATCTTACCTTCCTCTTCTAATATTTCCTCGGCTTCATTTTCACCAAGTATCGTCAATGCCTGAAGCATTTTTTCCTGGTTGCAGCGGCATTTAAATGCGGTAGGTTTGCTTTCGTAAAGTCGGAGTTCAGTTTCATGATAAAGGCGATGCAATAATGTTTGATTATCCAGATTTAATAGCTCCTCATCTTTAACCGTTTGTCCCAGTTGAACCGCATACTCCCAGAATTGCTCTCTTTGTTCACTGTCCTGACCAGGCATCAATTGCAGCATCATACCAGCCGCTCGACCCTCACCTACAGCTAACCATAGCTGGGTAGAAAGCTGCTCTGATTGTGCGAAATAATGCATCAGATTTTCGCTCATCGATGTGCTCTGGATAGGGATTATGCTTTGATAGACATTGTTTTTTTTATCTTGACTGATTGTTATACTCATCTGACCATTTAGAAAGGCGGCGGCATAATCACCGGTGCCCACATCCTGCGAAAATTTTGCATACGCTCTTATATTGAGGTTATGGTCGGATTGCACAAGCAATAAAGGAAGGCGCTCGTCTCCCTGAAATTGCAAATCCAGGCGCCCTTCAAATTTTATACTGCTGCATAACAATAAACAGGACAGAATGGCCTCGGCCAGCAATTTCTCCACCAGTTTGGGGTATTCGCGTTGATTGAGAATAACTTGCAAGGTATTCTCTATATGAACTATTTCGCCGCGAATATTCGCATGTTCAAATATAAATTTTTGAAGGTTGTCTTTTTCGTACATTAAAAATTATCCGCAAAAAAAAGCCCATCATATCTTATTAAACTCAAATGCCAAAGTAGAATGGCCAATCTAATAACTTTGTATTTAACAATGTTCTATTAGAGTGATTTTCAACAACCGCTCGAACTATAAGCGCTGTTCTTTCCGGTTCTTTTCCCGTGGTATAACAGTGTTCATGCCTTGTTTGTTGATTGCATGCCATCGTAGCTCTCTTACAATAATGATGTTATGCTTTTGTCTCTAATATTTTTAAGTTGCAACGATACTTCGATAATTAAAGTAATCGTGGACTACTGACTTTCGGATCAAGGATTTTATTCAATGCGAAATGGATTTTTTTTGCTGTTGTTACTGAGTATTTGCTCGGGGAATACATGGGCAAAACATCATGCCATTGATTTAACCGTGGCTTATGATACCGTCAATTTCACAGGTTATCCCGCCAGAGCCATTACCGTCAACCATCAGATTCCAGCGCCTACTCTTCGATTTAAAGAGGGCGATACGGTAACTATAAATGTTCATAATCATTTAGATAAAGAAGCGGCCATTCACTGGCATGGTATTATTTTGCCCTGGCAAATGGATGGAGTGATGAACATCACCCAAAAAGGAATTCCACCAGGAACCACCTTTCGCTATCATTATACATTACGTCAATCCGGAACCTATTGGTACCATTCTCATGCCGGTCTTCAGGAGCAGGATGGGCTATATGGTGCTTATATTGTCGAGCCAAAATCCCCGCCTCCTTTTTCGTATAATAAAGATTTTGCAGTCGTGCTATCCGATTGGAAAAATACAAAAGCCGATCACATTCAGGCAAATTTGAAAAAGACCGGCGAATATTATGCAGCTAATTTTCCTCTTCAACCTTCTCTTCTGCGTTTTATACAAAGCTACAGCAAAGCTTCAAAAAAGGAGCGCACAAAGCTGTGGATGGATTATAAAATGATGCAGTTTATGCGCATGGGGATCTTTGATTTAAGTGATATAGCCTATGATACTTTTCTGATGAACGGCCACCCAACCTCTCGGCCGTGGACGCGTCAGGTTAAGGTTGGCGATGTTGTAAGGCTTCGCTTTGTAGGGGCGGGTGCCAATACTTTTTTTCGCGTCAAAATACCAGGCAGCAAGATGCAGATGGTACATGTTCAAGGAAATGATGTCATGGCTTATCCTGTTTCAGATTTTCTTATAGGACCTGGAGAAACCAATGATGTGCTGGTGAAAATTGAAAATGACAAGCCCTACATCATTTATGCAGCATCCTTTGATAAAGTCGGAAAAGCTTTAGGTGCATTGATCACAAGGCCTGATCAGTCTGTTTCTTATGAGCAGGTTAAACCCTTTCCGGACCCAAAACCTGTCACACGCGAAAAAATGAAAAATGAAAAGGCACGGGGTTTAAAGCCTATGAAGCACATGGGAATGCAAAGTAAACTTCATCATCAGCCGCGTATTAATACCGTTGCCGCCGCCAGTGTGCAGACTAAAGATGATAAACAACAAAAGCATAAAAGCAAACTTAAAGCAGTTACCGTTGGCACAAAATATCAGAATTTAAAGGCTAAATACAAAACCAATGATCCTGCCAAACCCGTATATAAAACCATTGAGCTTCAGCTGTTTGGTTTTATGGATAGGTTCGTATGGTTTATCAATGGGGTTCCTGAATACAATGCTAAGCCCATCAAACTGCTTCCGGCAAAGCGATATCGCCTGGTGCTTATCAATAACTCCATGATGCACCACCCGATGCATTTGCACGGTCACTGGCTTATTCTAAGAAACGGCCATAAAAGCTATGATCCTTTATTACATACCATTGATATTCCACCTGGAAGTAAAGTGACTGCCGATCTGGACACAGATGCCAGTGGCCAGTGGTTTTTTCATTGCCATATGCTAAATCATATGGCCTCAGGACTTGCCAGAACCTTTCAATATGCTTCCATTATTAAAATTGCAAAAGGAGAAAAAAAACCACAACATATCGTGGAACATACGCCATACTACAATCGCCCTATCGTTCGTATTGATGAAGTGCGTCCTATCCCCTGGTCGATGGTTAAAAAACCGGTACATACCCCCAATAAGCCCTTTGCTGCATCCTTTATAGAACTTGGCGGTGATTTTTCCAAAAACCGTCAAACTTTAACTTATCATGGATTGTATGGGCCTGATTTTAACAAATTACAACTTTTTATAAACGATGCTGAAATGGAAAAGGGCAGCATTTCCAATGCTGACATTGATGTTTTTTATTGGCGACAAATCAGCCAGTTCTGGATGCTCAAAGGAGGTGCCAATTACTTTTATCGTCCTTCGCAAAGCCCTTATTGGCAACCGGGCATCGGCTTTGAAGGTCTAATGTACTATTTTATTGCCAATAACTCCCGCTTTTATTACCACAAGGGCAGTGTGAAAGCGGATATTGAGTTTGGACGTAACACGCAGCTTACCAATAATTTATTTCTAGGAACACATTTAAGAGCGATTGCCGCGACTAAAACCGTCGCTGCAGATGAAATAGGCAGTGCTCTTAATGAAACGAAGGTTGTTGTGCGTCCAAACTATCGCTTAATGCCCGGCATTGCGGCCTTTATGGAATATGAACATACTAAATACCATGGAACTTTAAAAAACATAAGAGGCAAAAAGGGCGAGTCTGTGACGGAAAATTCTCTATTTTTTGGATTAAGTCTTATTGTTTAAATAAATATCATCTCGTTATAAGAGCGGTGTCAAAGGGTTTTTGGTTATCGATGACTATTTTAAAAACATCTCTAGGGGCCATTGCTTGAACCGTATTAACAAGGGATAATGCTTTTTTTTTGTTCGAGATAAAAATGCTTAACACCCAACAAAAAGCAGCAATGACTTATATTGATGGGCCTTTGTTGGTATTGGCTGGTGCAGGCAGTGGAAAAACGCGTGTGATTACCCGTAAAATAGCCTATTTGATTGAGAAATGCGGCTATCAGGCCAGCTCGGTTGTTGCCGTCACGTTTACAAACAAAGCGGCAAACGAAATGCGTGCGCGGATTGCTGGTGTGATGGATGCCAAGTCGCGTCGTGGACTGAAGGTTGCCACATTTCATACCTTAGGCCTTGGCATCATCAAACGCAGTGTAGAGCATTGCGGATTGAAAAAGGGATTTTCAATTTTTGACAGCGAGGATTGCCAGCAATTGCTACGTCATTTTATATCGGATAATAAAGCGAATGAACGTGACTATTTAATGCAAATACAACAGCAAATCTCGCGATGGAAAAATGATTTATTTGCGCCAGATGATGATTTGAAACTGGATTATGACAATGAGATTCAGGTCAAGGCCGCGTCTATTTACCCACAATATCAAAAAAGTCTGAGTGCATATAATGCAGTAGATTTTGATGATTTAATTCGTTTGCCCGTTCACTTGCTGCAAAACTTTCCCGAAATCCGTGAGTACTGGCAAAATAAAATTCGCCATTTGTTAGTTGATGAGTATCAAGATTCAAATACCAGTCAATATCAATTGGTGAAACTGCTCACCGGCGTAAGAGCGCAATTTACTGTCGTAGGTGATGATGATCAATCCATTTATGCCTGGCGAGGTGCCCGACCGGAGAATCTGGTTCAGCTGCAAGAGGATTTCCCTAAACTGAAGGTCATTAAACTGGAGCAAAACTATCGTTCAACCACTCGTATTCTGCATGTCGCCAATCAGTTGATCGCTAATAACCCCCATATTTTTGAAAAAAAATTATGGAGCGAGTTGGGGCATGGTGAGTTGCTGCGCGTTTTAAGCTGTCGAGATGAGATGGATGAGGCAGAACAAGTGGTGACCGATCTCATCAGTCACAAATTACGTCAGGGAAAGAATTTTGGTGATTATGCTATTTTATACCGTGGCAATCATCAGTCCCGTGTTTTTGAGAAGATATTACGCCATCACAGTGTTCCCTATCGTATCAGCGGGGGGCAATCCTGGTTTGCCAAAAGTGAAATTAAAGATATTTTTGCCTACCTTAGGCTGCTTACCAACATGAATGATGATGCCGCTTTTTTACGCGCCATCAACACACCGAAGCGGGGCATAGGGGATACGACCCTGGAAGCGCTGGGACAGTATGCACAACAAAGAGCACAGAGCCTTTACAGTTGCTGTGATCATTTGGCATTGAGCGAGTTGATTGCTGAAAAGCCTCGCCAGGCTTTGCATCAGTTTAAAGAATGGCTGGAATCCGTTAAGTCATCCTTTTCATCAGGGACCGTCCTTGAGGCGCTTCGCGAGATGGTTGAAGCCAGCAGCTATGAGGCTTATCTTTATGAACAGGCTGATGCCCCCGCAAAAGCTGAGCGGCGAATGCAGAACGTTTGGGAGTTGATTGCCTGGGTCGGTCGGTTATTGGAGAAGAAGCCTGATAACACGCTTGCAGATGTCGTCAATACATTAATATTAATTGATATTTTAGAACAATCCGAGCAGCAGGATGCTGATATGGTACAACTGATGACCCTGCATGCCTCCAAGGGCCTTGAATTTCCTAATGTTTATTTAGTGGGTATGGAAGAGGATTTATTGCCTCATCGGGTCAGTATTGATGAAGATGCTATAGAAGAAGAGCGCAGGCTGGCTTACGTGGGCATCACTCGCGCGCAGCAGGCCTTATGCATGACCTTGGCCAAGAAGCGCCGCCGGGCCGGTGAATTGCAGGATTGCCAGCCCAGTCGTTTTCTTGATGAGTTGCCAGAAGAGCATCTGGAATGGTTTGGTCGTTCGGGGGAGCGCAACGAGGAGCAGAGCCGTGCCGTGGCCAAAACACATCTTGCGGGCTTAAAAGATATGTTAGCCAAGACCACCAGTTAACAAATTTAATCCTTTTTTAACTCCTGCTGGCTCTCAGGCTGCAGGAGGGATTCCGATCCTTTGGGGTAAATCTTCCAGGAAGCTCTGAGTCCGTGTAGGTTTATCAGAATCAGAGCTAAACAAGCGGTGCCGATTGTAAGTAGCGTCTTTTGTCGCATATGATAAACTGTCTTCTAAATGGGTGGGATCGGCTTTTATTGAGGTTTTCAATGTTTGTAAATGCTCTTTTTTTATTGCTGCAGTTGAAGGGTTTATGAGGGCTTTAGACAAATGCTTTTCTTCATAGCTGTTAATGCGGTGCAGAGCATGTTCAACCTGCCAGGATTTAGAAGCCTGTTTCTCGGGATCATTATATTTATCAGAAACTTCGTCATCAGGATTTGTTGATGCTTTGGGCGCATAGACCGAGTAGTATTTAGAGAAAGCTTTTTCGACGGGCTTGAAGTCAAGAAGAAAAAAGCCATGTTTCTTAAAAGTATCAGCGAAACTTAATTGTTTTGTTTCGTCAGTCTGTAATTTCTGTAATTTGCTGGAAGACCAGTCCCAGCCTATAGCCAACAGATATAGGGGTGAAAAAACAAATTTGATGAGTTGGGTTGGAATGTCTTTGCCATGTTCATGGCCCCCCTTTGAATCATGTCGCTTTTTCAGTAACTCTTGAGTAGCTATTTCACCACCATCACCATGATGATGGTGTGAAGAGCCCATGTTGAGAAAATAATGAAAGTCTTCAAATCCTTCAGCAAAAACCCCCACAAGGGCGGTCACCAGGGTAGGGATGCCGGGAAAACGATCGGCGGTAACCCCTATACTGGCAAGATGTCCTAAAAAGAGAAGTACGCGTATGGGGGTTAGTACCAGTTTAATCAGCATCCGAAAGGGATTGAGCGTTTGTAACAAAGACTCGTTTTCTGTCATTTTTTCAAAAGCAGAAGATATTTTTTTAAACAGGCTTTTTTTCGGCCCATGACTGTGATCTTCTTGAGTCAGCTCTGTCAGCGTTTCAGAGGAATTGCTGATATTAAATGCCCCTGTAGACAATCCCAGAACGACGGAATTAATAACGCCCATATAACCTGGTAATTTCATCGTAAAACCAAATAAAGTTTTACCTTCTTTGGCAATCGTCCACCAGGTTCCTGCCGTAAAAGCAGTCAGGGCAATCGTGGTTAATACCAAAAGAACAGCAGTCAGGCCGCGTATAATATTTCCAGGCGTGAAGCCTTGGCTGAAGTGGTGTATCAGATCCTTGTACCAACTCCTGACCAGATCATTATTGATAATGTCAGTAATGGTATTATAGGTTTGCAAAGCCCAGGCCGTACCGGCGGCGATAAGAAGAGTCGCGGCCATTATAAATAATGGGCCACCAACGGCCGAACTGGCAAAAACCAGCGTTAAAGCAGGAATCGCCGCTATCGTATCAGCCATCATTAAAAAAGTGGCCAAAGTCATGAATACACCGGAAATCAGGGAAACGGCTTTGATAGCATGAAAACTACGATAACGCATTGTATACTTTTTCTGATAAGCATCCTGGCCATGCTGTCTAAGCCAGTCAGTGAGCTCTCGTGCATAATCGGTTTGGTTATCAGTCTGTTTATTTTTTGGAAATAATTGAAGAGAAAACCATTTTTCCATGTCCTTCAGGGTTTTTTCTGCTTGTTTCTTTTTGACTTTTAATTCTTTATTTTTTTTGTACTCTCTTTTTAATTCATCTACCAGTCTTAACTGCTTCTCATAGTCTTTAAAGAAAACAGGGCAGTCTTCATGACTGGTATCAGGAAAATGTTCTTTCAAAAACTGGCTGCCCATTTCCTGTTTAAGATAGTTTCTTTTGGTTAATTTATTTAATGCGCTTTTTATATTCTGAAAATAAATTTCAGCTTCATAGGCGGTCGATAAAATAAAGGCACCACCGGCTATGCGAAGAATAAAGGCAGCACCAATGGCTATGGGAAGAGCTGGTAAAAAGACCAGCATCCCACCAAAACTTAAAAAGCCAAGGGTCAAACTCGCACCGAGAACCAGAAAAAACATTAAAAGATAGTAAGGGGTTTTTTTTAATTTCATTATATTTCAGATGAGCGGGAAAAATGCAACTTTACTATAAATGTAAATGATTATCAATAGCATTAACACCACGTCTGCGCTGCAGTTTTTTATTACAGCCTCCTGATTGACAAGGGTTTATTCCAATGGCAAATCAGTCAAGTATATTAAAAACCTGTAAAAATCGTTTGCATCTTTGCATTCATGAGGTAGTATCACCCGGCATATTAAAAAAAGATAAAGGAGTTAAAATGCGTTTTAATCAATGGAAAGCCGGCCTTTTTGCGGGTTTAGCACTTACTGCACAATTTGCCTGGTCAGAAGCACCAACCCCCCATGAGCAATTGAAAGTTCCACAATGTCTTGCCTCAAAGATGGATGTTTCGTACAACACCCTGGCGGAAAACTCGAAATTCAAGATCATTGATATTCCATCTGAAAATATAGATGACTTAGCTAAACTGGCTGAAAAAGTCCGTTGCGGGCGTTTTGTTAACGTCACCCATCAATTGGAGTCTGAAGCTGACCAAAGGCCAACAGCCCTTCAACTATTAGTAACACCCGATGTAAAGACCTTAACTGCAAGCGGTGAGTCTTATGAACTACGCCATTTTGCAGAGGTTGAAGCCGCGGTAGCCAAAGTGGATTCGGATAATATCTGGCAGACCTTGACGCATTTGACCGCTTATTATAATCGCTCTTCAACGAAGGATACCGGTGTTGAGGCAGCAGAGTGGCTACAGTCACAGTTTGAAAAAATGGCTGTAGAATATGGTCGCGAAGATACAGCAACGTATTTTGTAAAAACAGGCCGCTATTATAAGCAACCCTCTCTTGTAACTGTCATTGGTAAAGACATTAAAGCCCCGGCTGTGGTTCTCGGTGCGCATATGGACACCCTTGATGGTCGTATGCCTGGTGCCGGTGATGATGGCAGCGGTTCATCCAGTGTCATGGAAGCAGCGCGGGTATTGTTGTCTTCAGAGACCCCTTTGAAACGCCCTGTTTATATCATCTGGTATGCAGCAGAAGAACGAGGGCTTGTGGGTTCTCAGTATGTTGTTAGGGATTTTCTGAAGCAATCCATTCCTGTTAAAGCGGCCTTGCAATTGGATATGACCGGTTTTCGCAATGACGCCAATGATCGCACCATTTGGGTATATCGGGATTATACCGATAGAAAACTCAGTGATTTTCTGGCGGAATTAATTAAAACCTATGTGAAAGTACCCGTTGATTATTCGCGTTGCGGCTACGGTTGCAGTGACCATGCGTCATGGATGGAAAAAGGCATTCCTGCTGTGTTTCCTTGTGAAACCAACTTCGAAGATCACAACCCTTATATCCACTCACCATCTGATACCATGGCCCTCCTAAGCCTGGATCATATGACAAACTTCAGTAAACTGGCCCTCGCTTTTGCTATTGAATTAGCGAGCGAATAAGGTAGGTTGGGCCTTGGCCCAACAATGAATTGCATATTGAAATTGCTGTTGTAGGTTGGGCCTTGGCCCAACAATGAATTGCATATTGAAATTGCTGTTGTAGGTTGGGCCTTGGCCCAACAATGAATTGCATATTGAAATTGCTGTTGTAGGTTGAGCCTTGGCCCAACAATGAATTGCATATTGAAATTGCTGTTGTAGGTTGAGCCTTGGCCCAACAATGACTTGCATGTTGAAATTGCTGTTGGGCCAAGGCCCAACCTACTAGTCATCATAATCCGATCTATCCAGACACCACCATTTATCGGAGAAATCATGATAATCTACTTCCAGGGTATTTAAAATTCCCAACACCGATTTGTTGCAGATGGCTTGTTTTTTTCCATCATGGCTTATCTTGAAAATATTTATCAGATCATGGCGAAATATTTTCCAGTCATTATCTGACTCATCATGGGCATAACAGCGCTTTTCCAGAGGTTGCAAATACCCTTCATAATAGATAACTTTGGGTTTTGAACAACCGGTGTTTTTATTATGAATCTCATAATATAGTGTTGAGCCGCTTTTATTATGTATGCAAATGGCATGCGCTTGTAAACAAATCGATGCCAGAACAGCATATACCATACTATTTTTCATAGAAAACCCTTGTGAGTAGAGGAGTTAAACAGTGTTGCCATCTTTGCATAAAAACCAGGCATTTTGAAGGAGCTTTGGGGAAATTAATGGCATTGAGGGGTGAGTTTGTGCGTTTTCTCTTATGAGCCAGGAAAATTCCTGGCTCATAAGAGAAGTAATAATAAAACGCTTAAGCCTTCAGTCTGATCAAGCAATAAAATCAAAAGTATCGGTGTAGGTGAAGGTCATATCTTCCCGTCCATACACATTTACTTCCGCAGTCACTTTTAAAGCATCGCGGACGGCACCATCTAAAAACTCTGCCTGGTATTGGAAGAGACCAACATCAGAAGGTTCTTTGATATTAACCAGCGCTTGTATACCATCCGTATCAGCATCTTGATCCACCAACAATTCATCATCTGAAAAGACACCATCATTATTGGCATCGTACCAGACTTTCAAGTCATAGTCGCCGGGGTCAATATCCGTCCAGGACACTTTTTTAGAGTTACCAGATGATGGCGTTTGTTCATCAAAACTGACATTAATGGAGGTTAACAAGACATCGCCAGGATCCGTGTTTCCTTCTTTGTTTTTTCCTTTACCACCGGTATTTCCACTCTCGTCAGTGACAAGAAAGGTTCCTGTGACTTGTGTCTGGTCTTGTTCTGCGGTTAAGTTGCTGATTGATATACTGCGTTGGCTATCTGCGTTTTGATAACCATAATAACTGGAATCATCGCTGGCTGTGACTTGTTGACCATCTGTATAGTAAGCTGTAACTGTTCCAGTATTGCTGTAGTCACCTGAAATGGCAGTACCGAATACCGTATAGGTCCAGGTTTCACCGACATCTAACAGCCCATTTCCATTATCTCCTGTGGGATCCCCATTAATTTGACCTATTTGATCATCAAAATCAATAAGAGTGAGGTTATCCAAGGTGACATTACCAGAATTGGTTATTTCATAAATCCATGCGATAGAACTGCCCTCATCTACGATAATACCATCACCTATCACATCATCCGTTGTTCCAAAGAGGTTATCAGCCCCTGGGGAAGCTGTCATTTTATTTATAGTAATATTGGCGTTTTGAGGCAAAGTTTGATTGTGATCATCCGTGGCTTCTTCATCTAATTCATTGCTGATTGCAGCAGCTGTGTTGTAGACGACACCGGCATCGATATCTGCCTGGGTCACGGCATAAGTACCCGTGTAGGTCCAAACCTCTTCAATATCGAGTTTATTATCT
>JAGXGR010000031.1 GCA_024636645.1 Legionella sp.
AGGTTGGGCCTCGGCCCAACAGTCATTAGATTTGAATGACAGCTAACATTCAAAGACTATCTTTTCGACAAAAATGCTTAGCTGAAACCGTGGATTTCAATGCTTTATTTGTTGGGCCAAGGCCCAACCTACCTCGGATTGATCGAATTTAATGCAGTGGCCGTGGATTTTACCTTGGATTTCATGGGTTTTTTCTTAAAAAAAGGTTATAATTAAATTAGATTAACGGGAGTATGTATGTCCACCATAGAACTTGAACAGGCAAATGAAATTAAATTTTCTATCAGTGCTGCTGACAAAGTTGCAGAATTGATAGAGGAAGAAGCCAATCCCAACCTTAAGCTCAGAGTGTATATTACCGGTGGCGGTTGTTCAGGCTTTCAATACGGGTTTACCTTTGACGAGGCCATTGCTGAAGATGATACGGTCATTGAAACCCGTTGCTCAAACGGTGAAGGCTCTGTTAAATTATTGATTGACGCCATGAGCTATCAATATTTACAGGATGCGGAAATAGATTATATACAAGGCATTCAAGGCGAGCAGTTCGTTATTCGCAACCCCAATGCCAAAACGACCTGTGGTTGCGGATCGTCCTTCAGTATTGATGGAGACGATTAAGTCCCTTTCCCTCTGGAATCCAGCCTGTTCCCTTTCTATCTAATAGGGACGCACGATCACTTTTGTGCCTCTTTTAATGAAATTATGATATAGCCATCGTGCATCATGTGTTTTAACTCTGATGCAGCCATGACTGGCATTATAATTCGGTACATTAGGTGAGCCATGGATAGCATAATACTTACTGTAAAACATGCAATAGGGCATCGGCGCCCCGCCCTTCCCTACAGGATAACGGCTCGAACGGCAATTTGCCCCCCGTTTACTGATAATCCGATAGGTCCCTGAGGGTGTTTTACAGGAGCGCCCAATATCAGGACAGTATTTTCTACCGCCTGAACCTTTCCCCGAGCGAACCACCTTGCCTCTGTGGTTAATGGCTTTCCAACGGAGCGTTTTTGGATTAAATACAAAGGTATTATTCGCGGCCAGTAGCATGGGTTGACCTGACTGAGGCATTGCGGCATGAGGCATTGGGCTAATAAGTATTAAACCAAGTGCGATGATAAGGACATTGACTGATAATTTCATTGCGTCTTCCTGACAATAGCTTATATGGGCAATTTTAGAACAAAAAGGCCATTTATCAAGTTACCAGAATAAATACCTGATTTTATTTTATAATCTATTATCTCAGGAAATAATGTAAAATTTTTACATTTTGTTGTTATTTAACACCACATTAAACTATAATTAAACTATAAATTTATAGAGGAGCATTAGAATGCCGGATATGAGCGCACCTAATAGTAGCGGTGCTGATAATAGTGGTACCGAGAAAGGTTATAACATTACATTAGAAATAACGGGTGATACTGCTTATGGTGCTGCGTTAAATTTATCTGATTTATGTGAGGATAAGGAGCTCGGAGAAGTGAGCAACATTACCGAGAATACAGAAAAAAATAGTACGTCCCTGTCGCTTAAGTTTGATAATAAAGAATCAGCAGATAAATTTTTAAATGAGGCCGCAAGCAGCGATAGTCAGAAAGGTGTAGCTTTTGACGTGAAAAAAACAGAGACTAATGAGGCCCTTGGACACAAAGGAGCAAATGATAAGCAAATAATGGATCCCAAGTCAGAGGCCGCTCCTCAACCAAAACCCCAAGCTAATCCTCAACCAAAACCCCAAGCTAATCCTCAACCAAAACCTAAAGGTGGAGGTGAAGAAAAAAATGACTCTCAAAAAGAAGACAATAGTTTCTCCGGTATATGGTTGAAAGTAATGGAAGAGTTGATGAATAAGAAATCTAATGATTCACAAAAAAATTCACAAAACAATCCTACATCTGCGACTGCTAACAGCAGTGGAGGGAATGCATCTGCATCTGCATCTGCTAGTAGCTCATCAACACAACCTGAATTCGGTGCTCCGAACGGTACAGCAGATGGACCATCTTCTATGATCAGTGAACCATCTGACATGGTAGTTCCGAAGAACGAACCCAAATGTAGAGTTAGAATTGAGGGTGACCTGCAATCCCTAGAGAATATCAGCAGCGATCCCGGAATGCCAGAAAATAGTAAGGTATCATCTGAAATTCAGGATAACAACAATGGTAGTAGCAGTATGGAAATAACCTTTGATAGTGAAAAAGATGCCGCACAATTTCTATCTAAAGCCGCTGGGCAAAATGACTTTGATGTATATAATGCTCAGTACCCGGAAGTTGGTCAAATAGCACAGGCAACCGATGGTCAGTTGCAAAGCCATGATAAAGATGCTAATCCCATAGTCGTAAATGGCGATTCTGAATCATTTAAACAAGGAACCCCGTCAGAAAATCAGCGGTCGATGAATATGTAGCAATTTTTTATCATCTAATTCCAGTAATTGATGCCTGATTTTTCAGCTATTTTATCAACCAGCCTTTGATGATCCTGCAACTCTTGTTCTGTTGCCCTGATCACAGGAAGAATTAAAGGCTCATTAAATTGACTGCTTTCCAACGGTTGCTGCTCATTTTTTTCGTCAAAGTTCTCTTCAGCAAATAAATTTGCTTGACCGCCGGTCATTGCCAGATACACCCAGGCTAAAATTTCAGCATCGAGTAGCGCGCCATGCAACTGGCGATTTGAATTATCGATTTCATACCGTTTACACAAGGCATCCAGGCTGTTTCTTTGACCGGGATGTTTTTCCCGTGCATGTACCAGGGTGTCAAAAATATCACAATGCTTTTCCAGTGTTTTTTTCCATTTAACATGGCGCAGCTCAGCGTTAAGAAAACCCACATCAAACGGTGCGTTATGAATAATTAACTCTGCACCATCCACAAAGTCTATAAATTCTTTAACGACGTTCTCAAAACGCGGCTTATCGGCTAGAAATTCATTGCTGATGCCATGCACGCGGAACGCACCCTCATCGACTGCCCGATCAGGATTGAGGTAGGCATGGAAATGTTTGCCGGTTAAGCGTCGCTCAACGAGTTCGACACAGCCTATTTCAATCACCCGGTGGCCTTGCTCCGGGCCGATACCGGTCGTTTCTGTATCAAGTACTATCTGTCGCATCCTAAGTCTCGCTTTTTGTCATTTCATCAATGGCCTCATTGGCCAGTGCATCGGCTATATCATTTTCAGGATGCCCGGAGTGGCCTTTGACCCAGTGCCAGTTAATCTGATGTGCGGTTGAGAGCGCATCCAGAGCAAGCCAGAGATCGGCGTTTTTAACCGGTTCGCGCTTGGAGTTTTTCCAGCCTTTGGCCTTCCATTGCTTCAACCATTCGTTCATTCCCTGACGTAAATAATTTGAATCTGTATATAAATCCACCTCAGAGGGTCGTTTTAAAGCCTCCAGTGCTTTAATCGCGGCCGTTAATTCCATGCGATTATTGGTTGTATGCCGTTCAGAACCTTTTAATGTTTTTTCTGTACCGTTATAACGAAGTAAAGCACCCCATCCACCAGGGCCTGGGTTGCCTTTGCAGGCGCCGTCTGTATATATTTTTATTGTCATAAATGCATCACTTTTTTTGATTATTATTTATCTGTATTTTGCCAATGATTCGAAGCAGCGAGTCAAGCAGTTTACCATAAGGCGGGTAAAACCAGGAGACCAGTGAGATGCGTCGTTCTATAAAAACAGCTTTTAAATTAGAAAAAGTATCAAAACCCTCTTGGCCATGATAGCGCCCCATTCCGCTGCGGCCTACGCCGCCATAAGGCAAATCATCCACCGCTATGTGCATGATGGTATCATTAATAACAAACGATCCGGACAAGGTTTCCCGGCGCAACTGCCTTTTTTCGTCTTTATCTTCACCAAAATAATAGACTGATAAGGGACAGGGATTTGCATTAATATATGCCATGGTTTCTTCAAAAGATTCATACTGTAATACAGGAAGAATCGGTCCAAAAATCTCCTCCTGCATCAGTTTCATGTCTTCGTTTACATTAAAAACAAGATAAACCGGAAGTTTGCGCCCATCAGAAGACAATTCACCGAATTGGCGAACATCGGCTCCTTTTTCCTGCGCATCTTCAATAAGATGAAGGATTCTTTTTTTATGCGAATCGGAAATGATGGCCGTATAGTCGTCATTTGAAATCAGATTGGGGTAATGTTTATCAAGAAAAAACTGGAAGGCTTCAGCAATATTTTTCTCCCAGCCTTTGGGGGCCAGGATATAATCAGGTGCGATACAGGTTTGACCCGCATTGAAAAGTTTCCCCATGAATAAGCGATTATAATAGGCTGTTTTCATGGTCCTGGATAAAACGGCCGGTGATTTTCCACCTAGCTCCAGGGTAACGGGTGTTACATTGTCAGCGGCAGCTTTCATCACCTTTTTACCTACCTCGGTAGAGCCAGTAAATAATAAATGGCCGAAGGGCAGCCCGACAAATTGCCTTGAGACCTCAACATCCCCATTAATAATAGCAATATAATCATCCAGTTTTAACGATCGTATCAACTGCTGCAGCAGCTCTCCGGTGGCTGGCGTCAATTCGGACATTTTTATCATCACCCGGTTGCCAGCGGCTATGGCATAAGCCATGGGGCCTATGGCAAGCAGCAGAGGGTAATTCCATGGAACAACAATGCCGACAACACCCAGTGGCTGCGGTGTGAGAGCGGCAGAGGCGGGTTTTAAAAGCCAGGAGACTTTTCTTTTTCTTTGTTTCATCCATTTTTTCGTATGCTTGAAACAATAAGACAAAGCATTAATGCAAGGTAAAATTTCTACCAGCATGGTTTCTTGTCTGGAGCGATGAGAAAAATCTTTATTCAATGCTTCTGCTATTTCCGTAGCCTGATCTTCAAGGCCCTTCTTTAGTGTATTTAATAACGATTTTCTGATCCCGGCCGAAGAGTAAGGCAAATCCCTGAACTTCTTGCTTAAATGCTCAAACTGTTCATCTAAAGTCATATGGCATCCTTGGTTATCAAAATGGCAAACTATTTTACAAGCCTTCCATAGGCAGCCAGAGCTGGTTTTCCTGTGCACATTGTTTAGCAAGCTCATAGCCTGCATCCGCGTGTCGCATAACACCGGTGGCGGGATCATTATATAACACCCGAGCCAGCCTTTCTGACGCCTCATCACTGCCATCGGCAACAATAACCATCCCTGCGTGTTGAGAAAAGCCCATGCCTACACCACCGCCATGATGGATGCTGACCCAGGTAGCACCGCTGGCACAGTTGAGCAAGGCATTTAACAAAGGCCAGTCAGAGACCGCGTCACTGCCGTCTTTCATGGCTTCTGTTTCTCTATAGGGGCTGGCCACGGAGCCAGAGTCGAGGTGATCGCGACCGATCACAATGGGCGCCTCAACCTCTTTATTTTTTACCATGTCATTAAATGCCAGCGCAAGGCGTGCTCTATCTTTTAGCCCGACCCAGCAAATTCGTGCCGGCAGCCCTTGAAAGCTGATTTTTTCACGCGCCATATCCAGCCAGTGATGCAGGTGCTTGTTATCGGGAATCAACTGTTTCACTTTTTCATCTGTTGCATAGATATCATCCGGATTGCCAGATAGAGCAACCCATCGAAAAGGCCCGATGCCTTCACAAAATAAAGGCCTGATATAAGCCGGTACAAACCCTTCAAATGCAAAAGCGTTCCTTTCGCCTGCTTCGAAGGCCATTTGGCGAATATTATTGCCATAATCAAAGACTGGAATGCCTTTTTTCTGAAAGCCCAGCATGGCATGCACTTGTTTCGCCATTGAATCTTTAGCCGCTGCAACCACTTCCTGTGGTCTGGACTGCCTGAACTCTTCTGCCTGCTGCAAGGTCCAGCCGGAGGGTAAATAGCCATTTAAAGGATCATGGGCGCTGGTCTGATCAGTAATCAAATCCGGATGAACGCCTTTTGCTAATAATTCGGGGTAAATATCAGCGGCATTTCCCAATAAACCCACCGATAAGGGTTGTTTCTTTTCACAGGATGCATTGATCCAGTCCAGTGCTTGTTGCAGGTTATCGGTTTGTTTATCGAGATAGCCGGTTTGAATGCGCTTTGCAATGCGAGCGGGATCACATTCAACGGCAAGCATGCTCGCCCCTGCCATGGTTGCGGCCAGAGGCTGGGCACCGCCCATGCCGCCGAGACCTGCGGTCAAGATCCATTTACCTGAAATATCACCCTGAAAATGTTTTTTGGCGCAAGCAACAAAAGTTTCGTATGTTCCTTGAACGATGCCCTGTGAGCCTATATAAATCCAGCTGCCTGCGGTCATTTGACCGTACATCATCAGCCCTTTTTTATCCAGTTCGTTAAAATGGTCCCAATGGGCCCAGCGTGGTACCAGGTTAGAGTTGGCTATTAAAACGCGCGGCGCGTTTGAATGGGTTCTGAACACCCCTACCGGTTTACCGGACTGAATCAGTAAAGTTTGATCATTTTCGAGGGTTTTTAAAACCTCAATGATTTTATCAAAACATTCCCAGTTACGCGCTGCTTTCCCCAGTCCACCGTATACTATCAATGCGTCTGGATTTTCCGCGACGTCAGGATCAAGATTATTAGAAATCATTCTTATAGCCGCTTCAGTGAGCCAGCTTTTCGCCTCCAGGGCCGTGCCTGTGCGTGCCTTGATAATCCTTTTTGCTTCATTGCTCATTTTATCCACTCCTTAATCTGGCCTTTGATCGTTTTGCGATTAATCATACACGACTTCGGAAATTTATAAATATATTGTGTTTTTTTAAGCACGGCCGTTGCATTAAAATTTGATCAACCCGTAGGTTGAGCCTTGGCCCAACAATCTGGTTATTGCTTGAAGAACAGTAAGAAATAAGATCAAATACCATATTTGAATTTATAAAGTTATAACGCCCGATAACCTGTTTAACCGCTTGGAATGATCAATCTACAAGACTGCATGTGGTTTGACTTGTATAAAATATCCTGAACGCACAGCTTAGCTCCCATGACTTCTTTTGACTGGAATTTTTGTCTTAACCTTATGATTTCAATGTTTTATTGTTGGGCCAAGGCCCAACCTACTGCAGATTGAGCAAATTTTAATGCGACAACCGTCCTAGCTATCGCTTGTCTAACTTGCTTTTTTTGTCTCACAATGGTACTATGTGTGGGTTATTTGGTCTCATTGGGTCTTGTAGAAGTCAAGCTAAAAGTCGGAGTATTTTGAAATGCCTAAATTAACTAATGATAGACAGCTTAATCAATTGCTACAACGATATTTTACCTGTGGACTACGAAACAAACTGATAGAAGCCAATGGTGCAAATTTAGCTAAACAAGCCCATACGTTTACTCAGGAGCTCATTGCGTCTGACGACAATGTAAATGAACAGATTCAACTGGTGACCTCGGCGATTCTTGCCGCGGGCTTACCCAAAGCGACATTTACTTATTTAATCAATCATCTGGAAAAAATAGCCGTTTTACCATTAATGATTGATGCGATTTTCCCGGAAGTGAATACTCTTTTTACAAACGATGACAACCCCCACTTAACGTATAAACTAACCGATGCAGACGCCGCGCGCATTCGTGATGAAATTTCCCGGTATCTTCAGCAAGCATATGGAGAAACGGATATGCGTGAGTATGCAACGCATGAAAGAAACGTTCGACGAATGGATAGTCTGGCTCGAATACTGTCTTTATCCAGTAGATTATCAGTCTGTAGTGCAGTGACTTTTTATCACGGAAAATTGCTTATAGCGGCCAATCTCGGAAAGGAAAACGACCGGGATAAAGTCATCAATGCATTAAAAAATCGTTTTGAAATACTGTGCCAATTCATTGCAAAAATGAAAGATGCGAAGGTCTCCGAGATGACTCAAGTGGTAGATACATTCTATAATGAATTAATATCAGAGGGTGGAAGTAATTTGCAAAAAGAGCTCATGGTTCAGGCTATGTGCAAGTTTGCCCACGCTATTTACAAGGACAGTGAAACCTTTACAGATGATTTCCGAGATGTCTTTACGGGTTTTGATGAAAGCCGTTATCTTATCATCTTACCCGCTACCAGTCTTTCGGGTGAACCTGCGTTAAAAATAACCAATTATGTAGACCTGTCTCAGAATTATGTTTTAACCGAACAGCCCGCATGCAAAAACATCAGTTTATTGCATGCAGAGCAATTGATTGCCTGGTATATTTTTGAAATTAATGCCGAGAGTCAGGAGACGCTGGATTTATTTAAAGAAGAGGCGATTAATCTGCCATTGGGCATTACAAAACTCAGTTGCAAGACCTGTCAACATAATTTATCAGCCCTGCCCTTTGATATACGAGGAACCCATCATCAAAGCTACCCTGATGTACTGGGGTTATTTACACGCAGCGCGGAACCAAGAGATCCTGAGCAACAACTGAAAGCTGCAGTCACTTTTGCAGAAAGAAGCAACCCGGGCACTATTTTCGACAGTCAGTCATCCGTCACCTCTCTTGCTAAAAAGACCTTTTCTTTTGGCTCAACCAATAGTTCAAGTAATGCTACATTGCAGCCCTGTGCTGAAAGTTGTTCACGTGCCGCATCTTCCAAATCGCACTCGTTTTTTTCTTCAGCACATGCGTCCAAAGAAAAAGACTTGGTTGTAGCACTTTCTAAGCCTGGCAGTAGAGGTGCCCCTGCTTCTATCTCTGATTATGCTGTTGATAGTTTGCAGAGTAAACAAAACCGATCATGATAGAAAAGAAATTTAAACGCTAATTTTATTTTTCTGCTGCCTGCAGTCTTGTTTATAAAATAAACCCCATGTAAACTGAAAACACTTTGACTACTACTTTTAGATATTGTGAATACAGGTATAACAAAGCATCCAAAATCGCTAAGGATTTTTTTTGGCACTGAAATGTGGGAACGGTATGGTTTCTATGTTATCCAGACACTTCTTGCACTTTATCTCAGCCAGCATTTTCAATGGCATGATGACAGAACCTATGCCCTGGTTGGCTCTTTCACCGCATTAACCTATTTATCCCCTGTCATTGGTGGATGGATAGCCGATAAATTATTAGGTCAGAAGACTGCGATTTTATTTGGCATTGTTTTCTTATTTTTCAGTTTTCTGCTGCTTGCAAACATCGATACCGATATTGCGCTTGCTTCATCCCTTGCCGGCATTGCCGTTGGCACGGGGCTTATTAAACCGAACATCTCCTCTTTGCTTGGCAATGAATACCCCCCCGGATCACCTCAGCGTGAAAGCGGTTTTACTATATTTTATATGGGCATTGCAACAGGCATCATATTGGGAACGACACTTCCCAGTCAATTGAGTTTGTATTTTGGCTGGTCGGCAGCTTTTATCAGTGCAAGTATCGCCATGATCATGGCCTTTTTTGTTTTTAACTACGGGATCATGGTATACAAGATAAAAGATTATAATCCTTCAAACCACCATATTAAGGCCTTCTTAAATGCACTTTTTCTTGTTGCAGGGTTGTGGGCTCTTTCCTTCTATGTTTTATATTATCCTCAATTAGCTAATTTTACCTTCATTACGGTAGTATTATTATCTGGCTGTTATCTTTTTCATTCCATCCGCAGTGAATCCTATGAACAGGCTCGACAAACGCTCATTATTACCTTTCTGTGCATTATTTCAGTTATCTTTTGGGCCTTTTACTTCCAGATGTTTTTATCATTTACCTTGTTTATATCACGAGTTGTAGAGCCGGAACTTTTTGGCCTACCATTTCCGCCACCATATTATGTGACCATTCAAAGCATTGGCTTGATTTTTTTCGGCTATTTTTTATCGAAAAGCAAATTGAATTTAAACACGGTACAACGCAGTAAAAATATAGCTGGAAAGTTTTTGTCTTCGATTATTTTAATGATAATTGTTTTTATCATCTTTGCTCTGGTAACAACCCTGTCAGATCAGGATTCGTTAATTACCCCCTTAAGCATATTACCTGCTTACCTGATCATTTCTGTAGCTGAATTATTGCTGTCTCCGGTAGGTTTATCCGCCATCACTATTCTTGCCCGCCGAGATAAAGTCAGTACGATGATGGGCATCTTTTTTGTCTCTTTAGGTCTTGGAGGTTTTCTTTCAGGAAAACTGGCTTCTCTAGCCTCGCTTACAGTAGAGCCAACGAATATTGCTCTGGTTAAAATTCATTATGCCAAGGCGTTTACACAATTAGCGGCCCTTTTATCCCTGCTTGGGGTTGTTTGCCTTGGACTTTATATTTGCATCCGGCTGATTTTAAGACAGATAATCCAGCATCAGAGCCTTGAAAAACAAAAAACCACTGATTGATCGCTGTATCAAAGCAAGCGCCTCAAAGTTTAAAAAGAATACTGTAGGGTGGCGCAAAGCTCCGCGTGCCCACCATAGTGGCATAGGAACTCGACTGGTGGGCACGTCGCTACGCTCCTTTGCGCCACCCTACATAGCCTTATTCTGTTTTAAACTTTGATGCCCTTGCCTTGATCCCTGTATTTAATAGCTTTCATAAATGCGAAATAACTGTTATGATTTCGCGCCTTTTAAAGATTATCAACATAAGTAAATATGACTAAACAAAATTCTATGTTAAACCAGCTGTTAGAGATCCTAGATGACATGCAGGCGATTGAAGTCAAAGTGATGGATGTCAGAAAGCAAACCGCAATCACAGACTATATGATCGTTGCCTCCGGTCGCTCATCACGTCATGTCAAATCCATTGCTTCCAAAGCCGTTGAGAAGATGAAAAAAAATGGCTTTACCGTCCTTAGCAACACCGGCCTGACGGAGGGAGACTGGGCGCTTGTCGATTTCGGTGACTGCATATTGCATGTCATGCAACCAGAGACCAGAGCCTTTTATAATCTTGAGGGACTCTGGCAGGATGATGCTGAATAACATTTGCCAGTATGCTTAAAATAACACTCATCACTATCGGCGCTAAAATGCCCTCCTGGGTCGAACAGGGTGCCCGTGAATACGCCAAACGGCTGAAAGAAACTGCTCAGTTGAAGATCATTGAAATACCACTCACCAAACGTGGAAAATCCAGTAATCTTAACCGTATTCTTGAAAAGGAAGCTGATGAAATCATTTCCAACCTGCCCTCGCAGGCGCGAATTATCGCCCTGGACATCGAGGGAAAAACATTCAGCAGCCCGGAACTGGCGATAAAAATAAACCAGTTACAGTTAGAAACCAGTCATCTCTGCTTTATTATTGGCGGGCCTGAGGGCTTAATGGATAAAGTACTCGAACTCAGCCATGAAAAATGGTCCTTATCAAAACTGACCCTTCCCCATCCGCTGGTTCGCGTTATTCTGCTGGAAGCTTTGTATAGAGCCTGGTCTATTAACGCCGGGCATCCCTACCATAAATAATAGTTCATCATTGAATACACCCAGGGAACTTCAGCATATAGCAAGTTTCTTTGTCTAACAGATAGATATAACCGAGCGGATAAGTTAATATATTTTTTTTCAAATGATTGCTATTCTTTTTGATGCGACCTTACTACTCTTCAAAAAATAATCAGGCCCCTTTGGCGCTTCAATATTTCCGGCTGAATTTACTGGTTGCTTTATTAATTATTTTATCTCTCATCCTTGTGCTCAGACTGGCGTTTTTACAAATCTCTGAATACAGGCGCTATCAGACGCTGTCTTTGAAAAATCAGTTAAGTATTATTCCCATCGAACCCACCCGCGGTGTCATTGTAGATAAAAACGGGCTGATGCTGGCTGAAAACATTCCGGTATATGTTCTTGAAATGACGCCGGAACACATCAAAAACATTGAACAAACGATTGCTAACCTGCGTGATTTAATACCCTCGATTACAGAAGATGATATTGAAAACTTTTACCGGGCAAAGCAACAAAACCGCTCCTACATACCTATTCCATTTAAATTAAAATTAACCCAGGAAGAAGTCGCAAAATTTGCCATTAACCAATACCGCTTCCCAGGTGTCAGCATCAAAGCAAGGCTGATGAGGTACTATCCTTATGGAGAGATTACAGCGCATATACTGGGCTATGTCGGAAGAATCAATGCCATGGAGTTAAAACAGGTCAATGCTAGAAATTATCGAGCCACGAACTTCATGGGCAAAACCGGTATAGAAAGATATTATGAAGACATTTTACATGGGCAAGTCGGCTACCAGCAAGTTGAAACAGATGCCAGCGGCCGGACCTTACGAGTCATTAATAAACAAAACCCCCAATCCGGAAGCAAATTGTATCTGACCATTGATGCGCGACTGCAACAATCAGCCTATGAAGCGATGAAAAATAAACGCGGCGCGGTGGTTGTGATGGACACGCACAACGGCGATGTGTTGGCCATGGTCAGTTCGCCCAGTTTTGACACCAACCCTTTTGTCAGCGGTATTAATAGCAAGGATTACCAAAAACTGGTCACAGCGCCAGATAAGCCTTTATATAACCGCGCTGTAAGAGGCTTGTATCCTCCTGCTTCTACCATCAAGCCTTTTGTTGCGTTGGCAGGTCTGGATAAGGGTTATATTACGTCCAATACCACTATATACGATCCGGGTTCATTCAAATTACCAAATTCAACCCACCTTTACCGTGACTGGAAAAAAAGAGGCCATGGCATGGTTAATCTTAAACGAGCCATTACCACCTCTTGTGATACTTATTTTTATCAACTCGGTAATAAAATGGGAATATCGGAAATTGAGGATATGCTGACCCAATTTGCCATGGTTCAATTCTCTCATATTGATTTACATGAAGAGATTGCCGGCATTATCCCTAACCAGCATTGGAAAAAACTCACACGAGGCGTATCCTGGTATCCCGGCGACACTTTGATAAGCGCCATAGGCCAGGGGTTTATGCTCACCACCCCCCTTCAGCTGGCTAATGCCACTGCAGCATTCAGCCAAAAAGGGCGACGTTTCAGGCCGCATTTACTGCATAAGATTGTCAATAGCGATAGTGGAGAATCACATCCCTATAAATCCGTGGAAGAATACCCCATTAACCTGAAGAATCCTCAAAATTGGGATTTAATCAGTGAGGCAATGCACAATGTCATTGTCAGTAAGGAGGGCACCGGTTTTAGGTTTGGAAGAAACACAACCTTCACCGTGGCTGCCAAAACCGGCACAGCGCAGGTCTATAGTGGCAAGCAATACGAAAAATCGAAATATCTGGATATCCCTGAAGAACTCAGGGACAATTCGCTGTTTATTGCTTTTGCGCCTGTTAAAAATGCTGACATAGCTATCACTGTCATTGTTGAAAATGACTTTATCGCGTCCAACGTGGCCCGAAAGGTCATGGATACTTACTTTCAAAAACCACCTCAAAAGGCCAAGTCATGAACAGGAGATCCACGGCACCGGTTTATCGATTAACTTCACAGGCATTGCATATTGACTTGCCTTTGTTGGGTCTGATTCTGGCTTTAATCAGTTTTGGCTTATTGATTCTTTACAGCGCCTCCAATGAAAATATGAATATGCTTTTAAGGCAAGCGCTGCGATTAAGTTTTGCCGTGTTTATCATGCTGGCTTTTGCCTTTATTCCGCCACACAAATACAAATCATGGACCCCATGGCTCTATGTGATTGGTCTAACCTTGCTGATTGCTGTCATGCTGATGGGCAAGATAGGTAAAGGCGCACAACGCTGGTTAGATTTAGGCTTATTCAGGTTTCAACCGTCTGAAATGATGAAAATTGCTGTTCCTATGATGTCTGCATGGTATTTCAGTACATTAAATAAGCCTATGGGATTAAAAGAGTTAGCCCTGGCGGCAGTTATCATTTTTATTCCCGCCCTGCTCATCGCCAAACAACCGGATTTGGGTACAGCGATTATGGTCGCGTCCGCTGGCGTATGTGTGATATTTCTTGCAGGTTTACCCTCAACCATTATTCTTTTACTCACAGCGACCATTGGATTCACAGCGCCTGTTTTCTGGCATGTGATGCATGATTATCAAAAGCAGCGAATCATTACCCTGCTAAATCCTGAACATGATCCCCTGGGTTCCGGCTATCATATCATTCAATCCAAAATTGCTATCGGTTCCGGGGGCTTGTCCGGTAAAGGATGGCTTCAAGGATCACAGTCACATCTTAACTTTCTTCCCGAGCATGCTACGGACTTTATTTTTGCAGTCAACGGTGAGGAGTTTGGGTTTTTAGGCGGCTTGATGATTATTATATTGATAGCCCTGATCTCATTACGTGGATTATATATCGCTTACCATGCGCAAACACTGTTTACAAGGTTGTTGTCAGCAAGCTTGAGCATGAGTTTTTTTCTATCCGGTTTTGTCAATATTGGCATGGTCATGGGTATTATACCTGTCGTTGGCATCCCCCTTCCCTTGATCAGCTATGGAGGAACATCATTGGTCACCTTTTTGGCGAGTTTTGGGATACTGATGTCAATCAGTTCACATAAGATATTATTTAACAGCCTGAACTAATACCGATTCAATTTGGTTTTGAGGGGTTGATCCGAGCCGCGACCGTTAGGAAGCGGAAATTTAAACAAGTGCTGACGCAGGCGACTCGGATGCTTCGAAATAATCCATTTGGTATGACGCAACCGATCAAACCAAATGGAAATGATTCCAGAGCAGCAAATGATTTGAATTAGACGCAGACTATTCGGTCTTATAATGGGTCAAAGTATCTTCACCGGCCCATTTAATGATATCAACGACGGTAATACCTCTTTGGCTGCCGCCAGAAATGCCAGCAACGTCATCCATCTTTAATTTATCATCTTTTTCAGTGATACGCAGTGGAACAACGCCTGCCGGTAGTGATTGAGCCTCTGTTTCATCGTCTATAATTTTAAAGCTGATGCCGTCTTTTAACTCTAATCCGGCATCGATCATTGCCTGGGTAGGACTTTCTTTCCAAGCGCTCCAATCAATGCGCTGCATGCATGCATTGGCGTCTTTTTCTGACATGTCAGTAATATCTGACAATTTAAGTCCTGTAGCCTTAAGAATCATCCTGTTTTTTATCATCTGTTGATAAGTATAGCAAAAATAAAATGGCTTTATTCTTCAAGTTCAGAGACATCCATATTCAAGCCGTCATAACCCACATGAATGTTAATATGATTCTCTTCGGCCAGCTGCTCCATTTTCTCTCTTGACTCCTCAATATCCTCAAAAAACCATGTGCCAAAATGCATGAATAATATATTTTTAGTAAATCGGCTAAATAAATTAATCAAGTCAGGTACACCCGTATGCCCATATATTTTGTCGGTTTCTTCCTGGCGCCTTACCATGCCTCCCTTGCGCATAAAACTGGCCTCTGTAATGACAAGGTTCAAATCTTTTAAGAGATGATGGTAATCTTTTTTTATCCAAATCATATCGCCGGTGTACAAAATTTTTTGATCATTTTTTTGTATCAGATAAGCTTGTGATTCAACCTTTATACTGTGTATCGTAGGAATTGCAGTAATTTCATAACCATCCACCTTTTTTGTGTCATTGAATACGGTGGTCGCTACATCGCCTTCGAAGTTTTCTGGCGAAAAAATTTTAATATCATTATTAATATCATATTTTTTATCTGGCTCCCTTGCAAAATAGGCGTGATCCGGGTGCAGATGGGTTATAAAAATATATTTTGGATTATTTTTCAGAAACGTCTTATCGCCGCAATCCAGCAAAATCAAATCGTCCAGTAAGACACCGGACTGATGCGAGTGATAAGGAGCTGATGCCTCGATTTCACCTTTGGTTCCTAACACTTTGATTTTCATGATGTCTCACTTGATTACTTTAAAATCCGAGGCGCCAGATACCCCCCTTTCACACCTTGTTTAGAAAATAAAATCTGCCAAAGTTGCGTCGTTCGAGCACGAAATGTGGCGGCGGATGAAAGCAGATAAAAATTCCACATGCGGTAAAATGATTGATCATAATGCGATTGGAGTTCCTGCCAATGCTGATCAAAGTTATGATGCCAGGCCATCAGGGTTTTATCATAATCAGCACCAAAATTATGCCAGTCTTCCATAATTAATAATTTTTCAGAAGCGCGGCCTATTTGTACTATTGACGGCAGCATGCTGTTAGGGAAAATGTATTTGGTAATCCAGGGATCAGCAGATATATTGCTGACATTACTGCCTATGGTATGTAATAAAAACAGGCCATCCTCTTTTAAGCATTGATGCACTTTTTGCATGTAGGTTAAATAATTTTTTTGGCCAACATGCTCAAACATACCCAGTGAAACTATCCGGTCAAACTCTCCTTGTACCTCCCGATAATCCTGGAAATGAATCTCTACAGGCAAATCATGGCAATTCTCTTTCGCATAATGATATTGCTGTTTTGATATGGTAATGCCTGTGACACTGACGCCATAATTTTCGGCGGCATATTTAGCAAAGGCTCCAAAACCACATCCGATGTCCAGGACATGCATTCCGGGTTTTAACATTAATTTTTGACAACTTAACTCTAGTTTATCTAGCTGCGCATCATCTAAATTATCTGCATGCCGCCAGTAACCACAGGTATAATTCATCTTTTTATCGAGCATGGCCTTGAATAAATCATTGCCAAGATCATAATGTGTTCTACCCACTTCCAAAGCACGTCTTTTGGTTTGCAGGTTGATGATATTAAATAAAGCCAGTTTTAACATCATCCACTGATTGGACTTAAGTTTACTCTCAATATCCGCTTCAAATAAGCGTTCAAAAAACTGATCCAGGCGCTGGCAGTCCCACCAGTGTTCCATATAGCTTTCACCAAGTCCTAATGAACCATGTTTTAAAACCCGGCTATAAAAATCCGGATGGTGAACCTGGATATCCCAAGGCTTATCGCCATTCAGCTCAATGCCGGTCATGTTCAACAGCTCGGCGGCATATCTTTTTAAATATTTTGTTTTCATTCAGTTAAAATCCTTTTTTAAACAGGAGGCTTCCTCGCCCTGACAATTGGCTCTTATCTATTGATATTATCACTAAGTAGCTTTTGATCAACTCATCTCTTATATTCCGCAATGAAATGTCAGAAGTGCACTTTATTTTTTTTTTAAACTATGAGATATTTGTTTCGCAAGTTAGACCATGGAAAAAATTAAAACCTTAAAGGAAAAATGAATACATCAACCCTAATACTGGCATTTATCAGCAGCATAGCATCCCTTGCTTATCTTATAAGAGGTTTTTACTTATATAGAAGCCAATGGGATTCCATTATGAATGAAGAGAGCTTTGAGCGCGACAGGCTTGTCAGAATTCAAATTTATCAGCTGTTTCCCGATCATGTCCTTTATACGCTTTTTCTATTGGCCATGGCCATAGCGATGCATATGAACCATTGGTTTTTTCCAATATTGTTCGGCTATTTTTGCGCTGCCAAACACACCATGAGTTTTGGTTTACTGGATATCGAGACGAAACAAACGCCGTTTATGAGAAATCTGGGATTATTATTGGTGTTATTACCGATGATTATTTTATCTTTTTATAATCTGGTTAAAGTTTTTTTTTAGAACCGGGTTAAATCCACCCTTGTTAACAGGCCCTGGTAATTTAGTCGCTTCATCATAGACAATCCCCGCAAAGCGGGGATCCATGCTGGAAATGGGAAACCGTGCGCATCTACCTTCATCAAGCCTACTCGCTGATGTTGTGATAATTAAAAATCAACCATGATCAGGATGAACAACAAAAATACCCGGGGCATTTCTCAGATACTCATTATAATCCATGCCGTAACCGAAAATATAATGATCATCGACTTCCAAACCGACAAAATCGGCTTTTTGCAGGCCATTTTCAAGGCGTTTATGATGTTTATCTACCAGTACTGCGCTATAAACTTTGCCAGCGCCCATCTTTTGCACTTCCTCTATGATAGCAGCCAAGGTCACACCGCCATCTAAAATATCATCTACGACCAGGACGGTTCTATCCTTCAGATTAACTGAAGGCTTCACTTTCCAGAACAACTCCCCGCCGCTTATGCCGCCGCGATAGCGAGTAGCGTGAACATAATCTACTTCCAGAGGGAAATCCAGCCTGGGCAATAAATTACCTAAAGGCACTAATCCACCGACCATGACGCACAAGAGCACTGGATTTTCATCTTGTAGTTTTTCATGGATGTTAATGGCCATTCGATCAAGGGCCGCTTCCACTTCATTGGTTGTAAACAAACAGGTGGATTTTTCATAAACTTCTCTGATTTTTTCCGGGATAGTCATATTTTTCCTTTGAATTTAGATGGCTGAATTGTAGAGCGTAATAATTTCAGATTTACCTTTTTAATTCAGGTGAGGGGAAATGGCTAATTTTGCTATCCATAGCGCCTTTTTCTTTGAGCTTGGCAGTACCCTGTTTGGTGACCTCATCAATGCGAATGATAGAATGCATTGGGATATAGGTTCTTTTAACGCCATTAAATTCCATTTTTAATTTTTCTTCCGAAGGATCAACTACCAGAGATGTATGCTCACCAAAACTCAGCTCTTCTACTTGTAGAAAACCAAACATATCACTTTCACTGACAGAGTGTGCATAGATTTCATAAATAGCGTCCTGATTAGCAAAACTTACTCTGTATAACGTTTTATTTGTCATTCACTGGCCTCATCTTGACATACCCATAAAATTCAATGGCAATGGGTATAAACTCAGCAATTATAACTGATTTTAAACATCACAATCCAGTCTTCCCTTAAAATTAACCTCGTGTGTGACAGGATTTTTTGTCGCACTTGATGTGAAATTTACCAGAGGTTCCCAGGCGCCATTAAAATTATTTTTAGACCTGGCGGTTTCCAAAGCCAAAGGGGGATAACCTGGTTCATACTTTTGAGCGATATAACAATATAAGCTGGAGGGAAATGGCCAGAGCATTTTACCTGCAACATTCAAAATATTTAAACGTTTTATCCAGTATTTTGTTTTAACGGGCGGGAGATAACAAAAACCGTCAAGAACACATTGCCTATACCCTCTTTGAATAAATAAACGGTTTATAGACAGCGGTGAATGCAGAATGGGTTTCATATCCCCATAACAGGAAAAGCGACCCATCATAGAGGCTAGGCCCCATAAGCCCCAGGGATTCAAACCCAGAATAATAACAAACCCCATGGGTTTTAATATACGGTCCAATTCATCTATCAAACTGGATTTATCATTGACCGCTTCCATTGCAAAAGGCAAAACAACGATGTCAACGCTGTTGCGGTCCAAAGGCAGCTGGTTTATTGAAGCCTGAAGATCCACTCGTTTATTTGCTTTGTCTGGAGAAACTGTCCATTGGTCTGCACCATTAAACAATTTCAGCCAGGAACTGGTGCCTGCGGCCCCCAGCTGCAAGATAACATCGCCCTTAATCAGCCGGGTATAACGCTGAATCTCACTACTGAATGAATCCCCTGCAAACTCACCCTGAGTCGTTTTGAACCATTTATCTAGAGCGCGGAATTTAGCAATTTGTGAAGATATAGACAAAAGGTATGCCCTGATAAACAATGGTTTTCTATTTTTATCATATTGGGGGTAAAGCAGCAAATTTTCCTGTTATAAGGGGTGTAACTCTCATATAGGCAAAGAAACAGCAGTTGTTATATAGGATGACTTTGTTTCAACAGACCGTTTTCGACTATTTTTACTCCATGTTATCGTCTTAGCGCAGGCGGAGATCCATTCATAGCATGGCATCTGCTATCTTTGTGGATGGATTCCCGCCTGCGGGCATAGGCGTCAACTTCAGGGAAGCTGAATAAAAAGCTTTTTTACGTCAAACAAGGCGGTAAAAAATGATAAGGCTTGCCTCGATCCCGTTCGTGCTGAGGAGGCGCTAAAACGGAATGACCAGGTAGAAAGAAGCCCTGCGCGCCGTCTCGAAGCATACACACAGGCACCTAAACTCGTCTTTTGAGAAAATTCAGATATATTATTCATTGAAAAATTGCCTTAATAAAGCGGTGCTGGTGTATGCTTCGAGACGGCGCGCTGACCTGCTTGCCAATCCACAGAAAATACGATGCGCCTCCTCAGCACGAACGGAAACGAGATAAACTTTGAATATTTTTTTATTAAAGCTTAAGTGTTACAGAAGAAACTGCGGATACCGTCGGCAAATATTTTTTTTATTGTTCAAGCTGTAGATAATCTTGCCCTGCATAGTCCCTGAATTAATTCAGTTATGCTTAAGTTGACGCCTATGCGCCTGCGCGGGGACGACATTGTCTATATGAGACTTACACCCTGTTATAAATAAAATTTTCATATAATCAATTGCCTTACAGATCAAAATAAAAGCGTCATTCTTACGAAAGCATGGAAAATTCATGGTTTTTTTTTTGTAATATACCGGGATAATCAATGCACAAATACATTTTTTTAGCTATAGTTAACAATAAATCAACATAATAAAAAAATTATGGCCACATCTGCAGAAGACCAAAGATTACATGGCATCAACCAGCTTCTGGTACTGGAAAAGCTTTTGGATAAAGAAAAGGCGCTGGAGTATCAGAAGCAGGCCGCCGCTGAAAAAAAACCACTACTCAATTTTTTAGTGGTTAATAATATATTGACTTCTGAAAAAATAGCATCCACTGCGGCGAGAAATTTCGGTGTACCCATGATGGATCTGGACTGCATTGATATTGAATCCATTCCTGCAAATGTCGTCAATGAGAAATTAATTCGTCGACATATGATGGTGCCTTTATATAACCGGGGTAGTCACCTTTATCTGGCCACAGATGACCCAAGCAAACAAGTTTCCCTGAAAGAAATACAATTTCAAACCGGACTGCAGTCAAGTCCTATTGTGGTTGAAACGGATAAGCTCAGCAAACTGATTGAACGATTATTAAACCGAAAAGAAACGCAGGGCCTGCAGGATTATGTCGATGAGTCGACGGAATTTGAAGGACTTGAATTCTCCTCTGAAGAAGATGAACATGAAACAGAAGCCGCTGCCGTATCAGCCACCGAAGATGCACCTGTAGTCAAATTTGTAAATAAAATTCTCGTAGATGCCATAAAAGCGGGTGTATCGGACATTCACTTTGAGCCTTATGAGCGTGAATACCGTATACGCTACCGTCTTGATGGCATTTTAAATGAGGTGGCCGCACCGCCAGTGAGCTTATCAAGTCGAATCACGGCAAGAATCAAGGTCATGTCGAATCTGGATATTTCCGAGCGCCGGGTGCCACAGGACGGCGGCTTCAAAATGAAACTATCCAAATCCAGATCGATTGATTTCCGGGTGAGTACCTGCCCCACGGTGGGCGGAGAAAAGGTCGTGATGCGTATTCTTGATCCAGGCTCAATAAAATTGGGGATTGAAGCGCTGGGATTTAGTAAATATCAGCAAGACAGCTTCATTAAAAGCATCGAAAGACCCCAAGGGATGATTTTGGTCACAGGCCCTACAGGAAGCGGTAAAACAGTGACGCTTTATACTGCAATGAATATTTTGAACACCAATGAAAAAAATATCTCAACAGCGGAAGATCCTGTTGAAATCAAAGTTCCCGGTATCAATCAGGTCAATATCAATATAAAGGCCGGCTTGACTTTTTCCGGTGCCCTGCGCTCATTTCTACGCCAGGATCCTGATATCATCATGGTAGGAGAAATTCGTGATGTGGAAACAGCAGAAATTGCCGTTAAAGCCGCGCAAACAGGCCATTTGGTTTTATCTACCCTCCATACAAACAGTGCGGGAGAAACCTTGACTCGACTGGTCAACATGGGTGTGCCTTCTTTCAATATTGCAAGCTCTGTCAGTTTGATTATCGCCCAGCGATTGGCTCGAAGGCTTTGCGATCAGTGCAAGGCAGAGCGGGATGATATCAACAAATCTGGCTTGATGGAGCTGGGTTTTACAGAAGAAGAAACCAATCAAGCTATATTTAAGGCCGTTGGTTGCAATCAATGCACTGGCGGCTATCGGGGACGTGTCGGTCTTTTTGAAGTCATGCCGATGTCTAAGGCTATTGGTCAGTTAATTATGTCAGGCGGTAATTCTCTTGATATACTAAAGCAAGCGCAAGCGGATGGTATGTTAACGATTTACCAATCCGGTTTAAAAAAAATAATAGATGGCGTAACAACTATAGAGGAAGTCAGTCGGGTAACCGTTGACTAAGACATATGGCAAAAAATGCGAATGCTATGACGACTTACCAATACCAGGGCGTCAATCGTGCCGGCGAAAAAACGCAAGGGGTCATTGATGCAAGAAGTCTGGCTCTAGCCAAAGCCAATTTAAGAAACCAGGGCATCATTACAAAAAAAATCATGAAAAAAAGGAAGTCCCTGTTTGATAGAAGAAGCAAAAAGATCACTCAGGCTGACATCACCGTGTTCAGCCGGCAACTCGCTACCATGATTGAAGCAGGTATACCTCTCGTACAATCATTTGAGATTGTAGCCAAAGGGCAAACCAACAAGCGCATGGAAGATTTGATAAACGAAGTTAAACAGGATGTGGAAACAGGTTTGACGCTTGCTGAAGCATTGCAAAAACACCCAGCCTACTTTAATGATCTATTTTGTAATCTGGTGGATGCCGGTGAAAAATCAGGATCATTGGAAACCATGTTAAAAAAGGTTGCCACTTATAAGGAAAAAGTAGAAACCATTAAAAAGAAAATCAAAAAAGCCCTGACTTATCCTATGGCGGTGGTTGCCATTGCATTTTTAGTCACAGCAGGCCTGCTTATTTTTGTGGTGCCGCAATTTGAGTCCTTGTTTAAAGGATTTGGCGCCGATCTTCCTGCAATGACACGTATGGTTATTAATTTGTCCGAATTTTTCCAGGCCTATTGGTATATCATATTTGGTATTCTGGGTGCTGCTATCTATGGTTTCATGTATGCAAAAAATCATTCCCAGGCCTTTGCGCAGTCTGTTGATAAAGTCATGCTTAAAATTCCAGTGGTTGGAAACATCCTTGAAAAAGCCGCCATTGCGAGATTTTCCAGAACCTTATCCATCACCTTTGCAGCCGGCTTGCCGCTTGTGGATGCTTTGAAATCTGTCGCTGGGGCAACGGGCAATATCCTGTTTTCCAATGCCACTAATAAAATCAGGGAAGAAGTCTCTACCGGCCAGCAGATGCAGGTCGCCATGGAAAACACCCATATGTTTCCTAATATGGTCGTCCAAATGGTAGCCATCGGAGAAGAGTCCGGTGCCCTGGAGCAAATGCTAAGCAAAGTGGCTGATTTCTATGAAGAAGAGGTTGATAATGCTGTTGACTCCTTAAGCAGTTTACTTGAGCCTATGATTATGGCTATATTAGGTGTTCTGGTAGGCGGTCTGGTTATTGCCATGTACATGCCTATATTCAAACTGGGATCAGTGGTTTAAAACAACATGCTAGAGACACTTCAAATGGATAATCCCTTATTAATGTATTTTTTAATTGCACTTTTTTCTCTAATGGTTGGCAGCCTGTTAAATGTCATTATTCATAGATTGCCCATCATGATAAAGAGCGTTTGGGAAGAGGAATGCCGCGAATTTTTATCGCTTGAAAACAGCGGGGCCGAAAAAAAAGTTAATTTATTTTACCCACGCTCTTTTTGTCCGAAATGCAAAAACATGATTACAGCCTGGCAAAACATTCCTATTGTCAGTTATATCTTTCTCAAAGGACGCTGTTTTCATTGCAAACAGCCGATTTCTTTACGATATCCTCTTGTTGAATTGATGACGGTGGTTTTATCAGTTTATAGCGCTTGGCACTTTGGCCCGGGGATGGCATTGGTTTTTGTTTTGCTCTTTACCTGGATCATTATCTGTCTGATTTTTATTGATTTTGATTATCAATTATTACCGGATACACTGACATTAAGCTTGTTATGGCTGGGTTTAATCGCCAATGCCCATGGGCTGTTTACTCCCCTGCCCAACGCGGTCCTTTCAGCGGCTGGAGCCTATCTGGTATTGTGGCTTTTTATCCAGCTGTTTTATCTTATCACAGGAAAAATAGGCATGGGCAACGGTGACTTCAAGCTGTTTGCAGCCTTGGGAGCCTGGTTTGGCTGGACGCAATTGCCTTTGATTCTTCTTATCTCCTCTTTAAGCGGTGCGATTGTCGGCATCATTTATTTGCGGTTACAGAAAAAATCAAGAGACACCGCCATACCGTTTGGTCCTTTTTTATGTATTGCAGGACTGGTTTCGCTCTTCTGGGGCGATGCAATAATTACCTGGTATTTACAGTTTTTTTAGGGCGCGGCAAGCGCCCATGGCGAGACAGTCTTTTATACGTTCTTTCTTTTTTGCATGATAGCTGCAAAAAATTCTGGCTTATTAAGCCCAATGGATGCGAAAATTTGTGGAACCCGGTCCCAGCTGCCTTCCTCATCAATGCTTTCCACAACCAATTCAAAGCCCTTGTCTTTATCCAACTCAACGCCCCAGCCATTAATGTAACATAATCCTCGTAACCGTTTGGCCTCAATGTGACCCAGTTTTTCAGCGGTGCTTAAATAAGCATGCGCTTCTTCATAGTGTTGTTTCATACGCCTTTCATTCATTGGACTATCAAACACTTCGCCAAGTTGTAAGCTTTCTCTGAATTTAGCCTCGTCCAGGTAATGCTTCCCAAGGTTATAATTTGCTGTAGAGTCATCAAGATTAGCCGCTGCACGGTAGCATTCCAGGACCATAAGCTGAGCAAAGGGGTATTTTTTATTTCCAACAAGCTTTTTATACTTTGCAGCCAGATCAAAATAATAGGCCAATTCTTTTTTTAAGGCCTCATCTTTTGGCTGATCACTGCGCCGACTGTGCTTTAGTGCCTTTATTTTCTTCGTCAGTCGTTTTATTTTCCAATCCGTTAAACTAAACATTCGGGGTCCTCCGGCTAAAGGTATAGTATTCGGGATCCAGATATAGCATCCATTCAAAAACGGCGGCGAATACCAAAACCAACAAAATAAGTATTAGCAATTTAAAGACAAACGTTCTGGATTCGCGTTTTCTTATCCTTTCTCGTGGAGATAACACTTCTATCTCCTCAATTTCAGGCGGCTCCAGACCGTATATTTGATCATCAATTTTATTCGAACTGTAATAGGCTATCATTGCAAATAGAAGCCCTGGAATGAAGAATAATAACAAAACAATCCAGGACGCGGCCGTGTTTGACAGGTCAAACCGGCGCTGAAACCAGTCAACCCAGTGAAATAAAAACTCAGGAATGTTATACACCAATCCACCGATAAGGCCCGGAAGAATATAAAGACTGAAAAGTATCAAACAAATACTGGCACCTAAACAAACCATGCCCAGAATAAATAATCTGCTATTCACTTGATAACGATCGTATTCCATAACATCCTTTAACTGTTAATCCGGATAATATTTCTAATCTGTTGATTAATTTGAAGATAGCAGAAGAATGATAACTTAACAAATTATTTGCCATCTACTCGGAAAAAATTAAGTCATCAGACTTGCATTCGTATATAATAGTCAGCAAATGTCTAATAATTACATAATACAATGACCAAACGATTTGTTTTTTTGATTTCAGATGGTACAGGAATTACCGCCGAAGCCTTGGGAAATAGTCTGATCACCCAATTTGAAGGTGTGGATTTTGATAAAATAACCATTCCCTATATTGATTCCGAAGAAAAGGCCGATAAAGCTATTTTACGAATCAATGCCGCATATGAAGAATCCGGTTTAAAGCCCCTGGTTTTCATGACCATTGTTGATAAAAATATCAGCCAGCAGATTACGCAAGCACAGGCACGAGTCTTTGACTTGTTCAATACCTTTCTCGGCCCTCTTGAAGATGAATTAAACGTGAAATCCTCTCATACAGTGGGTCGTAAACACGGTGTATACAATAGCCAGTCCTACAGTCGAAGGATTGAAGCCGTAGAATATGCTTTGTCGCATGATGATGGCATAAAAACCCGAGGCTATGACAAGGCAGATATTATTTTAATTGGCGTATCCCGTTGCGGAAAAACCCCCAGTTGTCTTTATATGGCCCTCCAATACGGCATTTTGGCTGCAAATTATCCATTCACCGAAGAAGATTTACATGATTTCCGCCTGCCAGACAGCCTTCGCCCTCATAAAAATAAATTATTCGGTTTAACCATCGACTGCACTCGCTTACAGCAAATCAGAAATGAACGCCGCCCTGACAGCCAGTATGCTTCTGCAGAGCAATGCAGGATAGAAACCGCTGAAGTGGAGGCGATGTACAGATATGAAAACATCCCCTACCTGGACTCCACCAAATTTTCTATTGAAGAAATTTCTACAAAGATCATGAGTATTGCGGGTATTAAAAGAAAGATATAGGGCCTGTTGACCCACTTCTCGTCCCGCCAATTCTCAGACAATCACACAACCTGATGATGTTTGAGGCATTGGCTCGGCACTGTCGCAATAAATCTGTCTTTTAAGTTCGTCATATTCTGATGCTTTTGCTGAGCAATATTTTTTAAGAAGGCGAGTCCCCAGAATCCGCCCCTCTCCCTGGAATATCGCGCGCAGCGATGTGGGTCTACCCTCGCCTGAGCGCCCACTGCCATCGCACCAAAAATGCCACCCCAACACAGGCAGGTCACGCGCATCGCTATGGTAAAAAGATTCTCCACTCACTAGCCTCAACTCTACTGCCCGAATGGATGCAGGTGCTTCACCTCTCTCCACAACGCCATGAAGACCATGACAAAAAACCGCTGCATTTTCGCGCTGTAATAAGGACTGTAAAAAGCCATACACACGGGTACAATACAAGTCATGGTGCTCTGTTTTGGTCATAAAGATGAAAAAATACTTCACATAAGCCTTTAGTGCTGAATACAGCTGACCCAGAACATCATAGTCATCATCAAGAGCAATCGTATCAACAGGTAAAACGCTATTTCTAAAGTCTTCAAGTGCCTGCTCGGTAGCGTCACTTAGCTTGCCTTCATTGCTATTTTCAAAGGTTTCCTGAACAATAATCTCTATCAGGGATTTAAAATCATAGGGCGATTTAACAGGAAGCGTATCAATCTCATCCCAAAGCGCTAATGCTTTTTCTTGACCTTTATCAACCTTTCGAAGATACGGCAACATCACTTTAATGACGTCAATTTGTCTGGTTTTAAGCGCCATCGCAAAGGGAACTTCACCTTTAATTTTTTTCCTGGTCAGCTTGCTTATGATTACGTTCTCACGTTTTGGTTGTTGCAACAGCAGTTGGGGCCGAACATCAAGTATTTTTTTTATAACAGGTATATCGCCATCCAAAACGGCTTGCTGGAGCATGTTTTCTTGAAAAGAAGCATGAAACAGTGTGCATGTTTGAGATAAACGCCCGATATCCTGTAGGGATAAATTTTTTGTTACCACGCCCAACAAATCATGTGGTAAATGAGTTAAAGGAGCAGATGGCTGAGGCTTGGGAATTATTTCATTATTGCTGTTTCGTGGCATCGTGTATCCATTTTATTAAATTAATACTAAATTGATTGCCATTTTAGCAAATAAATACTTAAGGGATTATTAAATGTGTATTTTTAAATGCTTCGCCCTATTTTAAAAACTGTCGTTGCGAGCGAATCGCCCCGTAATACGCTCCGCTCCTTACGGGCTACAGCGACGGGTAGGTACCCGTAAGGCTGATTTTTATGTGTTTATTTTTGTTTGATAATAACCTTAATCGCCTCAATCAATGCCTCGCCTTCCAAGGCCTGAACCCGTTGCTTTAAAGTTTCAGCTGTATCACCCGCCAGCACAGGGCAGGTTTTTTGAACCAGTAACGGCCCTGCATCGACTTCTTCTGTCACATAGTGAATACTGCAACCGGTTTGCTGATGACCGGCATCAAGCACTGCCTGATGAACGTCCAAATCCATTTTTCCAGCAAAAGCCGGGAGCAAGGATGGATGGACATTAATCACTCTGTGCTGCCATGTTTTCACAAAATCTGCCGATAACAGCCGCATGTACCCTATCAGTACCACCAAATCAACTTGACTGGCTTTTAATGCGGCAGATAATTCAGCATCATATTGTTCGCGAGTTAAGCCATTGACCGGGATATATCGAGCTGATAGACCCTGGGTTTTCGCACGGTTTAAAATATAGGCCGACTCTTTGTTGCTAATCACCATTTCAATCGATGCATCAAGCGTTTTTTTTTCAATGGCATTGATGAGCGCCTGTAGGTTAGTGCCACGTGTTGATCCTAAGATACCTAATCGAATCATCTTTTTCTCAAACTATTCATAGCGCGTATACGCTCACCTATCAAAGCGGCGGTGCCAATGTCTTCACGGTGAAACAATTCGCCCTTGATGTTGGAAATTTCTTGTTCTGCTATTTTTTCAGCCTCCAAGATACTGTCTCCCATGCCAACAAAAGCCGCCGTTCTTGAGCCGGTTGCCAGAAGCAAATCATCTTCTTTTGCATCAACGGCTGCCAGATAAAGATTTGATTTATCAGTCACTTTGGAAATATCAACGGGGAAATTTTTCAAGGGATTATCCGGGTAGCCCCTGGGTACGGCATATTTACAAACGGTCGCTTTATTAGCAAAAGTAACGGGTTGAAATGCCAATTTTTGCGTGACCAGTGCCTCGCATAATGCAACAAAATCCGACTCCAGAAGACTCAACACGTTCAAAGCCTCAGGATCGCCAAAACGCGCATTAAATTCAATGACATACGGACCTTTTGCTGTCGCAATAAAACCGCCGTACAACACTCCGATATACTTATCTTGTTCCTGAATCATCAAAGCACGCAGCACGGATTGATTGATTTTCAAGGCCTGTTCAACCTCTTCTTTTCTTAAAAAAGGCAATGAATGGTCAGGATTTGAATAGCTGCCCATGCCGCCTGTATTTGGACCTTCATCTCCTGCAAAGGCGCGTTTATGATCCTGAACCAGGGGCATGGGGACAATTTTCTGGCCATCACAAAAGCACATAAAAGAAAATTCCTGTCCAATCAGCTTTTCTTCAATAACAATAGACTGCCCAGAAGAAATAATTTCCTGACAATAGGCCAAAGCTTCATCAAAAGAATGCAGGTGATCACCGGCCACCCTGACCCCCTTGCCTCCCATAAGCCCATTCGCTTTGATAACATAAGCGCCCTCTCCCAAGCGCTCTAGAAAACCTGCAATGCCCTGCATGTCATCAAATACTCTGTACTCAGGCAAACCGGGTATTTCAAATTTTTGCATTAAATCCCTGGCATAGGCTTTACTGGTTTCTATTCTTGCCAGATTTTTTTTAGGACCAATCACAGGAATTGAAACCGACCACAATGCATCAGCCAGTCCTCGAGCCAGGGGCGCTTCAGGTCCAATAATAGCTATCTGAATATCCCACTGCGCGGCTTTTTGTCTGACCATTGAACAGTCATTGATGTCACCAACCCAGTAGCCTGCAGCGTTTTTTTTGATGCCCGGGTTAACAGAGGTAGCGCAGCAATATATTTGAACCGCTTGCGGGGAACGCCACAAGGCATTGCTTATCGCATGCTCACGCGCTCCTGAACCTACTATCAGGATATTCATTACGGCTTTTCTCCTTTTTTATCAGTCTGTTCAACCCGGTTTTTTTCAAGCGCCAGAATCCGCTCCTCTGTGATATCGCCCGAAATATATTTACCATCCATGCAAGCCATGCAGGGATTCTTGATATGGTGGGCGCCGCGTCGAGTGACTGCTTCCAGTAAATCATCTTGTGTTTGATAAAGCAGCTTGTCTACGCCCAGATAATCTTTAATTTGCTCATCGGTTTTATTGGCGGCAATCAGTTTTTTTCTTGAAGGTATATCAATGCCGTAAAAACAAGGATTTTTAATCGGTGGACAGGTGGATACAAAATAGATTTCTTTCGCACCGAACTCTCGAACCATTTTAACAATTTCACGGGACGTCGTTCCACGAACGATACTGTCATCGACAATCAGTACTTTTTTATTGTTAATTTCAGTTTTTTGCGGTGTGAGTTTATATCGCACCTGACGCGAACGAGAGGCCTGATTAGACATGATGAACGTTCTGCCGATAAAAGGGTTTTTATATAAACCTTCGGAATAACGAATACCCATTTCATTGGCAAAGGACAAGGCTGCTGTATTGGCCGTAAAAGGTGCTGGAATGATCACATCCGGTTGAGTCTCCGGGTATTTTTCCTTCCATTGAAGGGCAAGATTTTGTCCCATACGCAGACGTGAGCGATACACGCTGACATCATCCAGGGTTGAGTCAGGTCTTGAAAAATAGACATATTCAAAAATACAGGGCGAAAATTGCCTGGCATCTAAAACCTTGCGAAACAGCTGCCCTTCATTATTCACAAAAGCCACTTCACCGGGTTGCAGATCCCCTTTTAACTCATAACCTAAGGCGTAAAATGGCGTGGTTTCAGAGGCAAAAATATAATCAGTACGACCGTCTGGGCGTTTTCGCTCACCCCAGACCAAAGGACGGATGCCATGCGGGTCACGAAACGCCACCAGGCCTTTACCAATCACCACAGACACCACCGAATAAGCACCTTCTACGTCATGATAAATTTTTTGTGCCGCTTGACATAGCAACTTGAAGAAACGACTATCATCCTGATCAGTATAAGACCCTTGAGCAAGATTATCAGCCAGCAATAACAACAGCGCTTCTGAATCAAGTGAAGAATTTAAATGCCGGTGTTGCTTGCCACAGAGGTCGCCTACCAGCTTCTGATAATTAACAAGATTACCATTATGCGCTAAAGCAATGCCTCTTGGACTGCCAACCCACAGCGGTTGAACATCCGATTCGCCATACCCGCCTGCGGTAGGGTAACGGTTATGCGCAATGCCCACATGGCCTTTTAGTTTGAGAACATCTTCCGGCTTCAGAGCTTCCCTGACCAGCCCCATGCCGTGCAGAGGATAAAATTTATCTTCACAGGTTAATATCCCGGCAGCATCCTGACCACGATGTTGTAGATGAATCAAACTATCATAAAGTTCTGCAGCAACAGGTTCATGACTTGATATTCCAACAATTCCACACATATTTTTATCCTCTGGATGAAGGTTTTACTGCTGCTGTCAGAGAGCGCCAGGCGTAACAGCCTTAAGACAGCAACGTGTTCCACTCCTCCATGTTTTTTTTAATCCGTGCCAATGGCGAACCCGGTTTTGGAAATTGAAATGCCTGGCCGGTAATCATCTCATATAACTGAATATATCTGGCAGCCAAAGCGACCACCAAATCCTTTGGTGCCTCTGGTAACGTCTTGTCATTGTAGGGATCACAATGCCCGATAAACCAAAGTCTTAAAAATTCCTTGTCGATATTTTCAGGTTCCAAGCCTTGTTTAAAACGTTCCTGGTAACTTTCTGCTAACCAATAACGGCTGGAGTCAGGCGTATGTAACTCATCTACAAGAATAATCTGTCCCTGCTTGTCTTTAGCAAATTCGTATTTGGTATCGACCAATATCAAGCCATGCTGTGCAGCAATGTCTGAACCACGCTCAAACAGTTTTAAAGCGGCATTGCGGGCATAGAGCCAATCGGCTTCACTCATCCATCCCTCAGCAACTATCTCTGTCGGGCTAATGGGTCTATCGTGTTCTTTTTCCTTGGTGGTCGGTGTAATAATCGGCGCGTCCAACGGTTGATTTTTTTTCAATCCTTCGGGCAGGTTTACGCCGCAGTAACGACGTACACCTTTTTGGTATTGCGTCCATAAAGAGGTATTCGTAGTACCGGTTATATACCCGCGAACAACAAATTCCACAGGAAATACCGTGCATTTTTTTACAATGCTTACGTTGGGATCAGGCACAGCAATCAAATGATTGTCTATTACATCTTTGGTTTGCTCAAACCACCAGGCCGAGATAAGATTCAATACCTGGCCTTTATAAGGCACGGCCGCCAGATAGCGGTCGAAAGCACTTTGCCTGTCAGTGGTGACTATCACCATCTTATCAGCAAGATCGTAAGTATCACGGACTTTGCCTTGATATTTTCTACCCCATTCTAAATCCGTTTCAGTTAAAGTATAGGATAAGGCGGCCTCAATGGCTTTTTTATAGTCATTATTCATAGCGATAGCAGTCATAGGCATAAGGGTTGCATATAATATTTGATTTCAAGATAAACTTTGACAACGCTTCTTCTTCATTTTTTTTGCAGCTGAATAACCACAGAATACTTTGTTCAATCATATCAATGCCTTTAACAGAAAAGTGATCCTTTAAGATCTGTAATTTTTGTTGACCCACCAGATTATCTTTGGCTTTCACTAATAAAGCGTTCCTCTGATTTTTTTGGACATTTAACTCATCAGCCTGTCTTAATTGCTCTTTGCGTTCATTGAATATAACACCAGAGTCCAGCGCCTGCTGGAGTACCAGCTCCAATGAGCAATCGATTTCCCAACGCACCACCCGTTTGACTTCAACCTGAAAGCCTCTTTCTTGTAAAAGATTTTGAACAGACAGGGCCTGATTATCAGTAATCATCTGATCAACGAGCACTTCATGCCTGCCGGGTTTAATTGTATAGGGCTTGGCTGACGCTTCAAGTGGCGTGTATTGAAAACTCTCCTGATGGTAGTGGAAGCCTTCATTAATATAGTCTCTCGTGGACTGGAAAATCGCATCAGCGGTATCGGTTCTCTCAGGATGTGGCATCATCGCCATGATATTGCCAGCGGGGTTAATGACGGCGGCAATATTTTTCATCGATCCGTTTGGATTGACTGGAAAATGGTCATCCACTTCACCTGCGTCATTACAGTATTGAAAAGCAATCAATCCTTTTTCCTCAATTTCAGCCAATAGCGCATCGGACATGACAAAGCGCCCTTCTGCATGTGCAGATGGCACGGTCAGGATATCTTCTTTGTTCAAATGACGGCTAAAAGCATTGCTTGCAGACTGAGGGGCTGATTTCATGTGAATCCAGGCATTGTAGAAACCCGTGCCTAAAATTTTTCCATGGGCCATGCGTTTGTTTTCGGTTAATGCCATGGCGGTTTTGTAATCCTTTATACCAGGGATCAGTCCCGATTCAACCAGAATTTGTGCACCATTGCATATACCCAGCACCGGCTTTCCTTGCTCGCTTTGTTTTCTTATCTCAGCCATGACCGGATCACATGCAGCAATGATGCCTGCACGGGAACGATCCTCGTATGAAAAACCACCAATGATGACATAGCCGTCAAAGGATGCCAGTGTTTCAAGAGAGGCATTCCATAAAAACTCAACAGGTTCCATGCCACAGCGCCTGATTGCCATCATGGTTTCACGCTCACAATTTGAACCAGGAAATTGAATGACCGCTATCTTCATCAGATTAATCTCACAGAACGAGGGCCCTCAATGATGCGGCCAATGTCATAAACAGGGTAATCGGGATGGTCTTGCAAAGCCTGCCGGATGCTATCGACCTGATCCGCTGAGACTATCATGATCAAACCAACCCCCATATTAAAGGTACGATATTTTTCCTGCTCCTCCAACTCTCCAATACGCCCTAATACATCAAAAAGCGGTAAAAATGGACAGTTGGTTTTGCTGAGCTCCGCAGCACAGTTATCCGGTAGAATTCTTGGAATATTTTCAAGCAAGCCCCCGCCACTGATATGTGCCATGCCTTTAATAACTATGCCTGAATCCAGCAGCTTATGAACAGGTCTGGTATAGTTGATATGCGGCACCAATAAGGCCTCGCCTATGGTTTGACCCAATTCATCGATGTAATGATGGATATCAAATCCTGCGATATCAAACACGATTTTTCTTGCCAGAGAATAGCCGTTAGTATGCAAACCGCTCGAAGGAAAAGCCAAAATCACATCACCAACTGCAATGTCATGTCCTAAAATGGCTTTATCTTTTTCAACTACACCGGATACAATGCCTACTAAATCATGCTCACCTGACAAATAGGTATCCGGCATTTCCGCCGTTTCACCGCCAACAAGAGAAATACCATTTTCCTGACAAGCTTTCGCCATACCGGATACTATCTGCTCTATCACTGCAGGCTTGATTTTGTCGGCGGCGATGTAATCAAGCAAGGTCAAAGGCTTTGCACCATGAACAATGATGTCATTGGTGGTTGCGCTGACCAAATCCATACCTATTGTATCATATTTATCCATCATTTTAGCGATTATCATTTTGGTACCTACCCCATCAATGCTTTGCACCAGAATGGGATGGTGATAACCGGTCATCAGAGGTTTTAAATCATACATGGCGCCAAAACTGCCGATGTGGCTCAGGACCGCGGGTGAAAAAGTGGCCTCAACCGTTTTTTTAATCCGTCTGACGGCATCGTTTCCGGCTTCAATATCTACCCCTGCCGTTTTATAATCAATTTTAGCCATTATAACAGTCTCTCTCTTAATCCATTTTCCCAGGCAGATTTGACGTCAGCTATAGCCAAATCAATAAAACCGTTCATTTGCAATTGCGTCGAAGAGGTTGTTTTTCCAATGGCGATCGCTGAAATATGCGCTTTTGCAAGCAGCGCCAATAAAGCATCCACTTTTTCAGAATCAACCTCAAGGATAAACCCTCCGGTTTCAGCAAACAATTTAGCCTCGATAGAAAGATGATTACCGGGCACATGGACGTTTATACCTATTTCGTTCTTAAAGCTCATTTCGGCCAGTGCAACGGCCAGCCCTCCATCTGAAATATCATGTACCGCAAGCAGCAGACCGTTTTGAATGGCATGGTACATGACTGAGACCTCACGATGAAAGGCGGTTAAGTCTGGCTTGGGCAAGTCTGATCCCAGTTCTCCCAGCAGTTGATAAAAAACACTGCCTCCAAATTCATGTTTTCTCTCGCCAATCATTATCAGCGTGGAATCCGTTTGCTTCAGATCATAGGTTAAGGTTTTAGTGACATCCGGCAACATACCCAGACAGCTGATCATAGGACTGGGTGGTATAGCCCCCTGTTGTGATTCATTATATAAAGACACGTTTCCTGCGATAACGGGTAATGTCGCCTCAGGGTATTGCTCAAGTTTCACGGCTGAACAGGCATCTCTGATACCTTCTACAGCCGCTATGAATTCGGCCATTTGCTCGGGCTTTTCCGGGTTGCCAAAGCAAAGACAATCAGTAATCGCCACCGGTGTCGCCCCAACGGCAACGACATTACGCACTGATTCGATTACGGCATTAACAGCCCCCCAGTAAGCGTCTATCTGGTTATATCGTGGGTTGTGATCAAGAGACAGTGCAATGCCTGTTTTTTGAATTTCTTTTGGGTATTTTTCCTCATTAAAAGGCTGCATGACCCCGGCATCCGCCCAACCGGCTTCAAGGATTGTCCGTCCCTGGACCTGTTTGTCATACATCTCAGTCACTGGTGCTCGGGAGGCAATGTTTTCATGAGACATCAGTTTTAATAATATGGCATTGTGATCCAGATTAGCTGGTATGTCGGGGTTAGGGTATTTTTTTTCAATTTTGGCGTGAGGACAATGATAAACGATCCCTTTCGTCACATCCGCAACGTTTGCCCGGACCAGCTCTTTCTCTTTATAATTAACCACAAAAAGACCATCACTGCGTATCTTGCCAATGACTGAGGCACAAGCTCCCACAGACACCCGAGGCAAGGCAAAGGTTTTATTATAATGATCAACAATCATATCGGCCAAGGATGGGGGCACCACCCACATAAAACGCTCTTGTGTTTCAGAGCAAAGGATGACCGCAGGATTCAAATCAGACATGCCGGTATGAACCTGTTCCAGGTCAATTTCTGCGCCATAATGTCCGCCAGCTTCTGCTAGTTCAAGACTGGCACAGGCTACGCCGCCTGCGCCCAAATCCTTAAAACCGACCCGGTCAATAAGATTTTTTTCACGTAACTTTTCAAATAAGGCGTAATTGGCTTTCAGAATGTGCCTTTGCAAAAAGGCGTTAGGCTCTTGAACGGCCCCTTTATTGCTTTCTTTTTCATCTTCTTTCAGCGTTGCAGAAGCAAAACTCGCACCGCCAAAACCACTGTTATCGGTTGGTTTACCGACCAGAATAAAAACATAATCGTCAGCATTGGAAGGCGCGTAAGAGTGGATGATATGATCCTCTCTAACCACACCCAAAGTGACCACGGTCACCAGGCAGTTATCGTTATAGGCTGCGTTATAATAGATATCACCCGCTATATTGGGAATCCCCAAAGGATTGCCATACCCGGCTATGCCACTGACAACGCCCTCTTGTATCCAGTGCGTATGTCCACGGTGAATATCGCCAAATCGCAAACTGTCTGCAACGGCTATCACTTCTCCACCCATGCAACAGACGTCTCTTACATTTCCCCCGACACCGGTTGCCGCCCCTTCATAAGGCACGATTTGTGAGGGGTGATTATGCGATTCATGACTGATGATTATGCCGTATCGATGGCCTGCACGGTCTTTGGCAACTTCAACAATACCCGCATCCTCTTTGGCGCCAAGAATCACCTGAGGGCCCTCGGTGTTAAGTTTTTTTAAATGTACTCGACTGCTTTTATAAGAACAGTGCTCTGATCCCTGGATGGACCAGAGAATGCATTCAGCCATGGTTGGTGGGCGTTTCAGGAAATCATTTTGAATCGTCAGTGCTTCATCGACAGAAAGACTCAGTCGATACTTATCAAGGATTCGCGCAATGTCCTTTCTTGATAATTGCGCAAAATCAAGTGTATCAGGTGTCTGTTGCATAAGTTCGATCAACCTGTAATAAATAGCGATTTACCACGTGAGTGATCCAATTTTTCACAATCAATTGTATCCTTTGTTGCGAAAACCGGATGTATACTGCGCACAGTATCGTATCACAACCTGGGTGTATTGTATCGATGAAGCTTGTCTGGAATCAATCTAAAATTTGCATTGATTTTAAAAAATTTTATCTAACTTTCCCTTTGACTTTGACCGGGCTGCGATCTAACCGAGCCGCGCCCGTCAGGAAGCGGAACAGTTGAAGTAGTGGTACAGTTAAAATTCTCCATTAACTGTTTAGTTTTTGTTATAAAATACGACATAGTAATCCTTGCTCAAGAAAATGAGACCAATCAAAAAAATAAAACTGCCTTCTTAATTTTCCGCTACTTCAACTGTTCCGCTTCCTGACGGGCGCGGCTCGGATGAAACAGTCAAAACAAAGGGTAACGGTAGTAGTGCCCGTCTTGATAATATGCTCACTACTTTAATGCACCGTGCCAGACAAAAGAACGGATCAACAATAAAATTTAATTAATTTTGAAAAATCACTAACGCTTTATAAAAAATATGCTATAATAAAGTATCTCTTTATATTCTTTTAAAGAGATTTACAACGAGTTACATGAGCTTATTTCATGTAACCCATACAAAAAAGTGCATATTGGCTTTTTTAACTAGTTAGGAAAATTGAACATGTCAGATAAGATAAGTGGTAAAGTAAAATGGTTTAACGAAGGTAAAGGTTTCGGATTTATTGAAAGCGGTGGTACAGACTATTTCGTTCATTTCAGTGCTATTCAAGGCTCAGGCTTTAAAACGTTAGCCGAAGGCGCTTCTGTTATATTCAAAGCAGGTAAAGGTCAAAAAGGCCCCCAAGCTGAAGAAGTTGAAGTCGTTTAATCCCATTTTTAACCCTGTATCTATTATTTTCCCTAAAAAATAATTATACAGGGTTATTTTTTTCCCCGCGCAAAAAAACGATCTAAATCAACTCATTATTTCCAATAATTAAAAAAACTGTCTATAATTTAACCTGACTCACTCGATTTAGGATGATATTATGGATAATCAAACATTCGCGATTCAATCTAGCTTGTCAGCACTTTTGTTATCATCAATACTGCTACTCGGTTTTACATTTACAGGCACATCCCACGCCACGCCTTTAACCCAAAGCGGCCAGGGCTATGGTAAAACGAGCATCCAGCTAGCGCATGGGGGTCCTCGTCATAGACATCACAGGCATCATAGAAATAGACATTGGCGAGGCGGTGGTTACATGTATTTTGGACCCGGTTATCGACGCCCCAGTGCCTACTGGACAGGATGGCGAGTCTATCACAGGCATGGCCGACGCTGTGCTCGTAAATGCCTGGTTAACAGGTATACCGGCCGGATCATTCGCTGTCACAGACGTTGCTACTAATATGAATGCTGGCGGTTTCTAAGCTGCAACCGCCAGCCTACCCAAAAGTTGTACTGTCAAGGATTTGTAAATTAATATATCCAGCCAGTAAATAGGGTGCAAGTTGAACAAATCGCATGATATCTTTCAAATATAGAATATATATTAAGAGAAAGATCATGCGACTATTCAAAATGGATGATACTATAGAAACAGAAAAAAAAATATTAAAAAGTATCTTTGCTATCATTAATGAATTAAATTCAGCTAGTCAGGATTTAATCCTGGATAACAAGAAAAATGATTTTTTTAATTTGAGAAAACTCACCGAATCAAGGGCAGCATATAAATTTGTGAATATAATACATTCATTGGATATTATTAAGGAAATGCTCAATCATGAATCCCAAAATTCAAAAGTAAAAAAGCTTGTTAAATTTATTGAAAAGCTCGAAAGCCGCGTTAAAATTTATCATGATGCCAGTACCAGTAAAAGTTTTGCTGCAGCTAATCAATATAGTTCATTTGCCTCTAAACTGCATTCATGTTTAACCGACGCTAAGCCTCCTTCTTTGAACTCATATTTTTCATCCTTTTATGCCGTTATACCACCAGCAGTTCCCAAAACCCACCCGCAGCACAATTTAAACGCCGCATACTATTTAGAAAAAAGCCGTAAAGAAAAAATCACTGCCAAAACCATTATTGGCATTGGTATTTCTTTCCTGGCTCTTGGTGTTGCCTCGATTGCATTTTGTCCGCCGCTGGCCATCACTGCTGGTGCCATAGGCATTATAATGATTGCTTCAGCTGGTCTATACCTTGCCGATTCAATGCCGAATGTAGATAAAATAAAAAAAGAAGAAAAAGAAATTTTTGAGTTGGGACAGCAATTACATGCTGTTGAAAAAGAGCCTGCGAATTGCCAACAGGGTAACAGTTTCAGTATGTCGGCTTACGACATGTTATACGGTTAAAAATAATATTCTTAAGATCACAATGATGTGGAGAGATACCAAACTATTGAATGTGCCAAAATTCAGCGATTTACCCACCCGGCAAGGTGATAATTTTTAAATAATCAGCTATGATATTGTTTTTAAAAATTCAGGAGTCGTTTTTATGAAAGTGGGCCATGACAGTTTGGGTACAAAAAGTGAATTAAACGTCAACGGAATAAATTATCATTACTACAGCCTGAAAGAAGCCGAAAAGACACATTTTGAAGGCATCAGCCGCCTTCCCTACTCACTGAAGGTACTGTTTGAAAATCAACTCCGATTTGAAGATGGCAAAACCGTCACCACTGAAGACATCAAAGCCCTGGCTGAATGGCTGAAGACAAAAAGGTCTCAACATGAAATTGCCTATCGACCTGCACGCGTATTAATGCAGGATTTTACAGGCGTGCCAGCCGTAGTCGACTTGGCCGCCATGCGCGATGCCATGAAAAAAATGGGCGGTAATCCTGATAAAATTTCTCCACTGTCACCGGTTGATCTGGTCATTGACCACTCCGTCATGGTTGATAAATTTGCCACGGCCGATGCGCTTGAGATCAATACAGAAATTGAAATTCAGCGCAATAAAGAACGCTACGAATTTCTTCGCTGGGGACAAAAAGCCTTCGATAATTTTCAGGTTGTCCCTCCCGGCACCGGGATCTGCCATCAGGTAAATCTCGAATATCTGGGTAAAACCGTTTGGAGCAGCAAGCATGACGGTCAGCATTATGCCTATCCGGACACCCTGGTAGGGACTGATTCACATACAACGATGATCAATGGACTGGGTGTACTCGGTTGGGGTGTGGGAGGCATTGAGGCAGAAGCGGCCATGCTGGGCCAGCCCGTCTCCATGCTGATTCCTGAAGTCATTGGTTTTAAACTGACTGGAAAATTAAGAGAAGGCATCACGGCTACTGATTTGGTGCTCACAGTGACCCAAATGCTTCGCCAACGCGGTGTGGTCGGTAAATTTGTGGAATTTTACGGGCCAGGTCTCGCTGAGTTGCCTCTCGCAGACAGAGCGACCATTTCCAACATGGCGCCTGAGTATGGCGCCACCTGCGGTTTCTTCCCTGTGGACAAGGAAACCATACGCTATCTGAAGCTCACTGGTCGAGACGAACAAACCATTGCCCTTGTTGAAGCTTATAGCAAGGCACAAGGTTTATGGTACGACCAAGATTCAGAAGATCCCGTCTTTACAGACAGTCTGTCTTTAGATTTAAACACTGTTGAGCCTTCGCTGGCCGGTCCTAAAAGACCCCAGGACAAAGTGAATCTGATGACGCTTCCTTTGGAGTTTGATCATTTTCTTCAGCAAAATAACAAGATGGATGAAAAAAACAAATCCTTTCCAGTCAAAGACCAGGATTACAGCATGCAACACGGGCATGTGGTGATTGCAGCCATCACCAGTTGCACTAACACCTCTAATCCCAGTGTGTTGATGGCAGCCGGTCTGGTGGCCAAAAAGGCGATAGAGAAAGGCCTGACCCGCAAACCATGGGTCAAAACATCATTGGCCCCAGGCTCCAAAGTAGTGACTGATTATTTGATATTTGCCGGACTTCAAAAATACCTTAACGAACTGGGCTTTAATCTTGTAGGCTATGGATGTACAACCTGCATTGGAAATTCCGGTCCTTTACCTGATCCCATTTCAAAAAGCGTGATTGAAAATGAGCTGGTCGTTTCCTCCGTATTGTCCGGAAACCGTAACTTTGAAGGTCGAGTCCATCCTTTGGTTCGCGCCAACTGGCTGGCTTCGCCTCCATTGGTAGTGGCCTATGCACTATGCGGCACCACCTGTATTGATTTGGCCAAAGAGCCGCTCGGTGAAGACAGGGATGGAAACCCTGTTTACCTTAAAGATATCTGGCCCAGCAATGCGGAAGTAGCCGCAGAAGTGAGCAAAGTCTCTGGCGCCATGTTCCGCAAGGAATACGCTGAAGTTTTCGAAGGGGATGAGCATTGGAAGGCCATCAAAACAAGCGGCGGCAAGACCTATGATTGGCAAACGGATTCAACCTATATTCAACATCCGCCATTTTTTGAAAACCTCAGTGAACAGGCAAAACCGATTCAAGCGGTTGAAAATGCCTATGTTCTGGCTTTACTGGGCGACTCCATTACCACCGATCATATTTCTCCGGCCGGTGCTATTAAGTCAAACTCCCCTGCAGGCGAGTATTTAAAATCAAAAGGTGTCAAAGAGGTTGATTTCAACTCCTATGGCTCGCGTCGCGGCAATCATGAAGTCATGATGCGCGGCACCTTTGCCAATATACGTATACGCAATGAAATGACACCAGACATAGAAGGCGGCTTTACCCGTTATGCTCCAACAGGCGAAACCATGCCTATCTATGATGCTGCAATGAAGTATCAACAGGATAACCAGCAGCTGGTTATTTTCGCTGGCAAGGAATACGGTACGGGTTCATCACGTGACTGGGCTGCAAAGGGTACGAACCTATTGGGTGTGAAAGCGGTCATTACAGAGAGCTTTGAGCGTATTCACCGCTCTAATTTGATTGGCATGGGTGTATTGCCTTTGCAATTTACTCAGGGTCAATCAAGGAAAACGCTGAATCTGACGGGTAATGAGCGTATCAATATCGCAGTAGATGATGAACTCAAACCGGGTTCCATTTTGAAAATGACCGTTCGTCGTGAAAATGGCGACACCGAGCAGGTGGAAGTGCTCTGCCGTATCGATACGGCCAATGAGCTGGAATATTTTCGTCATGGCGGTATTTTACAGTATGTGTTACGTAATCTGTTGGCTTGAATCTGATTCGAAAATCTCGGTGGGCAACTTGTCATCAGCCCACCCTGATTCGCTCATATGCAATGCATTATTGATTGCATTAAAGCCACGAAGCTGATAAATTTTTATCAGAAGCTTACCACCTGCAAGGGTCTATAAATAAGGCATTGATGAACGCGCTTTCTGGGCAATCTATACACATTACTGTAAGATGGTCTTTTCTGTCAGCTAAGGATTAAGAGTGCAGCAATCCAGAAAAGTTTTAACTGTCTTCTCATTGGTGATGATCAACGTCATTGCAGTTGATAGTCTGCGTACCCTGCCCCTCAGCGCAAAACTGGGATACCCCCTGGTTGTTTTTTATGTGATAGCCGCCCTGACTTTTTTCATTCCTGTCGCCCTTGTGGCCGCTGAACTGGCCACAGCCTACCCTAATACCGGCGGCTTATATATCTGGGTGAGAGAGGCATTTGGTCGCAAGGCCGGGTTTATTACCATCTGGCTCCAATGGATATACAATGTCGTCTGGTATCCAACGATAATGGCTTTTATCAGCGTCACCCTGTTCTATATCATTGCACCCGAGTATGGCAATAACAAGGCTTTACTTCTTGGAACATCCATTGGCCTGTTCTGGCTTTTTACCTTATTAAATTGTTTTGGCATGAAGCTGTCTGGTATCGTCAGTATCATCGGTGCGACAATAGGTACCATATTACCGATGGTTGTCATCATAGCACTTGGCGCGATTTGGATAATTGAGGGAAATCCCGTGACCATGAATGCCTCCACGTCCTGGTTTCCTGATTTTAAAGAGCTCGGTACGCTGCCTCTTTTTTCTGCCATTTTATTTGGCCTTATCGGCATGGAAATGTCTGCAGTGCATGCAGAAGAAGTACATAACCCCCAGCGCGATTACCCAAGAGCGCTTCTTTATTCAACGCTGATTATCATTTCAACCCTGACTTTGGGATCTTTGGCCATTGTTATTGTGGTGCCGAATGAAAATCTCAGTGTGGTGTCCGGGCTGATTGATGCCTATGCGACATTTTTTAATGCTTATCATGTGCCATGGATGACCAAGCTACTTGCTATCCTGATAATCATGGGGGGGTTAAGCGGTGTTTCAGCCTGGATTATTGGTCCGACAAAAGGCTTGCTGGTGTCAGCCCGTGATGGCGCCATTCCGCATTGGTTTACCAAAATAAATAAATACGGTGTACCAACTACCATCCTTTTTACGCAAGGCATCATATTTTCTCTTTTATCGGCTACCTTTATCCTTTTCGATACAATCAACGAGGCTTATTGGCTGCTCAGCGTTTTAAGTGCTCAAATGGCCTTGCTGGCTTATATTTTTATGTTTGCCGCAGCCATTAAGCTACGCTACTCCCAACCCGAAAGACCTAGAAATTATAAAATTCCTGGAGGGAATGCTGCGATGTGGTTTACAGCCGGTATGGGTATTTTTGCCTGTCTGCTGGCAATGGTGATTGGTTTTGTTCCCCCTACACAAATCCCCATTGCTAATAAGGCCTTTTTTGAGGGCTTTCTGATCATTGGATTGATCGTATTTGTCGTTATTCCCTGGTATCTTGCCAGAGATGATAGTTAGCCGGTAATTGGCTCATGATTCTTGCGGTCACGCCCCAAATGTATTGCTCACTGGCAGTATACACCACCGTCTTGAACTTAAGACCGTATTTGCTGACTATCTGCTCTTGATAATTGCTTTCATTTAAAACCTCATCCATCGGCAATTTTATTACATCCGCTACTTCCAAAGGATTTATCGTATAAGGCTCCATGGTATCGATGCTGGCTAAATACGGGTATATCATCGTATGAAACAGCGTATGATCTTTTTCCAATGCCATTATAAAATCAATACGCGCAGGTCCAATGCCTAGCTCTTCATGTAATTCTCTTAAAGCAGTATCTAACAAGGTCTTATCACAAGACTCCCTCAACCCGCCAGGAAAACACACCTCACCCGGCTGGGTTCTCATGGTATCGCTACGACGGGTCAGAATCAGGCGATCTGTTTTCAGTTCCTGGAGAACCATGACGGCTGATTTTTTAATGTCATTATTGTTTTTCAAGGGCATTAATTATCGCGGATACTTTAGTGAAACATTCAAGATATTCTTCTTGACAACTGGAGTCAATAACTATTCCCCCGCCAGCGGATAAATGCAGGCAACCATCTTTAGCTGTAATGGTGCGAATGGCAATATTACTGTCAAAGCGTCCATGAGATGAAAAACAGGCTATCGAGCCGCAATAAACACCTCTTGAATAAGGTTCCTGCTCACTGATGATACGCATGGCTTCCAACTTGGGTGCGCCGGTAATCGAGCCGCCTGGAAAGCAGGATAAAAAAGCCTGCAAAGCATCGAGAGAAGGCAGACATTGTGCCTGAATGTCACTGACCAGATGATGAACCCCGTTAAAGCTCTGTGTCTTGCATAAGGCCGTCACTTCAACCGTGCCAGGCATCGCAATTTTGCCTAGATCATTTCTCATCAAATCCACAATCATTACATTTTCTGCGCGATTTTTGGGGCATTGTTCCAGTTGATATTTTAGATACCAATCTTCTTTTGAATCCAGGGATCGTTTCACGGTGCCCTTAATGGGCGAAGTCAGAAGCTGGCCTTTCTCCATCAGCAGATAGCGCTCTGGAGAGCAACTGATAATATGGCTGTCTTTCAAGTTTAAATAAGCAGAAAAAGGAACGGGATTTTTAGTACAAAGGCTATCGTAAATGCCCCAGGTGCTGCCGGTATAGTCGGCGATAAAGGGCTGTGTATAATTCACCTGATAACTTCGGCCTTTGGTAATCGCCTCATGAATGGCCTCAAAAGAGGCCTCATAATGATCCCTTGAAATCATGGGAGTAAAACAAGACTGCAGGGAAAAAGGCTGTGGCTGAGGCGTTGATTTTTCCCAGAGGGTTAAGATCATATCCATCACTGCAGCCGTTTCAGGTTGGCGGTTGGCCGCAAAAAAACTAACTTTTTTTAAATGATGATCGCAAATAATAGCCCAATCATAAAGGCCAAAATCCGCTAAAGGCAGCCCTTCAAGACCCGGTTGAGGCCTGGAAAAAATACCAGCCAGCCGTTCACCCAAATCATAGGATAGATAGGCGATGGCGCCGCCTTGAAAAGGCAAGTCAAGGGTCGAAGGTTGCCGGGGGATTTTTTTTTGGATGTATCTTAATGCATCATCAATATTATCATCCGCATCAATCCTGATGCTCTCATAAGGACAGGCTGAAACAATATCATAGCGCCCTGTGCTCACATCAGAACTCTCAAGCAAGACAAAGCCAGGTAAATGACTTAACAAGCCATACCTGCGCCTCATTTGCGGCTGATAATCCAAATCGATTATGACAAATTCATTCACGTGATATCTTGATATTTAATATGCCCGCAGTATAACAGACAAGCTTCTTTTTTTAACTGGCTTCACGGCTGTTACATTAAATTTGCATTGAAAAAAGAAACGCTGCAGGTATGGCTTCCTTGATGCGCCGCACTTATCAATGCTACCCATCTTTCTCTGTAGCCTTGATAAACGAAGCGCATCAAGGTTTTTCTTCTCCCATCACCCTTGCAAATTAAGATGAGGCAGCCATGTAACTGTCTGTGAGCTCTGTTGACAACTCAAAAATATGCCATTTTGAATACTGGTTTTTAAACGAGATTATGAGTATGCTATGCCATCATGATAGATGACAAGGAGATGAGGCATGGCAACGGTTGCTCATTTTGAGGTAACTTATAGACAATACCTTAATGCAAAAGGCGAAGCTTTAGGCACACTGCCTGAGTTTAGCCAGGACAAGACTACGCTGATAGAATTATACAGCACCATGGTGCGCACCAGAGCTTTTGATAAAAAAGCCATTGCCTTACAACGTACAGGCAAAATGGGGACTTATGCGCCCATCAATGGCCAGGAAGCCTTATCAACGGCAATTGGTCATGCCATGCAGCCTGAGGATGTTTTTGTACCCTATTACCGTGATTATGCGGCACAATTTCAGCGTGGTGTTAAAATGTCTGAAATTCTGGCTTATTGGGGTGGCGATGAGCGCGGCAGTGATTTTTCCTGTGGCTCCCAAGATTTGCCGATTTGTGTGCCTATTGCTTCTCAATGCCTGCATGCAACCGGTGTGGCCTTTGCTTTCAAATACCGCAAACAAGCGCGTGTTGCCGTCGTCTGTGTCGGGGAAGGCGGTACATCGGAAGGCGATTTTTATGAGGCCATCAATGTGGCCGGCACATGGAAGCTGCCCGTGGTTTTTATTGTAAATAATAATCAGTGGGCCATCTCTGTTCCCAGATCAAAACAAACGGCGACAGAAACCATTGCTCAGAAAGCGATTGCTGCAGGGTTTGAAGGCGTTCAGATAGATGGTAATGATATCATCGCCTGCCGAGAAGTGATTGCTGAGGCCATAGACAAAGCCCGTCGCGGGGAAGGTCCAACCTTGATTGAAGGCATTACCTACCGACTCTCGGATCATACCACAGCCGATGATGCCACCCGCTACCAACCGGCTGATGAAGTGAAAGGCGCTATGATTAACGAACCCATCAGCCGTTTCAGGCATTTCCTGACGCAGCAATCATTATGGTCTGATGCGGATGAAAAAAAACTGCTTGAAAGCTGCGCCAAAGAGATTGACGATGCGGTCAACGAGTATTTAAACAGCCAGAAACAGCCTGTCAGCAGCATGTTTGATTATCATTATGCAGAGCTGCCGGACTATTTGATTGAACAACGCGCTATAGCCATGGAGGAAGCAGACAATGCCTGATATTACCCTGATTGAAGCCGTGACTCAGGCATTGGCCTACGAGCTGGCGAAGGACGATGATATTGTTGTTTTTGGTGAGGACGTAGGGAAAAACGGCGGTGTATTTCGTGCAACGGTCGGTTTACAGCAGCGTTTTGGCGAGGAACGTGTATTCGACTCACCATTGGCCGAATCCATGATCGCAGGCCTCGCTGTAGGCATGTCGCTTCAAGGCTTGAAACCGGTTGCTGAATTTCAGTTCATGGGCTTTATCTACCCTGCCATGAACCAAATCATTTCCCATGCGGCCAGGATGCGTAACCGCACCAGAGGACGCCTTCATTGCCCGCTGGTCTTCAGAGCGCCCTTTGGCGGCGGCATTCGCGCACCAGAGCATCATTCAGAGAGTACTGAAGCCTTGTTTGCCCATATCCCCGGCCTTCAGGTGGTTATCCCCTCTTCTCCAAAGCGCGCATACGGCTTATTACTGGCCGCGATGCGCAATCCCGATCCGGTCATCTTTCTCGAACCCAAGCGTATTTATCGCCTGGTCAAGCAACCCGTAGCGGATGATGGAGAGGCACTGCCACTGGGTCAATGTTTTACCCTGCAAGAAGGTGAAGATGTCACGCTTGTCAGCTGGGGTGCCAGTATCCATGAAACACAACAGGCAGCCAAACAACTGCTCGATGAAGGGATATCTGCTGAGGTCATCGATGTCGCGTCCATCAAACCACTGGATATCGATACCATTATTGCTTCTGTGGAAAAAACAGGCCGCTGCGTGATCATTCATGAAGGTGCGAGAACCTGTGGAGTGGGTGCTGAGATTTCTGCATTGCTGATGGAGCATTGTTTACCTGATCTTCAGGCCCCGGTTCAACGGGTTACCGGCTACGATGTGGTCATGCCTTATTTTCAACTGGAAAAACACTATATACCCAGTGTTAACCGTATTAAAGAATCTGTACTGAACATAATGGAGTAATAATGACAATTTTCAATTTACCGGATTTAGGTGAAGGATTGCCCGATGCTGAAATCCATGAGTGGTTTGTTAAGGAAGGCGATACCGTCAAAGCAGATCAACCCCTGGTATCAATGGAAACCGCCAAGGCGGTCGTTGATGTTCCCTGCCCTCAACACGGTACAATCAGCAAGTTATATGGTCAGCCCGGTGACGTTATTAAAACCGGCGAGCCATTGGCATCCTTTACTTCAGAAGAAAAAAAACCGGCCGACAAAGGTACTGTGGTGGGCAACCTTGAAGAAAGCACTGAAATCAGTGAGGACAATTTCACCATTGGTATCAGTGGTCAAAAGACGCAGCGTATCAAGGCCACGCCTGCTGTAAAAATGCTGGCAAAAAAACTGGCCGTTGATTTAAGCGATGTGACTGGTACTGGCGAGCATGGCGTCATTCTCAAGAAAGACATTGAAGCCCTGGCTTCCAAAGCCAAGGCATTACCAGAGGGCTATGAACCCTTGCGCGGGGTTCGACGCGCCATGTTAAACAGCATGGTTCAATCGCATAAAGAGGTTGTACCGGTCAGCATTTTCGATGAAGCAGATATTGACGGATGGAAGGAAGGCAGCGATATTACCATCAGATTAATCCGTGCCATCACGACTGCCTGCCAGAAGGAGCCGGCGCTTAATGCCTGGTTTGATACAGCGCATGGCGCACGCAAATTAATGGATAAGGTCCACTTAGGCTTGGCGATGGATAGTGATGAAGGCTTGTTTGTGCCGGTTATTCATGATGCCGCTTCTCAATCAGACAAGGCTTTGCGTGAACAGATTAATGACTTTAAAGCCCAGGTAAGTCAACGTGAAGTGCCGGCTGAAAAGCTCAAGGGTGCTACTATAACGCTGTCTAATTTTGGTAAATTTGCCGGTCGTTTTGCAAGCCCGGTTATTGTGCCGCCGATGGTAGCCATTGTTGCGGTAGGACGTTTGTATGAAGCGGCAGTCAGCCGTGATGGTAAAATCCTCAGCCATAAAACGTTGCCGCTGTCTTTAAGCTTTGATCATCGAGCCGTCACTGGCGGAGAAGCAACAAGGTTTCTTGGCATGATGATTGAATCCTTGCAGCAACCTTGATTTTTAATCTGTTTATTGCTGTACCAGTGCCTCGTATTGTTAAATACGCGGCACTGCCTTGTTCACTAAAACAAGGGGCTATTGGACCATTCACCAATTTCTTGACCCGCTTGCAGATGCGCCCTTTCGGTTTTATCAACCGCGGTCTTGTTAACTACATTTTCGTCAAGCTCATCATCTTGTTTCGTCCATAATTTAGCCGGTGTTTCTCGTAATATTTCAGAAGGTGCTTTTGTTTTAATATCGTTCAATATAATAGAGAATGAGCTGCTTGAAGAAACCAACGCTTCTTTTTCCACGCCTATGTCCTCAGCACGGTAATGTTCTTCCTCTCTTTTTCTCTGCCTTGAAACCAGGCTTTCAGTAAGCTTATCTGATACGGCTTTTCTTGCAAATTTACCCACAGATTTTCTGGCTGTTTCTTTTATAAAAGTAAAAACAGAGCTTATAGCAGAACCTATCGCTTTAAAAAATGAAGTGATTGCTGAAATTACTTTTCTAAATAATGACGTTTTCTTTTGCTGTTCTTCACCAAAATGCGCTTCTTGTTCTTGTAGTTTCTGTTTTGCTTTTAGAATATCAGTTGGCTTAATGTTTGGTGTCACATCAACATCCTTGTCCTCAGCGGTTCCTTCAGGTTTAAATTGAGTTAATTCATCAATCACCGTTTTCTTTTTACTATAAGCATCGCCTGCTTTGTCAAAGTATCTAAAAATATCAAGATCCATCTGTTGATCAACGCCTGTTTTTTTATAAAAGAATTTAGCATTAGGGAATCCTTTGGCACCAACCTCCGGATGAAATTGTGTGGTTATAATAGGAACACCGAACGCTGATTCTGCTGCTTCACTTGATTCATCATCACTTGCAGTACCTGTTTGCTTAACTTCAGTTCCTGGTTTGGAAACAACCTGATTATGCGCACCAAAAAATTCCATTACATGATACCGCGTTGTAGGATCATCCTCTAATCCTCTCCTTAGTTCATTCAATGCATGCGCTGCATGAACCAAATCTTCACTTAATTTTTCTAAATTGCCTAATTCTCCAGCAAACGCATTTAAATCTAATAAATCTTCTTTTACGTTTAATCTTGTTATGTCTAATAATTGCTGTACTTCGGAAGTCTTCAATGTATCTAACTTATCCAGTTCTTCTAACTTCCCCCCTCTGTGCCAGCGACAATGAGACAAAAATAAGGTAAAACTACTTCTATGAGGGCGGTAAGGAAATTGTAAAAATGGTATTAGGATCGAACAGCAGTGTTAATGAGTTAAATTTAGTCACTCCACAAG
>JAGXGR010000032.1 GCA_024636645.1 Legionella sp.
AAAAGTCCCTGAGCAGGGCGAGCGTATTAAAGTTTCCGACGATTCAGCTTTATCTGTACCGAATAACCCGGTTATCCCTTTTATTGAAGGGGACGGCATTGGTGTTGATGTGACACCGGCGATGTTAAAAGTGGTTGATGCGGCAGTAGACAAGGCTTACAACGGGGATCGTAAAATTTCCTGGATGGAGGTTTATGCCGGCGAAAAAGCAACAAAAGTCTATGGCGAGGATCAATGGCTTCCTAAAGAAACCCTTGAGGCCCTCAAGCAATATTGCGTATCCATTAAAGGCCCATTAACTACGCCGGTTGGTGGTGGTATCCGCTCTTTAAACGTTGCCATTCGACAGGAAATGGATTTATATACCTGCCTGCGACCGGTGCGTTATTTTCCCGGTGTACCCAGTCCGGTTAAAGAGCCATGGAAAACAGACATGGTCATTTTTCGTGAAAATTCTGAAGATATTTACGCCGGTATTGAGTGGAAGGCAGATTCTGAGGGTGCAAAAAAAGTCATCAAATTTTTACTGGAAGAAATGGATGTTAAAAAAATACGTTTCCCGGAGCATTGCGGCATAGGCATCAAGCCTGTTTCCAAAGAGGGAACGGAGCGTCTGGTTAAAGCAGCAATTCAATACGCGATTGATAATAATCGTGACTCAGTGACGCTGGTTCATAAAGGCAACATCATGAAGTTCACTGAAGGTGCCTTTAAAGACTGGGGCTACCAAACGGCTAAAGAACATTTTTCTGCCACTGAATTTGAGGGCGGTCCCTGGATGGAATTCAAACACCCTGAAACCGGCGCGCAGATTATTATTAAAGATGTCATTGCCGATGCCTTTTTACAGCAAATTCTTTTACGGCCGGAAGATTACAGCGTTATCGCGACCCTTAATTTGAACGGCGATTACATTTCTGATGCCCTTGCAGCGCAGGTTGGCGGTATTGGTATCGCACCCGGTGCGAATATTGGTGACGCTGTAGCTGTTTTTGAAGCCACTCACGGTACTGCGCCTAAATATGCAGGACAGGATAAGGTCAATCCTGGCTCCTTGATTTTATCAGCTGAAATGATGTTAAGGCATCTTGGTTGGAATGAGGCTGCTGATTTAATTATTAAAGGGGTAGAGTCTGCTATTGAAGCCAAAACAGTGACGTATGATTTTGCGCGACAATTGCCTGATGCGCACCTTGTCAGTTGCTCTGGTTTTGCTGATGAGATTATTAAGCAAATGTAACGGTTCATTTAGAGTATTTTGTCCTGGTACTGCTTCCATTTCATTTTGATTGCGTTATACAAAAATGGATTATTTCGAAGCATCCGAGCCGCGCGCGTTAGCAAGCGGAACCTTGTTTAAATTTCCGCTCCCTAACGGTCGCGGCTCGGAACAACCGGTCAAAACTAAATGGAAACGGTGCTAGCAGTTATCATGCTTTTACTGTCCGGCAAAAACCAAGAAAAGTGCACATCTTCGCTCATCCTGCTTGAAACTTTGAGTAGGGTGGGAAACCCATGCCTCCTCGGTGCTCAGCTGCCAGATACAAGCTTTATTCAGGGTGACTAAAATTCTTCAGAATAATGGCTTTGTTCCATTGAACCGCTTTTAAATATTTAAAAATACATATAATCTACTGAAAATAAGCTATAATTATTAATAAGAAGCCATGTCCGAATTGAAATAAAATGAATTAAATATTTTTTCTTAAATATAAATTTCAAAATAGCGGGTTAATCGGCATAATTATTTAACCAATAAGTTTTTATTTTAAATTTTTATGGAATTTTAATTACATTTTACTGGCCAAATGCTCCTAGTCAGTCTATAAAATTAGTAAAGGGTATATGAAATGAGTGGGCAGTTTTTAGAATATACCGTTGAGCAAAAAACGGCAGAGGCGAAAGCCAAGCCGGAAATCAAGCAGCCAAGAAAATTCAGGGTTGTATTGCTTAACGATGATTATACGCCGATGGATTTTGTAGTAGATGTGCTAAAGCGCTTTTTTCGCTTAAATGAAGAGATAGCAACACAGGTTATGTTACAGGTTCATCTTCAAGGGAAAGGCGTTTGCGGAGTTTTTACAAGAGATATAGCTGAAACGAAAGTGGCTATGGTTAATGAGTATGCGAAAATAAATGAACATCCATTGCTATGCAGTATGGAACCGGAGTAAATGGTAGTGGCTAGAGAGAGGAGTATATACAATGTTAAATAAAGAACTAGAGTTCACCTTAAATCTGGCCTTTAAGGAAGCAAAAGAAAAACGCCATGAATTTATGACTGTTGAGCATTTGTTATTGTCCTTACTTGATAATCCTGCTGCAGGCAATGTTTTACAAGCCTGCGATGCTAACATTGAAACGTTACGGCATGACTTGATGGAATTTATCGATGAAACCACACCAAGAATTCCCGAGGACGAAATTGACAGGGAAACACAGCCTACTTTAGGATTCCAGCGTGTACTTCAGCGTGCGGTTTTCCATGTTCAGTCAGCGGGTAAAACAGAAGTTACAGGCGCCAATGTTCTGGCAGCCATTTTCAGTGAACAGGAAAGTCAGGCAGTGTATTTTCTCCGCAGAGAAAATATTACACGTCTTGATGTCATTAATTATATTTCCCATGGCGTTTCAAAATATCAAAGCAACGACATGCATGAGAGCATGAATCCTTCTATGGATGAAGATATGATGGGCGCAGAGGGTAATGAATCCCCGCTTGACAGTTATTGCATGAACCTCAATCGACGCGCCAAACAAGGCAAAATCGATCCGCTTATTGGTCGACATGAAGAGGTGCAACGCACGGTTCAGGTCTTGTGTCGCCGAAGAAAAAACAATCCCTTGCTGGTTGGTGAGGCAGGTGTTGGTAAAACCGCGATTGCCGAAGGGCTGGCAAAACATATCGTTGACGGAAAAGTTCCTGATGCCATTAAACATTGCGTGGTCTATTCACTGGATCTCGGTGCACTCTTAGCCGGTACAAAATACCGTGGTGACTTTGAAAAACGTTTAAAAGCCGTATTAAAACAACTAAGTCAAAACGATGGTGCTGTATTGTTTATTGACGAAATTCATACCATAATAGGTGCGGGTGCAGCGTCTGGCGGTGTGATGGACGCTTCTAACCTGATCAAGCCTTTATTAGCTAATGGCGAGCTCAAATGTATCGGTTCAACGACTTATCAAGAATACCGAGGCATCTTTGAAAAAGACAGAGCATTGGCCAGACGCTTTCAGAAAATTGATATTCCTGAGCCAACCATTGATGAAACCTTTGAAATTCTTAAAGGCCTGAAAGGACGGCTTGAAGAACATCATGGGGTTAAATTCACCATCCCTGCCTTAAAAGCTGCGGCAGAACTGGCCTCAAAATATATCAATGAGCGTTTTCTACCAGATAAAGCGATAGATGTTGTCGATGAGGCAGGCGCCTATCAGAATTTATTGACTGCCAGTAAACGTAAAAAAATTATCAGCGTCACAGAAATTGAAACCGTGGTCGCCAAGATTGCGCGCATACCGATTAAGAAAGTGTCTGCCCAGGACAGAGATACTTTGAAAAATCTTGAGCGTGATTTAAAACTGTTGGTATATGGTCAGGATCAAGCCATCACTTCACTGTCTTCTGCTATCAAGTTGGCTCGCTCAGGCTTGAGAGAACCACAAAAACCTGTCGGTTGTTTCTTGTTTGCAGGCCCTACGGGTGTCGGTAAAACCGAAGTAACCCGTCAGCTTGCTAACGTATTGGGTATAGAATTATTACGCTTTGATATGTCGGAATACATGGAAAAGCATACGGTATCCCGATTGATTGGCGCGCCTCCAGGGTATGTAGGTTATGATCAGGGTGGTTTGCTTACTGAAGCGGTGACCAAAGCGCCACATGCGGTTTTGTTACTTGATGAAATTGAAAAGGCCCATCCCGATGTGTTTAACCTGCTCCTGCAAATAATGGATCATGGGACCTTAACCGATACCAATGGTCGCCAGGCAGATTTCCGTCATATTATTCTTGTGATGACTTCCAACGCGGGTGCCAGTGAAATCAGTCGCAATTCTATTGGGTTCTCACATCAGGATAACTCCAGTGACGGTTTGGATATCATTAAGCGTCAATTCAGCCCAGAGTTTAGAAATAGGTTAGATGCGATTATTAACTTTGCGCCGCTAGAGCCACAAACCATTGGCTTGGTGGTCGATAAATTTATTATGGAGCTCGATGAACAGCTCAATAATAAAGGGGTGAGTTTTATTGTTGAAAAATCCGCACGTGAATGGTTAATCGAGCATGGATATGACAAGTCCATGGGAGCTCGCCCAATGGCTCGGTTGATTCAGGAAAATGTTAAAAAACCATTGGCTGATGAACTTTTATTCGGTAAATTAACAAATGGCGGTCACGTGGTTGTGACAGTGAAAGATGGTAAATTGGTTTTCGAAAGTCATGACCATCGGGAAGGCGTTTGTTAACACCAGTCTCTGGTAGTTTTTTATTATTGAGTAAAATGCTGGGCTAAAACGCCCAGCATTTTTTTAATTTGCATCAGCTGATATCTTATCTTTTACAAGGGAATTATCAACCGTATATAGATAATGCTACTATGAAAAATAAAACTTTATTAAAGGCTAAGGGATGGGTTTGTTAAATAAGGTAATCTGCGGCATCATTTTTTATCTCATGGCCAATAGCGTTTTTGCAAACATCCTTTTTACATTCAAACAGGCAGTGGAGTTAGCTTTTAAGAAAAACCCCCAACTGCAGGCAGACATTCAGAAAGCTAATGCCGCAAGGGGGCAATTCGTACAGGATTCGTTATTTCTAAATCCTTCTATTATTCTGGAAAGCGAAAACATAGGCGGATCAGGACAGTTCTCTGGATTTGAATCTGCAGAGACAACCTTTTCCATTAATCAGCCCATTCCCCTGGGTGGTAAACGCGCTTCTCAACAAAAAGCCAGTTATGCCAATTATCAAGCCACTATTGGCGGAATCTATAGAAAAAAAGCAGAAATTTACATGTTAGTTGGAGAGGCCTATATCGATTTGATGTATGCAGATGAATGGTTTGTGGTAAGTAAAAAACTGGCACAATTAAATCAAAAAATTGTCAATCAAATTAACAAGATGAAATCGGGTGGCGAGGGAGTCGAAATTGATCTGGGTTTAGCTAAAATTCAGTTAGGAGAGTCTAAAATAACCCAATCACTGGCTTACAGGGATATTAAAAAAAAACAAGCGGTGCTTGCAAGAATAATAGGTATGAATCATATTGACTCAAAGCGCTTAACCGACAGGGGCTTGCCCCATCAAATGTATACCTGGAATAAAATAATTCAATCTCTGGACAATAGTGCATTTATAGCAGAAAAAAAATGTCAGCTAGAAGCAAAACGCGCCAGCATCAATGCTGTGAAAAAAGATGTTTGGCCCACCATGGAGCTGCAACTGGGAGGCCGCCATTTCGCAGATGACAATCAAAATGCCATGGTAGTATCAGCCGGATCAACCATCCCGGTTTTCGATCGCAATCAGGGAAAAATTATTTCTGCAGAAGCTGATTATACCCAAACTCTTGCTGAGTTAAGGGCATTGCGGCTTGAATTAAAACAAAGACTCTATGCCGATTTCCTTGATATGCAACAATCCCATGAAGAATCGCAACAGGTTAAAAATCAGTTACTCCCTTTGGCGAAAAAGACAGCAGAACGGGCTAAGCAAGGCTATCAGCAAGGCAAGTATTCCTATGATGATTTGAATAATGCCATGCAGGCTTTGTATGAGGAAGAAAGGCATTATCAAAGTGCGCATGCAGAGCTCGATAAGGCAGTTATCCGGATATCAGCGCATTTGGGTACGAGCCGTTTGCTTGAATCTAAAATGCCAGCTTCAACTGTTGCCAATATTGGTTATAAAGATTGAGTGAGGCTTCACCGACATCACGTTGAAAATAACCTGCTTGCAAAATGTGTTCCGGTGGGTAAACGGTTTTATTGTTTTTTAGTTCCTCTGGCAACAGATTGATACCTGCCTGGTTTGTAATCGCATGCCCTTCTTTCAGAGCAATCTGAACAGATGAACTGGCTTTTAACATGTAATTAATGAATTGGTAAGCCGCTTCAGGGTGGGGCGGATTTTTTGGAATCGCCAGGCAATCGACCCAGATAACAAAACCATTTTCAGGGTAGATAAATTCAATTTGCGGATTTTCCTGATGGGCCTTGTAGGCGTCGCCATTCCAGGCCATGCCTGTGGTTGCATCTTCATCAATCATGATGGATTGTATATTATCACTTGCAAAAAGCTTGATGTTCGGAATCAGTTTCAGTAAATGTTGATAAGCCTCCTTGATATGATCAGGGTTATCATCATTGGGTTTGTATCCCAGGCTTAATAACGCAACAGCAAAAACTTCGCGTGAGTCATCGAGCAGCATCAGCCTGTTTTTCCATCGGGGATCCCACAGTTGCTGCCAGTTCATGGGTGGTTTTTTTACGTGTTGATGATTATAAAAAATGCCTGTTGCTCCCCAAATAAGAGGCACGCTGTATTGGTTGCCCTTATCATAATCATTATTTTGAAATCTGTTACTGAGATTGCTGAGACGAGGTAATTGTTGGTGCTCAAGTTTAGTTAACATGCCCTGTTTTTTCATTCTTTCAACAAAGTAAGCTGAAGGCAGGATTACATCGTATATGCTTGAACGGCTTGCTTTCAGTTTTGCGTACAGGGTTTCATTGGAATCATAAGTAGAAAAATTTACTCTGATACCTGTTTCTTTTTCAAATTGCTGGATTACCGTTCTTGGAATTTCACCACCCCAGGCATACACATTGACGACTTTTGCAGCAGTGGCCTGAAATGACAGTAGACAGAGGATAACAAGCACATGAAGTCTCATGGATGATTTTCTCCTGATAAACGCTGAGAAAAAATGACCAGTAACATGGAAATCGCAAAAGTGATGGTACACAAGGCGTTCAACTCCGGCGTGACGCCCGCGCGCACCAATGAGTATATGGTCAAAGGCAGGATAGTAAAATCAGGTCCTGCCACAAAATAGCTGATAATGACGTCATCAAAGGAGAGCGTAAAACAAAGCAAAAAGGCACTTAATATGGCAGGCCACAGCAAGGGGAGGAGAATTTTTACCAAGGCCCTGTATCGGCTGGCGCCTAAATCCAGCGCACTGAAATAAATATTAGGATCCAGTGTTCTGATACGGGTACTGATGGTTAAAATGACAAAGGGGATGCAAAAAGTAATATGGGCAATCAGCAGACTGAAAAACCCTAAACTGATGTCTGCGACATTAAAGAATATAAGCAGGGCAACACCCAGAACAATATCCGGAATGATAATCAGCAACAGCAGCATCATGAAAAGCCCATATTTGGCTGTATTCTTATATAAAAAAAGACGCACGCAAGCGAGAAGGCCCAGTGTCGTGGCTATAGTCGAGGCGCAAATGCCTAGTACACCGGAGTGTAAAAAAGCATCCCACAAGCCGCGATCGTGAAATAATTCAATATACCATTGGTATGAAAACCCATGCCATTGCATGGAATATCTCGCTTCATTAAACGAATAGAGAATCAATACAAGAATCGGTAAATATAACATGCCATAGATCAGCAGCAGATAGAGTTTTTGCAGAAAACCTTTCAATGCATGACCTCCGAACTTTGACGGCGAAACAGATTTAAAAGAATCAGTAAAATAACGGTCAACATGACCGATGTCGCAGATCCCTGCGGCCAGTTTTCAAGAACAAGGAATTGATCCTGGATCATATTACCTAATAAAATGGAGCGGGCACCGCCGAGCACGTTAGGTATATAAAACAAGGTCATGGCAGGGAGCAGTACCATCAAGCAGCCAGAAACGATACCGCTGATGGTATTGGGCAAAAATACGCGAGAAAATATGGCCCAGCGTCCGGCTCCCAAATCTTTCGCGGCCTCTATCAGTCGGAAGTCAAAACGCTCCATGTTTGTAAAAAGCGGCAACACCATAAAGGGAAACAAATTATAAACCAGACCAACAAGGACTGCGAAGTTGGAATACAAAAGACTTAACGGTGCATCTATTAAATGCAGTTTCATCAACAGATTATTGATAAGCCCTTTATATTTTAAGATAGCAATCAATGAGTAAGTTCTTACCAGTGAACTTGTCCAAAAAGGAATGATAATTAAAAGCAGCAGGACGGATTGATTTTTTGATTTGACCAGTAAATAACTGAAAGGATAGGCCAGTAATAAACAGATAAGCGTCGTTAGACCAGCGATTAAAAAGGAGCGAAAAAATATTTTAAGAAAGACCGGTGAAAACAAGCCGCTGTAATTTGCAAGCGTAAATGGCAAGGAAACCAGATTAATGGGATCGTGAGTTAAAAAACTGGCAACAACCACCATTGCCAGTGGTAAAAAGCCAAACACAATAAGCCAGACATAAATGATATATACTGAAAACGGTTTATTTTTCATAAGGCAACAAAACTTCCCAGCCAGGCAGCCAGTGAACCCATACCGACTCCTCTGATTTATATTCCAGCTTATCGTCATCTTCATCAAAAAATTCAGACGCATGAATGACCTTGCCGGAAGGCAAAGCGACTTTCAGATCAACGGTAGATCCCTTATAAATGATATCAATGATTTTTCCGGGAATCATCCCTTCGCTATCATCCACCTCATCATGCGACCAAACACGAATATCTTCGGGACGAATTATCAGATTAATTAATTGACCGGGTTTAAAATCACCTGTGTTTTTGCATTTCAAATCAACCGTTTCTATGGTCGTTTGTAAACTGTCATCAGACACTGCGTCAACGGTCACTTCAAATATATTCGCCTCACCTATGAATTTGGCAACATATAAATTGTTGGGTGTTTCATATACCTGTCGAGGCGTACCTATTTGCTCGATTTGCCCATGATTAAAGATAACGATTCTGTCAGACATAGATAGCGCTTCTTCTTGATCATGTGTCACGAAGATAAACGTCATGTTCAGCGTTTTCTGCAGTTGTTTCAATTCATATTGCATGGCTTTGCGTAAACGATAGTCTAATGAACTTAAGGGTTCATCGAGCAATAAAACTTTGGGTTTATTGACGATAGCCCGGGCAATGGCCACACGCTGTTGCTGCCCGCCGCTCAATTGTTTGACATTGCGACTGGCAAATTGATGGAGTTGAACAAGCTGCAGGGCGTCTTTAGCCTGCTGTTGAATGTCCGCTTCATGCATGCCACGGCAGCGTAGACCAAAAGCCACGTTTTCAAAGACGGATAAATGGGGAAACAGGGCATAACTTTGAAAAACCGTATGAACATCGCGTTGTTGTGGTGGCAATTTGTTGATGCACTTGCCATTGATAATGATTTCACCACTACTCGGCTGCTCAAAGCCTGATATCAATCGTAACAACGTAGTTTTACCGCAGCCGGAGGGTCCGAGAAGGGTAAGAAATTCCCCATGCTTTACTGTAAAACTGATGTTGTTCAAAATAGACAGCGAACCGTAGTCTTTATGAACGTTTTTTATTTCAATTAATGAGGTCATTCTGGCTTAGCGGTTAAAAGTCGGCAATTATGAATGTTGTTCAGTCTAATGTCTATAGGTTGAATTATTGTTTTCAATTTTACCATGATGAAGCGGGCTTGTGCTCAGATTGAATCGAACAGGTTTCTGAAAACGAGCCATCTCGACAAACAACCACGTCGGCATTATCCGCTTCATTCATGACACCGCCATGCCAGAGGCAACAGCCCTGAATTTTTTGCAAATCCATGACCGCATGTTTAGTGCAATAGCATGCAGAAAAATAACCATTTTGACAAACAAAGCGCCCAGCAGAAGAATCGCAATAATGGATACCACCCATATTATTGCAACAGTTCGCAGCAAACGCCGTTGCAGTACAGAAAGATAGCAAGGCAATAACGGTTATCTGTTTAAAAAATGACATAATTTAGCCCTTAGATTATTATTTTCAGCATAGCACAGCTTGTTGATTTATCCATAATATATATTATGGGCACAATTCTCACATAGGTAAAGAAACAGCAGTTGATATAGGATGACTTTGTATATGTGAGCGTTTTACCCTTGCATGGTTTAATGCGGGTCTTGACCATCCCCCCCGTAATACGCTCCGCTCCTTACGGGCTACGGCGACGGGTGGGTAGCCCGTAAGGAGCGGAGCGTATTACGGGGGGGGGGTATTAACCCAGGAAATCAATGACTATATGAGAGTTACACCTTATATAATAATCCTCCGTTCATCACATAATTTTTTTATTATTCATGAAGAAAAATCAGCAACCTGACTTGATATATAAAAGCGCATCAAAGTTTGCCTTAGTGCATTCCAATCCAAAAACTCGTGGCAATTCCGGCCAGTAAACCAAATAAATGCCCCTCCCATGAAATGCCTTTTTTACCTGGGAATACCCCGAAAAAAATACCTGCGAAATAATAAATGCTGATAATTCCTAAAATAATGGCGGTTAAATTATTTTGATGAATAATATTACTGACTAAAAATCCCCAATAACCTGTGATCAAGCCACTGGCACCAATATGCAAGCCTGGCTTTGCAAAACACCAGATGGCGATGCCACTCATCAATATGATGCTGAGACTGACAGAGATAAAAAATGCAATGCCGTTGATAAGTATGAAATTGCTCAGTACAAGCAATGGAATGCTGTTAAAAAATATATGATTGAAATCCGCATGCAGGAAGGGAGAAAAAACCACCCCCGGCAGGCCTATAAGATGCCGGGGGATAATGCCTAATAATAACAAACGTTTGCTGATAAAATGCGTGATGAAAAAAGCGCCCCATAAAACAGCTAAAATCAGACCCAATATAGGCAAATTGTTATTGGTTTGGCTGACAATTAATTCGAGACTTTGATTGAGTTGATCCAGCATGGCCGATTATTCCTGCTTGGTAGCTTCAGCCGCAGCAGGTTTTTCAGGCGTTTTTGGCATTGTCCTTATACTGTGCGCAGGCACGAACAGCAGTGGATCAACGTAGGTGCCGTTCATCACCATGGTCCAATGCAAATGAGGCCCAGTAACCCGTCCTGTCTGTCCTACCGTGCCTACAGTATGCCCTTGGTTTAGCTGCTCGCCTTTGTTGACTTTTATATCATTTAAGTGGGCATAGAGCGAAAAAACACCTCGACCATGATCAACAATCACTGTATTGCCTGTAAAGAAATAATCCCCCGCGTCAACAACCTTTCCCTTGCCGATGGCTTTTACGGGTGAACCGGCAGCGGATGCGATATCAAGACCGGAATGCGGTGCTCGAGGTTGCTTGTTGTAAACTCTTTTCAGGCCGAATAAGCTGCTGATAGGACCATGAGAAGGGGCTATGAATTTTTCTTCGAAAGGATTGTTTTTACTGTAGCCGGAAAAGATACTCTCAAGTTGTCGTGTTTCACCGTCAATTCTTGCGCGGTCTTTTTCATAGGGATCAACCTTTCGTTTATTGGGTATAGTTAAAGATTGTGTTGGATAGTATTTTTCACTGACATGGAAGGGGATTGCCGCTTTCAGGGGTGATTTGATGGCTAACTGCTGGATGTCCCCTTTATTATCCAACGGAATTCCTACAACAAGCAGCCATTGATTGGGATTTTTGCTATCCAGTACGGTTATCCGCTTGCCTTTAAAATAGGCTTGGGGTTTTTGTTTGATATCGACAGGAATAATCGTTACCCCACCATTAACCGCATGATTTTCCGGAAGCGATTGAGCAAAGGCCGCGTTAAGATTTAAACAGACGGCGGTTATGATAGAAAATACAGTAAAAAATCGTTTCATATAATCAGTCTCCCTTGTTGATTATTTCACAAGTCAGTTTTCCCTGTGACAGTTTAATATTTACATGATCACCCACAACAACCTGATCAGAAGAAAAAAGGATTTCTCCTTTGGATGTAGCGATTGAATACCCTCTATCAAGTGTAGCCAAGGGACTGACAGCTTGCAAAGTTGCAATTTGTTCAGCAAGCCGGTTTTTGCTCTTTTCAATTTTTTCTTGTAACTGCTGAAATAAGCTAGTCTGCCATTGGTTCAAGCGAGCCATATCTTCCCTGAGTTTTATTTTGGGATTTATAGCATGCAATTTGGATAGAGCCAGATTTAAATGATGTTGATGATGCGAAACTATTTTATAAATACTGCTTATCAACCGTTTCTCAAGATAATCCAGCGTTTGCCAATGGCTGAGAATCGCCTTGCCTGGTGAGCTTATTTTTTGCTGTTGATGATTCAGTCTTAACTGACTGTTTTGAATCTTACGGTATATGCTGCTGTATAGCTGCTGGTAAAACTGATTGAAAAGGGTGATCATATCAAAACAACTGGGCGTTACCGCTTCAGCGGCAGCGGTTGGTGTTGCCGCTCGTAAATCAGCTACAAAATCTGCAATAGTGAAATCGGTTTCATGGCCGACACCTGAAACGATGGGCAGTGTACAGGCTGCTATTTTCCGAGCCAGCCTTTCCTCATTAAATGCCCAGAGATCTTCAATACTGCCACCGCCACGAGCCAGGATGATGACATCTGCGCGATTATCCTGCTCAACCTGGTGAATTGCATTAATCAGCTGGCCCGAGGCCAGCTGGCCTTGAACATCACAGGGATAAATTAAGACGCCGGCATAAGGAAAACGGCGTTTCAGAGTAGCTAAAATATCACGGACTGCAGCACCGCTTGCAGAAGTAATGACTGCGATGTGATTAGGATAAGAAGGAATTTTCTTTTTAAACTGACTTTTAAAGAGGCCTTCTGCTTCCAGTTTCTTTTTTAGTAGCTCAAATTGTTGATAAAGCTGCCCCAGCCCTGCTTCGCTTAAACTATCAACGATGAGCTGGTAATCACCACGCGCTTCATACAGGCTTAACTTTCCTGAGGCAACGACATGCTGTCCGTCAATCAATTTGGGGGTGTTTTTATTATGACGATTTTTAAAAAAAACACAGCGCAGCTGGGCATTTTTATCTTTAAGGGTAAAATAAAAATGCCCGGAAGAGGGCTTGCTCAGGTTTGAAATTTCACCTTCAACGTGCACTTCGCCTACCTCATTTTCAAGAAGGCTGCGAATATGTCGATTAAGTTGACTGACGGTTAAAGTGGATAATGGGGCGTTAGTATTCATACGGGCTGATTCATGTAGATATTTATTTAGTGTAACATAGCGGGATAATTAAAATAATACCAGTAAATTCCAGATCCCACCACGCCGATGGCATTAAAACGCACAATCTTTGCGGAGACAATCCGAGCCGCGACCGTTAGGAAGCGGAAAAGTGAGATGGCTGCCTTATTGTAGTTTTGCCATCGAAAAAATACACAGCAACTGCCTAATGACATCCAAAAAAAAATAATATATAAAGTACACCAAATCAGGCCAGAGGTCTGATAATTTTAGACAGCAAATCATCTTTGGTCACGAAGCGAGCAAAGCATGATGTTGTATTGAAAATAAGACTTGAAAAATATCTATAAAAATTCAAGAATACTTAAGGGAAATTTTAGTAGGGATGCGGGTGGTGAAAAAAAGTGCAATTTTTTTGGGTATTCTATTAACAAGCAGTACCGTTCTTGCTGACACATTAAGTGACGCAGTTCAACACGGTATGATAACGAATCCTGACATCCTTTTTAATACAGCAAAAGGTCTCTCTGCCAGACAGGATATGGATCGTGCAAAAGGGGCTTATTTTCCTTCCATTGATGCCGCAGCGGGTTTTGGGCGAGAAGAAAGCAACAACCCTACCACCCGCGCCATTCAAGGTGCAGGAAAGCGGACACTGGATCGCACAGAATCCAGCATAGAGTTTCGTCAGAATTTATTTGCAGGCGGTGGCATTGCCAATGAATTAAAGCGTACGGATTATCTCTATCAGGCTCAAAAATGGAAAACCCAAGGGGTATCAGAGGATTTGGCCCTTGAGATAGTGGATAAATATTTAAATATCCTTTTGCAGGAAAGACTTTATGCCTATACGCTTGATAATCTGAAAGCTCACAGATCAGTATTTGGTATGATTAAAGACCGGAGCGAAGCAGGCTTATCCCGCACTGCCGAGCAGGATCAGGCTGATGCGCGCCTGGCGCTTGCGCTATCCAATAAAATAGCAGCAGAGGCTGATTTGCGCGAAGCCAGAATTACCTATGCGAAGGTCGTAGGCAAATGGCCCTCGCACCTGAGCTGGCCCAGGGTTCCCTCAAATAAAGAGTTACCCCGCAGTGTAACCAAAGCCATTCAGCGCGGACTGGATAACCATCCGACCATCAAATCAAGTTATGCTGATATAAAAGAGGCAAAGGCGCAGTATGAGGTAGCCAGGGCTGCCTATTATCCCAAAGTCGACCTGGTTTTAAGCGCTTCAAGCAACAGAAACCTGGATGGTCTGATAGGTGAAAATGACGATAAGCTGGCCATGGTCCGAATGAATTATAACCTCTTTCGTGGCGGCGCTGATGAGGCGCGAGTCCGTGAAACAGCTTACCGGGTACAAGAAGCATTTGAAGTTAAGAACAAGGCGCTGATTGATTTAAAGGAATCAGTCAGGTTGTCCTGGAATACCTGGATTTATTCGGGATTGAGAATAAAGCCTCTGAAAACACACGTGAATGCGTCTTCTAAAACAAGGGGTGCCTATCAGGAGCAGTTCAAAGTAGGTAAAAGAACGCTGTTGGATCTACTGGATTCACAAAATGAATATTATCAGTCCCAGATTGAATATGTCCGTGCGCAAAATACGGAAGCTTTTGCCCGTTACCGCTTATTAAACGGCATGGGTGTTTTGCTTTGCTATCTGAAGATGAAGCTTCCTGAAAATGTGGTTAATAATGATGTATTTACTTCCGCAGAAACACATGTGCTGCTTCATGATGATATGGATGATATTCCTTACCCAGATACCACTGACAGAACCCTGGTACTGGCGCATCCCGTTGCAAACATGAACAAAGTGAAGCTGACACCTGCCATTGTTCACAAGAACGCAACGCCGCCACTGCAGGTTGCACCGAAAGACTGGTACGTGAATGCCGGAACTTTCTCAGGAAAGGCGAGTCATGCAGCAGCCGTAGTACGGGCTAAACGCCTGACTAAATTAGGATATAAAACCTGTATTTGCAAAGTAAATGGCTGTGATGCGGTGCTTATAGGGCCTTACGAATATAAAGGGCATGCGGCAAATACCATGGAGAAATTAAAGGAAGTCGCTAATGTTCCCGGAATACTGGTTACTTTCAAGAGAACTGTCAAACATTGCTGCTAAATGTTTGACAGGGCTTTTGATAGCCTGTTATCTGATTTTCTACGTTGACCCTGTCTTTAGTTCCCGTGCTGAGGCTTTTATCAGCACGGGGAAAATTGAACAGTTAGAGAAAAAGCATACGGGGAATATTAAAAAGCGCTTTAAAGCATGGAAAAATATAATTAATTCGGCAAAAAATTTGACTACCGAGCAAAAGCTCACCAAAACAAATGATTTTTTTAACCAATTTCTTTTCCAGTCCGATCTTGCCTATCAATCAGAAGGGGATTATTGGAAAAGTCCAGATGAGTTTGTGGTGGATGCTGGCGGAGACTGCGAGGATTTTTCCATAGCCAAATATTTCACTCTCTTAGCCATGGGGGTTCCCATGAAACAGCTGAGAATTACCTATGTAAAATCCCTTCAGTTAAATCAGGCGCATATGGTATTGGCATTTTATAAGACACCGGATGCAGAGCCTCTGGTATTGGATAATCTTAACGGCCGTATTTTACCAGCCTCAAAACGCCCCGACTTGGTGCCAGTATACAGTTTTAACGGTGGTGGTTTGTGGCTTGCAAAAGAAAGAAGTCAGGATAAATATTTAGGTCAATCCGATCGCTTGAGTAAATGGCGCAGGGTGTTAGAGCGTATTAAGGACATGGGGAAATAAAAAAATGACATTGACAAAAAGACTTTCTATCGGAGCTATGGTTTTTTTACTGGTTATTTTTACAGGTACTTATCTCGTTAGCCTGCATACGGCCAGGAACTATTTCATCAAACAATTGGAATCCAATGCGCAAGACACCGCAACTTCATTGGGTTTATCCCTATCTCAATCCTTCAAAAAAAATGATATGCCTACCATGTTAGCCATGGTACAGGCAGTTTTTGATCGTGGGTATTTTGATAGGATTGAGGTACGCAACATAGCCGGCAAGTTACTGATTCTGCGAAAAAAACGCGTAGATGAAAATATTGCACCCCAATGGTTTATTAATCTGATTGAGTTGCCATCGAAACCGCAGCAAGCGCTGGTTATGAGCGGTTGGCAGCAAGTTGGAACCGTTCTGGTCTCCAGTGATAGGGCGATAGCTTATCAGGCATTATGGAAAAATGCCGTCTGGCTTTTTCAATGGTATATCTTGTTTGTTATTATTACATTAATCCTGGTTTATTTATTTATCCAATCCCTGTTACGCCCATTAAAACGAGTAGAAAAACAGGCCATAGCTATCTCTGAGCAAGAGTTTCCCATAGAAACACAGATACCCAAAGCACCAGAATTAAGACATCTGACGCTGACAATGAACCAAATGGTCTTAAAAGTGAAATCTTTATTTGCAGAGCATTTGAATCAAACAGAAAAACTGCGCCAGCAGGTTTATCTGGATCCTTTAACCGAGCTATCTAATCGGCGTTATTTTTTGCAGCAACTGCATTCCTTACTGGATAACGAAGATGAATTTATTCCAGGTTATGTTGTCATGCTCGTTCTTGAAGGATTGGATGAGTATAACCATCAGCATGGTTTTCAAAAGGGTGATGAATTAATTCAATCGATTGCAGAGATTTGCAAAAAGTATTGGCAATACCCTACGACGGTGACCGTAGCAAGGATTAGAGGAAACAGTTTTGCAGTCATTGATCATGAATTGGATGCAGATAAATTCGCTAAGAAATGTCGGGAATTTGAATTGGGATTATCTCAATTTTTTTCTCAAATTGAAACATGTGAATTTTATATGGCAGCGATTCCTTATTTCTTTCACCAGACGCCGTCCAATCTGCTCAGTTTACTTGATACAGCAATTAAAAAATCGATTGAAACAGGGGTGCCCTATACTCATACCGTGCACGATCAGGTTGTATTTCCAAAGCAGCTGAAAAGTGATGATATATTATTGAGTATTGAACAAAAGAGAGTATCACTCCACTGGCAGGCGGTGAAGGGTGTTGAGAAGACTTTTCATCACGAGGTCTTTGTCAGATTATCAATCGATGAGATTGATGAAATTGGTGCCGGTTATTTCATGCCGATTGCACAAGAGCATCGTATTGCTTACCTGATTGATTTATATGTGCTCCTGGAAGTTGTTAAAGTCATTATACATTCTGATGAGACAATCGCTTTGAATCTATCAAGAGATACGCTGGTTAATAATGACAATGCAGATAATTATTTAAAGGAGTTGAATAAGATTCCTGAAACGATAAGACAACGCATTTATCTGGAAATTGGTGAGGAAATGGTGGTTGATCATTTCCCTGCAATCAAAGCGTTTATAATGAAAGCACGTAAACAGCGAATTAAAATAGGCATTGACAGGGTGGGTATGCATTTTGCGTCCATGCACTACTTTAGTGAGCTGCCAATAACCTATGTTAAATTACATGGCAGCCTTATACAGGATATTGAAGAAAATGAAACCAAACAATTCTTTATTCATCATTTGGCCTTGACGCTGAAAACACTGGACATCGAAGTCATTGCCACCCAAGTTGAATATGAGGCGCAGTGGAAGGCGCTGCAATTCATCAATGTCACTCTGGGTCAGGGGCGTTTCCTAAGCGAAGTTAATCCTGTGGAAATCCCTGGCTCAGATGCCGCCATTTAAAGCCGCCTGCTTTCAGGGGAGCGCAAAATGCCAGGACATGGCTTTTGATAAACCTTCCAACATGATTTCACCGCGAATGCTGTTTCCCTGGCGGTTGACGCGGGGGCTAAGAACCACGATTCCCGCCTTGCCGGGAACGACTGCCATCGTATACCCGGAAACGCCGCTTTTTGCAGGCATGCCAGTGCGTACCATGTGCGTACCGGTTTCATCATATAATCCACAGGTTGCCATAATGGCCAGAGTGATTTTGACTGTTTCACTAGAGAGGATCTGCTTGCCTGTTGCTGGATCCTTGCCCCCATTCGCCAGCAGAGTAGGCAAGTAGAGAACCTGCTCCATATGTGCCTCATAGGAACAAATGGTAAAATATAAATCAAGCGTCTCAGCAACGTCCGCACCTAAATTATGACGACTTTTTAATAAATAAGCCAAGGAGCGGTTTCGATCGCCGGTACGTTTTTCTGAGGCAAAGACAAGAGGGTTTATGCTTAATCGTTGTCCGAATAATTTTTGAACCCAGTTTTCCAACCAGGCAAATTGTTGCTCACCCATGCCTGGGATTCGTGAGCACAGTGTAATGGCTCCGGCATTGAGCATTGGATTTGAAGGTTTTGGTCCGAATTGTTCAAGACGAGTGATGGAGGCAAAATCATCTCCCGAGGGCTCTACTTTCACCCATCCAAAGACATGCTCCGGCCCAAATTCTTCCAGCAGACCAATCAAGGGAATCATTTTCCCGGTGCTTTGCAAGGTAATCACTGGTAAATCAGCGTTGCTATGCGTTATCACTTTATTATCAGCAAGGGACTGAACGGAGATTGCCGTCAGTTCTTTGTTGATATTGGCCAACTCAGGAATATAATTTGCTGAATCGCCTTCGTGATTTTTTTCGGCCGCTCGGACCAGTTTTTTAAGCAAATTTAAATCAACGTTTTTTTGTATCATAAGTTCCCATTTATATTAAAAATTAAACATGCTTATAATAAATTTAGCACAGAATAACAGAATATATAGAAGTAATACAGTAATGAGACCTATCCATTGATCAATTGATGTAATTTCCTGGCAATATCCGGTTCACGCATTAAGCTTTCGCCAATGAGGAAGGTATTAATGCCATGTTCCTGCATATATAGGATATCTTTGTGTGTATTGATGCCACTTTCGGTAATAATCAGTCTGTCTTTTGGAATCATTTGACTGAGTTCAATGCTTTTATTCAGATCGCAAGTAAAGGTATGGAGGCTGCGGTTATTGATACCCATTAAAGGCGTGGGCAATTTTAAAGCGCGCTCAAGCTCTTCCTTGCTATGGCTTTCTACGAGGACATCCATACCCAGTTCTTGTGCCAATTGGCAGTAATCAGACAATTGATAATCATCCAATAACGCTACAATCAACAAGATACAATCCGCTTGCAGCGCGCGGGACTCATGTATTTGATAACTGTCAATGATAAAGTCTTTCCGTAATACGGGAAGGGAGCAGTGTTTTTTAGCAATACCGAGATAATCGGGGTGACCATGAAAAAAGCTTATATCGGTGAGAACCGATAAACATCGAGCGCCATTTTCTTCATAGGCTTTGGCAATGCCTATCACATCAAACGCTTGGCGAATGATCCCCTTGCTAGGTGAGCCCCTTTTGATTTCAGCAATGATAGCGGGCGTTGATGAATCTTGTAAAGCGGCAACAAAATCTCGGGGATCCTCTCGATGCTGCTTGATTAAATCAGGCAGAGGTTGTTGTACTTTTGCTTTATTCACTTCAGCTCTTTTATGCTCGGCAATGCGCAGTAAGATGCTTTGTTTATTGTTATTCATTGGCTAATGTTACCGTTAGTTGTTGAAGTTGGTTAAAACGCTCATAGGCCTTACCATTATCAATCGCCAGTTTAGCCTTATCCAGGGCATTTTCAAAACTTAACTGATCATCAGCACAATAAATGGCCGCTGCTGAATTAAGAAGGACAATATCTCTGGCGGCACTGCTTTTTCCCTCAAGTACCGAAAGAACAAGCTTGAGGCTTTCTGCGGGGGAAGTCACCACAATGTCCTTCAGCGAAGAATGAGCAAGACCAAAATGGTCAGGATTTAGTATCCATTGATTAAAACGACCTTGTTTATATTCGACGATGGCGGTGGGCGCTGCAATACTGATTTCATCCAGACCATCGTCAGAGTGCACTACCAATACACGTTCAGATCCCAGATTGACAAGAACATCAGCCACCGTTTGTTGCCACTGTGGTCCAAATACACCAATGACCTGGCGTTTGACCTCTGCGGGATTGAGCAAGGGACCAAGTAAATTAAACAGCGTTCTGATGCCCAGCTCTTGTCTGGCGGTGCGGGCATGTTTCATTGCAGGATGGTATTGAGGCGCAAATAAAAAAGCGATGCCCAGTTTATCAATGCAATGTTTAATCTCCAGATCACCCAAACCCAGTTTAAAACCGGCGTTTTCGAGAAGATCAGCACTGCCGCTTTGACTGGAGACAGAGCGGTTACCGTGTTTAGCCACTTTGATACCTGATGCAGCGACAACAAAACTACAGGCTGTTGATACATTAAATGTATTTTGGCCATCGCCACCGGTGCCAACAATATCAAGGAGATCTGAACCGAGATCAAGGGAATGGGCAAATTCACGCATTGTTTTAGCGGCCGTAGTTAATTCTTCAACCGTTTCGCCTTTCATGCGCATCAAAGCAAGAAAGGCAGTGGTTTGACAGTCAGTCAGTTCGCCATTCATCAACGATTGGGTTGTTTCCTGCATTTGTTGTTCAGATAGATTCTGCCTGGCAATTAATTGTTCGAATAGTTGTTTTACTTTCATTGGTTTAATTTTATTAGGTTGACAGAATAACAAAGTATAACCCTATTTTGACCTTGTTTACGAGACGAACATAAAGATTCAATGACTAAATTACGCGAAGTATCCGAATCACGACCACCAGGAAGTATCCGATACCGTCAGGAAGTATCCGAGCCGCGACCGTTAGGAAGCGGAAAAGTTAAATGGCTGCATTAAAGGTTCAGTTTTTGCTTCAGATAACGAGCATTCATTAGTAAAACTTGCTCATGGGCAATATATTGTATGTTAGCTTCGCCGTTCTTTTTTTTTCATCAGGTATTGCGTATTACCTTTGGTTCATTTAACTTTTCCGCTTCCTAACGGTCGCGGCTCGGATACTCCCTAACGGTCGCGGCTGGGATTTCCTGGGCTGTAATCGCCGTATAATAATCTCTAGTGCTCGTACTTCTCGAGTAGCTTTTCAATCTCGCCCATATGATACTGAGGCTGATGATGGGCGGGCATATTTTCAGCTTCCGCTGTCTGTCTGAGTCGAATATCATCCAGCCAGTTTTTCAAGACCTTGATTTTTTCTTCTACCGTCAAATCCTCGTCTCTATCAACGTCTACTGGATTATCATAGAAGTTTAATGGATTAGCAATTTTATCCTTTGTATTGTTCATAACTATCCTTTTAATAAATATGAAACTATATTAACTATAGTACATGAGACTAAATACCAGAAGCAAACGATACAGTTTTGCGCTCAGGGCAAGCGCATCAAAGTTTAAAAACAGAACATGGCCACGTAGGGTGGCGCAAAGGAGCGTAGCGACGTGCCCACCAGTCGTGTTCTTTTACCACTATGGTGGGCACGCTGCGCTTTGCGCCACCCTACAATATTCTTTTTAAACTTTGATGCGCTTGCCCTGGTCTTGCGCTCTATTTTGTGTGAACAATCGGTGTTATGATTTTTAATAAGACGTATTCTTATCTTTGATGCAGTATGAGAAAATAATAGAGGCTTATGTATGGCATCATCACAAGAAGAGTATAAATATTCAATCTCAAGGCAGTGGAGAATATTGCTCGTCTATAATATATACAGAATTCTCAGTATTTTTGTTTTTTTAGGTATATTTCTTTATAGCCCGCCGCGCTTTATTTTACCTTCCATTTATTATCTGATTATTGGTATTTACTTTTTCTGCGGCGTGCTGTTTCTCTTTATTTGGTATTATAAAATAATTCGTTTTGAAACACAGATTTTTATTTCCGGTACGGTCGATGTATTAGCCATCGCCAGTTTATTAAGCATTCTCGGGGTGCTTCAAACGGGCTTTGGTATATTATTAAATGTCACTATTGCAGCACTTAGCATTTTAGCGCCTGGACGCATAGCTATTTATTTTGCAGCGCTTGCGAGCTGTTTGCTTTTAGGAGGAAGTACTGTCCAATATCTTTTCGAGGGACAAAAAGATCTGACGATATTTTTCTATAGCGGCATCTATGGAACCGGTTTTTTTGCAACGGCAATAACCGCCTGGTATCTTGCGAAATGGGTAAAAGTCAGTGAAATGCTGGCAGAGCATCATAGCCAGGAGTTAGCGGGCTTACAACGAATCAATGAATATATTGTAGAACGACTGCATTCTGGCGTGATCTATGTCAATATGGAAGGTCAGATCAAGCTTATCAATACGGCTGCCAGGGATTTTTTTAACATACCACCTGACATTGAACTTCATAATTTGAAACAACTTTCAGCGGAATTGAAAAAAAAATTTTTATCATTTTTAAAAAAATCAGCACGCAAGGAAAGGACCGTCCAGACCCTCTTGAACAACCCTTTTCTGAAAGTGAATTTTTTTCAAACCACACTGGGTAACTTCCCAGCCGTGTTAATTATATTGGATGATATGATAGGCATAGCTCAACAGGCTCAACAGCTTAAACTGGCTTCATTAGGTCGTTTTTCTGCTAGTATCGCGCATGAATTGCGAAACCCTTTAGGAGCGATTTCTCATGCGGTTCAGTTGATGGGAGATGAAGAAGATTTAAGCAAAGAGGATCTTCGACTTAAACAAATGATCATTAATAATTGCAATCGAATGAACAGAGTGATTAAAAATGTCCTTCAGCTATCCCGACGAGAGCAGGCCAAACCTGAAGCCATTGATTTGGCCTCTTTTTTAAAGCAGTTTAAGCATGACTATTGCCAGACGAATAATTGTCAGCTTGATATTAATTTACCTGCGTCAGATAAAACGCGGATAATTTTTGATAAAAGTCAGCTTGAACAAATACTGGTTATTTTATGTGATAATGCCATGCAGCATGGGCAGGATGACTCTGGTAAGGCGCATATCAGTATTGATGTGCAGTCCTCAGCAAGAGAAATTGTTATGGCTATTTGTGATAAAGGCAAGGGCATTCCTGAAAAAATACGCGATGATATTTTTGAGCCTTTTTATACGACGGTGCGCTCGGGTACAGGAATGGGATTATTCATAGCAAGAGATCTCTGTGAGATAAATCAGGCACGTTTGGGCCTGTTAAACGCTGAACAAGGCAGTTGTTTTGCTATAATAGTAACAACATCAAATGAGCAACTGATATGAACAAAAATAAAATTTTAGTCATCGATGATGAACCGGATATACGCGAATTATTATCCCTGACCTTGTCTCGCATGGGGTTGGATTGTGATTGTGCAGCAACGTATAGTTCAGGGATAAAGGCTATTGAACAAAATAATTACTCCCTGGTACTGACAGACATGCGCCTTCCTGATGGCGATGGTATAGAAATTGTCAAATACATCAACAAAAATAATTATCAAATTCCAGTAGCTGTCATCACGGCCTATGGCAATGTAGAAGGCGCTGTTTCAGCGCTTAAAGCAGGCGCCTTTGATTATGTATCCAAACCGGTTGATTTGCCTATGCTGAAAGATTTGGTAAAAACCGCTTTAACTATTGAACAGCAAGATAAAAATATAGATGAAGAGATATTGGTTGGCAGCAGTGACGTCATGAAAAATTTGCGCCAGAATATTAAAAAATTGGCAAGAAGTCAGGCGCCAGTTTTTATCAAAGGCGACTCAGGCGTGGGCAAGGAACTGGTTGCCCAGCTGATCCATTCAAACGGACCAAGAAGCGATAAACCCTTTATACCAGTGAATTGTGGGGCCATTCCATCGGAATTAATGGAGTCTGAATTTTTTGGTCACAAAAAGGGAAGCTTTACGGGTGCCATTGCAGACAAGCAGGGTCTTTTTGTTGCCGCCCACGGGGGAACTTTATTTTTAGATGAAATTGCCGAATTACCGATTGCAATGCAGGTTAAATTACTTAGAGCGATTCAGGAGAAGGCTATAAAGCCTATAGGGGAATTAAATGAAATTCCTGTAGACGTTCGTATTCTAAGCGCCAGCCACAAAAATTTACTGAAAGAAATTGAAGCAGGGCGTTTTCGTCAGGATTTATACTATCGCGTCAATGTGATTGAATTAAGGGTACCGACTTTAAAAGAAAGAATTTCCGATATTCCAGCCCTTGTAAAAAGTATTTTACAAAAATTAGCCAAAATTCAAAATAGAGGCCCGGTAAAAATCGATGATGAGTGCATCGATATTTTGAAGCAATATCAATTTCCGGGAAATGTTCGCGAGCTGGAAAATATTCTCGAGCGAGCCATGGCAATGAGCGAGGGGGATACCATTCAAAAGGAAGATTTGCATATTCCTAAAATGCCGTCCAATCAACCTGAGGAATCTTCTGACAGCGACAACAATGAGAACCTTGATGATTATTTAGTGGAGCAGGAAAAAGAAATTATTCTTAATGCCCTGGAAAAAACAAAATGGAACAGAACGGCAGCAGCCCGCTTGTTAGGCATCAGTTTTAGAACCTTACGCTATCGTTTGAAAAAATTGAATTTGGATTAGGGTATTGTTATTGGATCAACCAGAGTGTGTTCATTGTCTACACACCTACTGAAACTGCGGGAGCGTGTAGCCTTTATAAGCGAAGCGCATCAAGGACAAGATGGTTGGTATCTCGACAACCCTTGATGCGCTACGCTTATCAAGGCTAGTGTGCCACGAATGCACGAAGAAAAGGAAGGCTTTGGGCAATGCTGCACAGACGATGAGGGTAGGTCCCTCGCTATCGGCAATCAGGTGCAGGTAGCAAACCACCTTAAGCT
>JAGXGR010000033.1 GCA_024636645.1 Legionella sp.
CCAACACTAAAGTATTGAAATCCAAGGTTTCAGCCAAAAATTCTTGTAAAAAGAGAGGCATTGGATCTAACCGGCTCATCAAAATCCAAATATGGCATTTGATCTTGCTTCTTATTGTTCGTTAAACAAATCCAAATCTAATAACTGGATTGTTGGGCCAAGGCCCAACCTACCGCTCTGTAACGGTTGGAATTTATACAGAGATCTGTCCACAGGGTAGCGCGAAGCGCTATGGATGCATAAGATAAATCTGAATACACCTCGATAGGCTACCACCCTCCACCGCCGCCACCGCCTCCACCCCCGCCGCTGGAGCCACCACTGCCAAAGCCTGAACTGGAACCTGGTGCACTACTGGATGAAGCTATGGCTGTGTTCAATGCGTTTCCAATTGACCCTGAAAACGTGACCGGTGTAAAACTGCTATAACTTTTGCCCGTATACCAACCGGGTTGGTATTGTGTTTTAACCAGGACTTCGGCAAATTGAATGGCCCAGGCCTGCTCCAACCCAAGCGCAAGCGCATAAGGTAAATAACGCTCAAATAATTCCGGTGTTTTATCCGGCGGGTTTCTGAAATTCATTCTGTCTTTTTCAGTGGCTTTTAAATACATTGCAAACCCTTCGGTTTGATTGATTATCTTTGCACCCGTCGGCGTAGGCTTTCGGATTAAATCTATAAAAACAGCGTTTGTAGCAATAAATAGAATCACCATGATGTATATAGCCCAGTCATCACGCAGCATTTGCTCGGCAAACATTAACACAAAAACAAATGTAAAAATCACGCCTGCAATAGAGGATACAATAGTTTTAAAAGCGTATTCACCGTGTTTAATATTTGAAAAAAGCTTAAGCAAGCCTTCTGCGACAATGAAGGTTGTGATACTCACTGCGGTCATAAAAAACAAGCGCTCTAAACTCTCAATCGCTGCGGGAAACAAACTGGCCAGTGTAATGATAAAACTGAAAAGAATAACAGGCGAATTCAGTTTGAAATGTTTATCACGAAACTCCTTTACCAGTGCCGTTTTAAAGCGTTTGATGGCAGCGGACAGGGTTTGATGGTTTTTTTGCACAAGCTTCACTTCATTTGCTTTGCTGAACAGTTCCTTGCTGATGGCTTGTTCTGCTTGTGTCAGTTGGGAGGTATCGTCGCTGATTTTTTTTAGTACATAGTCTTTATTTGGCTTTTCTTCTATCTTGATATGTTGTTTGATGGCCATATTGATTAATGCGGCTGTAAACATTTTATTGTCGTAACGCATTTTTTTTATATAACGAAGGGCTTGTGGTGAAAAACCCTGGGGTGGCTCAAAAAGTGGAATAACCGTCTTTATTTCAGGATCTCTGCCAAGGTAAAACCATGAAAGACTATAAAACAAGACCAACAGCAAATAACCCAATATAGCAAAGACCAAAGCATGGTTATCCGCCAGGAAATCACCCATCTTTGTACCGGCATCAGGCGCGTTAATAACGCCCTTCGGCCAGCCGACAACCACCGTTAATCCATTCCCAGGGGGCAAAGTCCTGGTTGTGGTAAAAAGGACTTCATTGGCCTCTGGATAGCTCATTTTATAATCTCTGCCACGAGCGCCTGAAATGCCTGTATAGGCCGTTGTTTTGCTGATTTTTGTTTGCTCAGGGAGTATTATTCTTGCTGAAGCCTTTAAGATAGGAAAAGCCCATACGTTCCCTGTCACATTCCAATACAACTCGTCGTGGTCATCAAAAAAACCCAATGCACGCTTGGCTATATAAATTATGTGATATCGGTAGGTTCCCGGAGGCAGTAATCTATCGGAATGCCCTATGTATACCCGTATGCCATTCGCTGTTTTATCGACATGATAAGGTTCCTTCATACCATCTCGTTCGATACTTATTAATTGATAATCTATGTCAGAACGGTATCCCAGAGGCGTTTGATAGCGCGTTAGAAAATCACGAAAAATGCCGCGTTTGATTTTTTGACCGTCTGTAGTGATTTCTATCGCTTCTTTCACCAGGATGTCAGCATTTTTTTTTACGGATATTTCGACATCATAGCTGTTAATGACAACCGGTGGTTTGCCTTGGGCAATAAGAGAAACGGTGAGCAGAGCAATTGAAAGCAATAGTTTTTTCATGACGCTTTCTCAATTATTATTGTTGCTTTTCCTTATTGAACGCAACTTTTGGAACCTCTCGTTCGATTTGCTCGTCCAATTCAAAGTAATCAAAGGCTTTATATTTAAATGCATTGGCAATGATGATTTGAGGGAAGCTTTCTATGCTTGTATTGTAGTCACGTGCAGCACCATTGTAGTAACGTCTTGCCATCTGTATTTGATCTTCAATATTGCTCAACGCTTGCTGTAAATGAATAAAATTCTCGTTCGCTTTGAGATCGGGGTAGTTCTCAGCGATAGCGATCAATTTTGATAAGCCCAGTGACAGAGCGGATTCCAATTGTGCTTTTTCTCCGATATTTTTTGTATCGTTGATTCTCGTTCTAAGCGCTGTCACATCTTCAAAGACCCGGGCTTCATGGCCGGCATAAGCCTTGACCGTATCCACCAGATTGGGAATCAAGTTATGACGGCGCTTTAACTGCACATCAATACCACTCCATCCTTCTCTGACCTGGTTTCTTTGCTTGACAAGCGTGTTATAAATGTAGATTCCCCATAGTACTACCGCAAGGCAGAGCAGAAGAACAATGAAACTTGTCATAGTAAATGATCTCTTTTTAGTTATTCTTATCTAATAATATAGAGGGTAGCCAATGATTACGCCAATTATAAAAAAGGTATCGACCTCTCAGTTAATGCTGAGAGCCGAGACCTTCTAAAAGTGATTATTGAATTACAAAATATTCAGGATCATAGGTATAACAATGTAAAGAAACAACACTATCACCTATTTGTACCTGAAACAGGCCTGCATTCACCTTGGTGGGGAGTATTGGATTAACTTGTTCATAACAGATTCTTCTGGTGTCATTGATAGTAAAGAAATAATGATCCTGGCCTGTTGTGACTGTGGTAGCAGGCACATAGACACCGCCTTGTTCGGTCACTACAACAGGGGCACCCGTCAACGTAATCTTATCTGCTGATGCAGGCAAACTGAACAGTATAAACGAACAAGTGATCATGCTTAAGATAAAAGCTTTCATTTTTATATCCTCCTTAATTATCCAAAGAGATAAACGATATGAAACCGTATTTATCTCTATTCCATTAACAATTTATGTGTTAAATTTACACAATAAATCGCTGTTTGATTATAGTTGAGAATAAAACAAAAGCAAAAAACAAACAAAACAAACAAATAAAATGCTTAATGAGAACCGCTTGATATTTAAAGTCTACCCCACTTTTATCATCTCATTGCCATGTGACTTTTTTGTACCTTTTTCTGGCAAATTTTCTACAGTACAACGGGCGACTATGACGCCGCCATTTGATTGAGCAAAACGGCTAACCGACAACCTGCCAGAGCAACGCGCTGGCTGGTTATCTGTTGGGTCTCTTTCTGATAAATCAGGCTTGGTTTTTCATTGGATTTTAAATCATAAGCCACAGAGATGGCTAGTTTATGGGACTCGGCTAACCAATCTTTTGCACTTGTCTGTACAGCTTCTTGCTGGCATGGAAATTGTTTTTCAAGAGACTGTGCTTTTTTTGCTAGCTGCGCCTGGCTGATGCGTTTTTTTGATTTAAATAAACCGCCTGCTTGATCCCAATAGCTGTGCAGGTTATCAGCCACAGGATTTGCGCCAAGATGAAAAAGATTGCCGCCTAAATCGCCATCAGGATACGCTTGACTGACCTTTGCCGCACCATGCAAGGGTTGATGTAAATCACCTGTGACGTGAATTAATACCCTAAGGGCGATAGCCTTATCAAAGGGATAGGATTTATTACTGTTCAATGTTTTTGTAGCCTGGTCGATGGCCCAAACGGCATTGACTTTTTGCAGCGTGGGTAACGCAGTTCCGTCTGTAGAAAAAAACTGATTGACATAATGCATGCTGTCAAACCAATTGACATCCTCTTGATATTTAACGGTATCCAGCCAGGTTGCGGCGTTAACGAAGCTTTGCGGGCGATAAATCTTATCCAGTTGATGGTTCATGCGATTAAATTTCTGCTTAGCCTCCACTGTCATGTGATCATAAGCTATCTGGGCCACTAACCGATGGCCGAGCGCATTCCATGCGAACAGTTTAAAAGCTAGAACCAATAAAATACCAGTTAAAATCGGTTTAAATTTTATCATTTTTTATCCTAAAAAAGGAGACCAGGCGGGTTCCTGTACATCGCCATCACGGGCTGGAAGACGCATATGTATTCTGCCATCAATAGAAACAATGCCAAGAACACCTTTGTTCTGATATCGGGTCGCATAAAGCACCAGTCGGCTGTTCGGAGCCACGGAGGGTGATTCATCCATCTCGGAAAAGGTCAATGCTCTGACAGCGCCATTGGGAACAGGCTGCACGGCGATATTAAATGTACGGTCCTGACGGTGCAACATGACAATATTTTTCAGATCCGGTGTATAAGAGGCGCGCGCATTATAGTTGCCATCAAACGTCAGGCGATTCACTTTGCCGTCAGCCAGATTGAGACGGTATACCTGCGGCGAACCCCCGCGCCCGGAAGTGAATATCAAGCTGCGGCCATCCGGTGCGTACCTTGGCTCTGTGTCAATGGCATTGCCAAAGGTCAGTTGTTTCAATTGACCGCTAACCAGATTCACACGGTATATTTTTGGCGAACCGCCTTTGGACAGGACGATGGCGAGTTCCTTGCCATCAGGCGACCAGGCGGGCGCGCCATTGATGCCGGGGAAACTGCTGATCAAATGCCGTTTCCCCGTTTCCACATTTATCGTATATATTTGCGAACGCTTTTTCTCAAAAGAGACGTAAGCAATCATTTTGCCGCTCGGTGACCATGACGGGGACATCAGCGGCTCCTTCGAAGCCAGCAGACTTCGCGGGTTGTGCCCGTCTGCATCGGCGACTTCCAATAAAAAGCGACGCAGTCCACCTTGGCGCTGAACCAAAATATAAGCAATGCGTGTTGAGAAAATGCCTCGCTCACCGGTCAGCTTCTGATAAATCTGATCGCTGATATGATGTGCCAAGGCCCTGAATTCTTCCCCACTGACCTGATAGGAGTGACTAAGCAATAATTTCCCGTTGGTTACTGCATCTGCCAATTCAAAGCTGACTTCATATCGGTTCCTGCTCAAGGCACTTATCTTGCCTGACACCACACTGTCTGCGCCAAGCTGGCGCATTTGTTGTATTGAGGCGCCTGAGGTTTTGCTTTCAGGGCTGGAAACCACTTTAAACTGCCCGGACAAACGCAAATCATTGTTGATGACCACGGCGATGTCTAACTCGGAGGCGTCCTGATGAAACGCATTAACAGCAATGGGCAAGGCAGAATTAATCCCTTGGGTCAACTCCAAATCCAAGGCATAAGAAGAAAAACCCAATACCAACAAAAAACCTGCAATAAAGCGACGAACTACCACGTGTTTACCCCCTGACTTGTTCTGGTCTTACAGTTAAACTGATATCACGAAAAAGATTAAATGCATCCGGATCACTTGGTACCGGCAATGGCGACGCTTTATATATGGCGGTTTGTGCTGAGCGATCCAGCACCGAATCCCCAGAGCTGCGTATTAAATTGACATCAAGGACCATGCCATCGGGCGCCAGTCGTATTCTGAACTGACTGTACAAACTGCCATTCACATTATCTGGCAATATCCACTGACGACTGATCGCATTGACAATCAAGGCCTTATATTTATTCACCTCGCCTGCGATTTGAGCCTGTTTCGCGGCTTTATTCGCTGCCTCTTCTCGTTCAGCGGCCAATCGTCTCGCATTAGCCTCCTCTTGTGCTTTCTGTTTTTGGAGCACGGCCAATCGCCTGGCCTCTTCTTTTTGTTTTTCCAGCATTTGCTGCTGTGCCTTTAAGGCTTCATGTTGTTTTTTTACCGCGGCCAGTTGTTTTTCCTCTCGCGCTTTTTCCGCTGCCAATCGTTTCAAACGTCGTTTTTCATCGTCCATTTCTTTTTTTCTGGCTAAAGCGATTTTATCGGCTTCCTCCTGAAGTTTTTTCAGACGCTGCTGCTCTTTCACTCGTGATTGTCTGGCTTCTTGTGCTTGCTGCTCAAGTTTGTTCTGGCGGGCAAGCTCTTGCTGCTGCTGTTTTAGTTTTTCGTCTTTCAGGCGCCTCATGGTGTCTCTGACCTCAGAGCTGTCTACACTCACCGCTTTCACCAGCTCTTCTTGATGCGAGGTCTCTGTCTCCGGGGTTTGCACCAGCTGCGGCTTGGCGTCAAGGCTCAACACGGCTTGTTCTGAATGAGATTCCATAAATAACAAAAGCGCTATAGATAAATGAAGGCCTAAAGCCAGATAAAAAGCCTTACGATAACTGACGTTAATACTCATGACAGCGCGTTCTCTCCTTCATTCGTTGAATCTGTTAATAAACCGACCTGGTCCGCGCCCGCTTTTTTTAACAAGCCCATAGCATAAACCACCTTGCCATAAGCAACCCCCTGATCGCCTTTCACCAGGACATTCAGCTTTTGTCCGGTCTCCTGTGCCAAGCCCAGTTCGGCCGCAACCCGCACTACGAGCGCATGCGCATCTATCGGCAGACCAGGATTGGAGTGAATATTCAGAAAAAGACTGCCTTGCTGATTCACAGAAACGATAATCGGCTCCCTGTCAGCGGTTTTCAATGATTGACTGGCAGCTTTGGGTAAATCCACCGTCACCCCCTGGGTGAGCATCGGTGCTGTTATCATAAAAATAACCAGTAGAACCAGCATCACGTCAATGTAGGGAACCACATTAATGTCTGACATAGGTTTTGATGAAGATTTGTTTTTTCTTGCTAACATCGTTTATGCCTTATCAGCAGAACTGACTTGTTGTTCAATCAGCGAAATGAATTCTTCCTGAAATAAATCATATCTGTTGAGTAAATGGTTGGCTCTTGTTGTATAACGGTTATAGGCAATTACCGCTGGAATGGCAGTAAACAAGCCGAGTGCTGTCGCTACCAGTGCTTCGGAAATGCCGGGGGCCACCATGGCAATGGTCGCTTGTTGAGCCTGACCCAGGGCCTGAAAAGAAGTCATGATCCCCCAAACGGTACCAAACAGGCCAACATAGGGGGCTATAGAGCCTACAGAAGCAAAAAAAGGCAGATGTTGTTCCATGTTTTCTGCTTCTTTGGCATGACTGATTTGCATGACTCTTTGTATCGTTTCAAGTTGCAGGTGATCTGTTTTGCTGGCGCGGACAAATTCTTTAAAGCCTGCATGGAAAATAGCAGCAAGCCCTTGACGATCATTTTTCTCGCGGTCAATATCAGCATACAATTTACTTAAATCCTTGGCCTCCCAGAAACGCTCAGTAAATGCTTTTGATTGCTGCTTTTTGCGCTTAAAAAACCAGGCTCTTTGAAAAATTAAGGTCCAGGAGGCCAAAGAGGCAATAAACAGCAAAAACATGACCGACTTCACCACCAGGCCTGCTTGAAAAAAATACATTAATACGTTGCCATGATTAACCACATTACTCTCCCAATTTATTGTTGTCTAAGCGGTGTCAGACCAAAATGCTGATAGGCAGCCGGGGTTGCGACACGCCCTCTGGGTGTTCGCATCAAAAACCCTTGTTGAATTAAAAAAGGTTCGAGTACATCTTCGATGGTGCCTCTTTCTTCACCTATCGCCGCCGCAATGCTCTCGACGCCTACAGGGCCGCCGCCAAAATGTTCAATGACCGCTAACAAGAGTTTCCTATCCATGATATCGAAACCATGATGATCGACATCCAGCATTTCAAGCGCGTCCCGGGCTATCTCCAGGGTGATAATACCCCGCCCTTTGATCTCGGCAAAATCACGTACTCGCCTTAATAAACGATTAGCAATCCGCGGCGTGCCTCTTGCGCGCAAAGCGATTTCACTGGCGCCTTCTGCCTGGGTCTCAACGCCTAACAGGCTTGCAGAACGGTTGACTATCCGGGTTAAAGCGTCCACTGAATAAAATTCCAGTCTCTGGACAATACCAAATCGGTCACGAAGCGGAGAGGTTAAAGAGCCGGCACGGGTTGTTGCACCTATCAGGGTAAAAGGGGGAAATTCCAGCTTAATTGAACGCGCAGCAGGCCCCTCGCCTATCATGATATCCAGTTTATAATCTTCCATTGCAGGGTATAAAATTTCTTCAATCACAGGACTCAGTCGATGAATTTCATCGATAAAAAGGACATCGTTTTGTTCCAGATTAGTCAAAATGGCGGCCACATCACCTGCCCGCTCAAGAACCGGGCCTGACGTTTGACGAAGATTGACGCCCATTTCATGGGCAATGATATTTGCCAGCGTGGTTTTACCCAAGCCAGGCGGACCAAAAATCAGCACATGATCCAGTGCATCCTGACGTTTTCTAGCTGCATCAATAAAAATACGCATTTGGGATCGCACAGAGTCCTGACCGATGTATTCATCAAGGCTCAAGGGCCTGATGGCCCGGTCTATTGCTTCTTCGGAAGCCGCAGGTTGTGCACTGATTATTCGATCACTTTCCAGCATAGAAGAATTTTTATTAGCAGAATGAAACCCATTCTAACATAGGTTATCAAGCCATTGCAGAGGTATTTCCAATATTTCGATAGATTCAAATTATTACTTTGAAAACAATCAGATAGCGGCTCTAAGCAGTTGCCGCGCTCGGAAAATACGGGATCGTACGGTTCCTATAGGGCATTCCAGTTGCAATGAGATAGCCAGATAACTGAGGCCATCGAACTGATACATGCAGTAGCAGTCTTGTAATTCCATTGGCAAATTATCGTAAGCCAATTCAACCTGTTGGCCCAGTTCCATGCCTATGATCAGACTTTCGGGGTTAATAATATCCACAGGAAGCTGTTCAATGTCATCCAGCGCACACTCAGACCGTACGGCCAGGTTGCGAAAATGATTTTTTATGGTGTTCAGGGTGATACGGTATACCCATGTTGAAAATTGGCAGTCTTGTTTAAAATGATCCAGATATTGATAGACTTTAAAAAATACATCCTGGGTCAAGTCATGGGTTGTTGCCTGCTCGCTGACATAGTTATAAATTAACAGTCGTATTTTCCGATAATAACGTGTAATTAATTGATTATATGCCTGTTGATTGCCATTAAGGGCTAATTCAATAAGATAATTATCTTTAAGCATGGCTGAACTCATCCTGAATCCCCTTTACTGTTTTGCACGATGTTGGATTTGTTTTTATTAATACTAAGTATGGTGCATAAATGGCCATATTGGTAATTATTTTTTAATGTCATTTTGTTTGACAAAAAACTGAGGAAAAATTTTCTAAAAAAACCCAAAGCGATTGCATTGACTAATTTACGTGCGAAGTATCCGAGCCGCGACCGTCAGGAAGCGGAACTGTTGAATGGCAACAGAATAAATCGATGGACACGAAACCCCTGTACACCGATATCGGGGAAAAGGCAGCGCTCGAGTATTTGTAAACAAAAACTGATCATTTAATGCAGCCTTCTAACTGTTCCGCTTCCTAACGGTCGCGGCTCGGATTTCCTGCCCAGAGAGTGTGAGTTTTAATGCAATCGCCGTGAAAAAACCACCAGCGCTGGTGACATTCATTTTGCGTCGAAAATGGCGATCATTGGATCATTTTATACTTGAATAAAAAGATTCAACCGACCTTAGCTATCAACCAATACAGACTCTTTTCTACAGGAAGCTAATATTAATTGTAAATACCGCTGTTGAGTACGGTTTAATTGATCCTGAAATAACAGTAGATTTGTTTTTTTCCCTGTTTCAGAGACACACAGCAGCAACTGAAAAAAACCCGTGTCAATCCGTTGCTTTACATCAACGAAATCTTCGTTTGTTTTTCCAATCAATTGCCATTTATCATGTGCATAGTGTATCGATTCAATGCCGGGGTGTGGTTTTCTGTATGTGAGAATATGATTCATTTGCCATAAAATAATAACAGCAAAACACAGCTTTATAAGTAAAGGAAGTGAGGACTGATAAACAAAAAAAGCACAGAACAAATAAACCGTAATAGACAAGCGGCAATACAAAGGCGAGGCATCAAGCCTTATCCTGAGCTCTGATATATTCAATTATCTCTCCCAAGGCTTTATCCACAGGATCAGCATTGCCCATCAACCAGGCATACAAGTCGGGATCATTGCTTTGCAATAGATCTTCAAAGAGAAGGACTTGCTCCTCACTCATAGCATCCAGATGCTTATCTACAAATTGTTCCAGTAACAAGTCCAATTCCAGCATCCCCCTGCGGCAACGCCATTTGATTTTAGATTTTTGTTGAGGCTGCATATTAAATAATACCCGGATTTAAGCAAGATAATCATGATTTTAAAGAGCGCTGATGATACACTAGACCACCTGTGAACAGCAACCGATATCGCCATGAAAAACCTGCAGACCTACTCTATTGATCATCGTGAACTGACCCTGTTTAACCCTCTGGTCCAGGCGTTGAGTCTCGATAAAAACCGCAACTATTTATTTGATCTGTCTTATAAGCATCTCGTTGAAGTCAAAGGTGAAAAAGCGCTTGAATTTCTTCAAGGCCAATTAACCTGTGATTTAAATCAGTTGAATGAACATACGATACGACAAGCTGCCATGTGCAACCTGAAAGGACGAGTTCTTGCTTTAATGGACGTATTTTACTGTCATAATAAGCTTTATCTGAATGTACCTGAAGATATGATGGACAGTACCATCGCTTCACTGGCCAAGACCGCTCAGTTTTCCAAAGTCACACTTGAACCGACGCAAGATTTTGCGATGTATGGTTTTTACTATCAAAACGATAATGACCTTATCCCCTTTGCAAGCAGCACACTGCCTGACGAAGCCCTTCAAATGCTGCAGCTGGATGAGGGTTGTATCTATCACCTGGGTCAAGGGCGTTATATTCTGCTTGTAAATCCAGGTCACAAAGATGATTTGCTCCAGACGTTTATTGAGCAAGACAGGTACCGTGGCTCTCTTGTCTGGCATAACATAAGCCTCTCTCAAGGGCATTTTGAAATCTACCCTGAAACCCGGGGGCTTTTTTTACCTCACAGACTGGGATTGCAGCATTCCACTTATATCAGCTTTGATAAAGGCTGTTACAAGGGTCAGGAAATCATTGCGCGCACCCATTACAAAGCCAAATTAAAACACGTTTTGAAAAACTTCCAAATATCTACCGAAGAGAAGCTCTTTCCGGGACAAAAGGTGTTTAATGTAGATAAAAATACAGAAGTTGCTGAATTGATTGATTATTCGCCTTTGGCTGAGAATAAATACCTTGTTGCATTCAGCATTCTAAAAGACGGTCCGGAACACGTCAGCTTTGAAAATCACCAGCATGAGATTTTCCTTGAAAACTAAAAAATACAACGTAGTACGGCGTACTATTTATTCTGGCAAAAATAAAAATCCTTACCTACACTAAAATGTAGCTAAGAAACGTATTTTTAAAAGTCAGAATCTGTGAAACGCCGTACTGGTTTTTTTAAGTTAACCATTTCAGGAGATACAGATCATGAAAGGATTCAAAATTTGTATTTTTAGCTTATTCGCAATGTTAATGACTCATTATGCATTGGCTGTTGAGCCTCATTTAAAAAAGGATAATACCTGGATACAACGTTTGTCTCTAGTGCCATTGATGAAGAAGATCCTGCTTATTCCAGCTATTCTGTAGTGACCCCGATAGCACTTGATACAGCAACGGTATACGGTCGTGTCAAAAGTATAACCGGCCGAGAGTTTACATTAGAAACCGGCCTGAATACGCAGCTGGTTGTAGATACCAGCGATTTGATACGTAACCCTTTAGATAATAAAGGCTATTTAAAATTAAAGTCTGGTGATTATGTCCGTGTCTCTGGTGAAATTAAAAGTTCCTTTTTCAAGGATTATAAATTAAATGCTAAAAGCATTGTGAAATATTATAATTTATAATTGACTATATACGTAGGAAATCCGAGCCGCGACCGTGAGGAAGCGGAACAGTTGGATGGCAACGATGGACACAACACGCCTGTACACGATATCTGGGAAAAGAGCCAGAGCTCGAGTATTTGAACACAAAAACAGAATATTTAATGCAGCCCTCTAACTGTTCCGCTTCCTAACGGTCGCGGCTCGGTTGCAATCGCTACGTAGAAAATCCGGTTGCAATCTCTACGCAGGAAATCCGAGCCGCGACCGTTAGGAAGCGGAACCGTTGGATCAAGCACATTGATTTTTTTAATTTTCTTGCCTGGATTCAATGCCTTCGATTATTCTTTGGTGAATGTTATCAAAGCCACGATTACTCATGATCAAGATGGCATCACCCTCTTGGGCTTCATTTAAAACCTCCATAAGAATTTCATCGGTATCATTCAGTAAAGCATAATCAAACGGCCAATGTTTCGTCTCATTTTCCAGTGAAAATCCTGTAGGACGTAAAATAAAAGCCTTATCACATAATGCCAGTGCCTCGGTCATCTGTGCACTATGGTTTCCGGTTTTCATGGTATAGGAAGCAAATTCCATCACTACCAATATCCGAGTCTGTCTTTTGCTGGTCTTTAAAGCGTCTATGGTACTGGCAATGGCTGTTGGATGGTGAGCAAAATCATCATACACACTGATGCCCATAAGATTCGACTTCAATTCCAGCCGTCTTTTCACCGGCTGATAGTCTTTCAAAGCCAGCGCTGCCGTTTGGGGAGCGACACCCGCATGGAAGCTCGCGGCTATCGCAGACAAGCCGTTTTCAACATTAAATTTGCCAATCAAAGACCAGTTGACTTCTGCCACGGCTTTGCCATGATGATAAACTGCAAACGAGTGACCGGCATCATCCAATAACAGCGCTGACCAGTCTGCATCGGTTCCTGACACCAGGGTTTTTTCCACATGGCAATATTGCCCTCTGGATAAAACATCAGCCAGTGCCGGGTGAGCTGCCGGCATGATGAGGGTACCGCTGGAAGGAACGGTTCTGATTAAATAATGAAATTGTGATTTGATGCTTTCAAGATCCGGATATATATCTGCATGATCAAATTCAAGATTATTTAAAACAGCAATGCGCGGCCGATAATGCATAAATTTGGGGCGTTTATCAAAAAAAGCACTGTCATACTCATCGGCTTCAATAACAAAATATTTACCCCGGCCCAAGCAGGCAGAACTGTTGAAGTTACGGGCCACACCACCAATTAAAAAAGCAGGATCCAGGCCTGCCTGATGAAGAATCCAGGCCAACATGGAGGTTGTGGTTGTTTTACCGTGTGTGCCTGCAATGGCTATCACCTGATAATCATGCAATATATTATCAGCCAGCCATTGTGGGCCAGAGGTATAATGCCCGCCTTGCTCAAGTACCGCTTCAAGCACCGGTATGCCACGTTTCATGGCATTACCGACGATAACCGTATCGGCCTCAAGCGCTAAATGGCTGTCTGTATACCCTTCCACCCATTCAATGCCTTTTTCTTTCAGTAGATCACTGACAGGCGGATAGCATTTTTCATCACTGCCTGTCACCTTAAAACCTGCTTCGCGAGCCAGCAGGGCAAGCCCGCTCATGAATGTCCCGCTTAACCCGAGAAGATGTAAATGCTTCATATTTACCGCCATAATGAAACCGTTAATATATTTATAGCCAGTAATCCTAAACTGGCAAGCAAAGATTGCAAAGAAGAAATGTTTAATGAGAGACGGTAAATATGTGCAGTGATTAAAAATTGCCAGATGGACAGTCCCACGCTGATAAAAAAATAAACTATCCCGAGAAATAATACCAAAGGATTGTTGATGTCCGCTTTTACCAGGTAAGGTGTGGTGACCAATAAAGGAATGGCCAATAAATGGATAATAACATGACTGGCCCACAAACAGGTCAATGTTTGAACTATACGGGAGGTTAAACCCAATGCTTTCAGTAAAGCATAGCTATAGATCCAGTAAGATAAAACAAGACTTATGGCAATGTATATTGAAGTAATAACGGATACTGGCGGTTTGATTTCTATTAGATGCCATTGAAAGACTATCAGTATTGAAAAAATTACGGCAAACAAAACCATAAGCAATGGCGAATAAGCTGTATTTTCCGGGGACTCGCGAAATGTGGTCAGTTGCCAATAGCGATTTATAATATTGATTAACATGCCGGCCTTCACCATCCTTCTTGCTTATTATTTTACTTAAGTATAATTCATTTTAATACACTCTGTGGATACCTCTCGGAACAAATGATCCCCTTGAGAAAATAAGGGTTGACAGCCATGGATGATTTTTATACATTTCAGGTTTTAACATTTGAGATATTCTATGCTGCTATTTAAACCGCCACGCTCCATGAGCCGTAAAATACAATTTTCAATGCTTTCACTTGAAATTGCAAACTTAAACACCGCCGCTGAAACAGAAACCGGCTCTTTTAGTAATTGGACTGAATTAGATCAACTTCTTGTAAAAATTGGTTCTTTACCATATGTCGATATGAAGATTGATTTGTTAAACGAAATACAAGAGGTTTATAGTACGCTCAAAATCCTTTGCCATGAAGAACATCAGCAACACATCGATAAACAGCTCGACAGCATCAGGCAAACCCTGGAAAGTCTACACATTCCAGAAGATCATTCACAAGAACATTTCCACGCGGCAGCCGGCTTTTCTTACTAGGCAACGCCCCTGAATTTTTTATACACCCTAATCCAAGACCAAGGGGTGCAACTCTCATATATTCAATGTCATCCCCGCGCAGACGGGGATCCATTCATAGCATGGCATGTGCTATCTTTGTGGATGGGTCCCCGCCTGCGCGGAATTAATGCTGCTCATTGACCATCGCCCCGTAATACGCTCCGCTCCTTACGGGCTACGGCGACGGGTAGGTTCGAGTAGGCCAAGGG
>JAGXGR010000034.1 GCA_024636645.1 Legionella sp.
GATAAGATCTCCCACGCGAACAGGTTTCAAAAAGCTCATGGAATCAATGGCGACTGTAGCCACCCGCCCCTTGGAAATTTTCTTGGCAAGAACACCGGCTGCCAAGTCCATCTGTGAGACCAGCCAGCCGCCAAAAATATCACCGTTGGCGTTGGTATCAGCAGGCATGGGCAGGGTTTGGATGGTTAATTCCCCTTTGGGTTCGGCCATTATTCTGAACCTCGTTTCAATTTGGACAGCGCATCAGCCATAGCCGTATTGAAGGTGGGCTTTTTCTGACTGACAGCGGCAGGTTTTGCGGGCGTCGGTTTCTGTTTTTTGGTGGCTTTACCTGCTGAATGTCTTTTAGGTTCTACAGCAGCCTGGCTTTTATCTTTTTTTACCAGGGTGACATTTTTGCTTTCATCGAGCTTCATGGTCAAGGCAATGCGTCGACGTTCTTTATCCACTTCCTTTACTTTTACTTTAACAATTTGGCCTGCTTTTACTATCGTTCGCGGATCATTGATAAACTGATAGGTCATTTCAGAAATATGGACCAGTCCATCCTGATGAACGCCTACGTCTACAAAGGCGCCAAAATTGGTGACATTGGAGACCACGCCGTCAAGCAGCATGCCTTCATGTAAATCCTTAATGTCTTCAACGCCTTCTTTAAATTGTACCGTTTTAAATTCAGGTCTTGGATCACGTCCTGGCTTTTCAAGCTCTTTCAGAATATCTCTAACCGTGCTTAAGCCATAGGTTTCATCCACATAGTTTTCGGGCTGTATAGAAGAGAGTGCTTGCTTGTTGCCAATCAAATCATTGATGCTGAGTTGTTTATCGGCCAGAATTCTTTCAACCAGAGGGTAAGACTCGGGGTGAACGCTTGAAGCATCAAGCGGATTATCGCCTTGACTGATGCGTAAAAAGCCTGCGGCCTGCTGGAAGGTCTTTTCACCGATACGCTCAATGGCTTTCAGTTGCTCGCGGTTAGTGAAAGAGCCATGTTCGTCCCGGTAGAGCACCAGATTTTTTGCCAGTCCTTCATTTAATCCCGAAACATGTGTCAATAAAGCCTGGGAGGCGGTATTGATATCGACGCCAACCGCATTCACGCAATCTTCAACGACGGCATCAAGGCTTCTGGCCAAACGCGTCTGGTTGACGTCATGTTGATATTGGCCGACACCGATGGATTTAGGTTCAATTTTCACCAGTTCCGCCAGTGGATCCTGCAGTCGCCTGGCTATCGATACCGCACCTCTTATCGAGACGTCAACATCAGGGAATTCTTTGGCCGCAATTTCAGAAGCGGAGTACACAGAAGCACCTGCCTCACTGACCAGTAATTTATCCAGATGCAAATCGGGATACATTTTCATTAAATCAGTGACCAGACGCTCTGTCTCACGAGAACCGGTACCGTTACCGATGCTGATGATATTGACATGATGTTTTGCAGCCAGCTTCGCCAGTTCTGCAATGGACTGATGCCATTCGTTGTGCGGTGCCAGGGGGAATACCGTGCTGTAATCAAGCAGTTTTCCTGTGACATCCACAACGACAATCTTTACACCGGTACGGATGCCCGGATCAAGTCCCATGGTGACTTTAGCACCCGCGGGGGCTGACAGCAGCAAATCACGAAGGTTACTGGTAAAGACTTTAATCGCTTCCTCATCCGCCAGATCACGCAGCCTGGCCAGCAATTCAACTTCGATTTTGGTAAACAGTTTGATTTTCCAGGTCATGCGGACCGTATCAATCAGCCAGTGGTCGGCCGGTCTTTGTTGATCTTTGATATTAAAATGCGTGGCAATCGTTTGTTCACCATAATCGGCATCCTGTTCGGGAAGGTTCAATGTAAGCTGCAAGACACCTTCTCTTCGACCACGAAAAAGGGCAAGGGCTCGGTGTGATGGTATTTTTTTAATGGCTTCAGCGTATTCAAAATAATCAAGGTATTTGCTTTTGGCTTCTTTCTTTTTAGCACGGCCTGCAGACTGGATGATGCCGTGTTGCCATACATGCTCGCGCAGTGTATCAATTAATGCGGCATCCTCAGAAAAACGCTCCATCAAGATCTGCTTTGCGCCCTCCAGGGCGGTATCGGCATCGTTGATGTCTGCTTCGCTGTTAAGAAACGTTGCGGCATGAGACTGCGGATCAAGCGTGGGATCATTTAAAAGGGCAAGAGCCAAAGGCTCCAGTCCTGCCTCTATGGCTATCATGGCCTTGGTACGGCGCTTGGGTTTATAGGGTAAATACAAGTCTTCCAGACGGGACTTGGTATCTGCTGCCAGAATGCTTTGCTCAAGTTCAGGGGTTAACTTTTCCTGTTCGCGAATAGAGTTAAGAATGACTTCACGTCGATCATCAAGTTCACGAATGTAATGCAAGCGCTCTTCAAGAAGGCGAAGCTGTGTGTCATCAAGACCTTGTGTGGCTTCTTTTCGGTAGCGTGCTATAAAAGGAACTGTCGCGCCTTCATCCATTAATCGGATAGCGGCTTCAACCTGAGCTACCCGGACTTTAAGTTCCTGAGCAATTTGTGCTGCAGCTCCTAACTTCTGTTGAGTCATTTCATCCCCGTAAAAACATCGTAAAAAAACGTCATATTATACACCCATCAAAATGTATTATGCGAGTTTTATCGCATATAAAGCCGATATCGCTCCTGAAAATGCATTGTTCAGGAGCGAACAATAATAGTCCAATAATTAAGGGGATTATGCAAGTGTTCTCTTGAAAATTGCTTAAATTTCTACCTCACTCGACAGTAACCGACTTGGCCAGGTTTCTGGGTTGATCAACATCCGTGCCCTTAGCGACTGCGACATGGTAGGCCAGCAATTGCAGAGGAATGGTGTAGACTATTGGCGCCACCCAATGGCCGCAGGAGGGCACTTTAATCAGCTGTACGCCGTTGGGCTGCCAGGAAAAGGAGTCGTCGGCAAAGACATAGAGCTGCCCGCCTCTTGCGCTGACTTCATGTAAATTGGATTTGAGCTTGTCATACAATTCATCATTAGGCGCCACAGCAATCACCGGCATGTCTTTGTCAACCAACGCCAGAGGACCGTGTTTGAGCTCGCCTGCAGGATAGGCTTCGGCGTGAATATAGGAAATTTCCTTGAGTTTTAAAGCCCCTTCCAATGCCACCGGGTATTGCACGCCCCTGCCCAGAAACAAACAGTGTGCTTTGTTCACAAAGGCGGTAGATAGAGCCTCAATGTCATGATTCATCGCAAGAACCCGCTCACAACAGGCAGGTAATTCTTTGAGTTGATCTAAAACCTCTTTGGCCTTGTCTTGTGAACTTAAGGCGGCGGTCAGCATCAGAAAAGCAGCCAACTGTGTTGTGAAAGCTTTGGTGGAAGCTACGCCAATTTCAATCCCGGCACGGGTGAGAAAGACGGCATCTGCTTCGCGAACCATTGTCGAGGTGGCAACATTGCATATCGCCAGACTGCCCAGATAAGCCATTTTTTTGGATTTATACAAAGCCGCCAGGGTATCAGCGGTTTCCCCTGACTGAGACACGGTGATAAAAAGGGTGTTCTCAGGAACCACCACATCGCGGTAACGGTATTCGCTGGCGATTTCCACCTGGGTGGGCAGTCCTGCCAAAGATTCAATCCAGTATTTGGCAACAAGGCCTGCATGATAACTGGTGCCGCAGGCCACGATATGGATGTTTTTTACTTTGCTGAAAAAGCCATTGGCCATTTCACCGAAACTGGCTTTGATAACCTCTTTGCTGGCAATGCGTCCTTCGATGGTATCGGCAAGCACCTTGGGCTGTTCATAGATTTCCTTTAACATGAAATGACGATAAGGTCCTTTGCTGACAGCTTCATTATCGCCACTCAGTGGCAGCAGCTTGCGTTCGGTTTTTTTACCCTCCGAATCATAGACTTGAAGGGATGAATGCGTCATATGGACACTGTCGCCTTCTTCCAGATAGATAACCGCTTGTGCAAATGAACGGAGTGCCAAGGCATCTGAGGCGATAAAATACTCATCAATCCCGACCCCGACCACCAGGGGACTGCCCTTGCGAATCGCGACCATAACACCAGGACTGCTTTGATGAATGACGCCCAGGGCAAATGCACCATGCATTTCTGCGCAGGCGGCCTGCACGGCTTTCAAGAGATTTTCGGTTTGTTGAAAATGGTGGTGAATTAAATGCGCTGACACTTCGGTGTCTGTTTCTGAGGTAAATTCATAACCCAGTTGTTTCAGTGAAGAACGTAATTGATCATGATTTTCAATGATGCCGTTATGAACAACGGCCATTTCATTGTGAGACACATGTGGATGCGCATTCAGTTCACAGGGCTTGCCGTGAGTGGCCCATCGGGTGTGTGCTATACCGGTATGGCCGGAAACCGCGGTTTCTTGCAGCGCATCAGCCAGCGCCTGAACCTTGCCTTGTATTCTGACGCGGTTTAAGCGCGAGTGATAATCAATCACCGCAATCCCTGCAGAATCATAACCACGGTATTCAAGGCGACGCAGGCCTTCAATCAGGATCTTGCTGATATCCCGTTGTGATACTGCTCCAATAATCCCACACATATCATATACTCCTCATGCAATCCCTGACGTTATTACAAAAATTGCCAATTATCATGCAAAACAGAGGATTATGCCACAGTTAATGATTCTACATCCAGCATGCCAGAAAGATACCCAGGGCAAGCGCATCAAAGCTTAAAAACAGAACATGGTCACGTAGGGTGGCGCAAAGGAGCGTAGCGACGTGCCCACCACTCGAGTTCTTCTGCCACTATGGTGGGCACGCTGCGCTTTGCGCCACCTTACAGTGTTCTTTTTAAACTTTGATGTGCTTGTCCTGGAAAGATACCCCCCGCTTTTTCCTGGAGCCAGCGTTGGGGTATCTGTCAGCAGGCTATTTTTATGCCAGCGGGTTTAGACATTGCGCTTCATATCCCTGTGATTTCATCTCTTCACAAACCTCATAAGCTAGCAGTCGATGAGCCCAGGTGGTGGGGTGAACGGCATCCCAGAAAAGATAGCTTTCCGGTGTTGCACAGACATGATAATTTTTTTCACCGGGTGCGAAATGCGGATGCCGGTATTGCATGGCCTGGGCATATTGCAGGATAAAATTATTGCGAAAGGTAGATGGAAGAATGCTTATAAGACCAAGCATTGGAATTTTGACATCAATACAAGCCTCCGAAACATTGGAAAATCTATATTTAACCGGATCCTTTAACGCCCTGACAAAGAATTTCTGGATATCAATGTAGATAAAATGATGATCTTTGAATTCAGACTGCCATGCAGTGACCTGTTGTTGCAGGCGTTGATTATGTTGATCAACTGCGGCATTCAAAATGGGCCTATTCATGGTGGTATTGAAAATAGGTGTATTTCCAATGTGGGGAAGGCCGAGAACGACAAAGCGTCTGGCGCCTGCCTTTGATAATTTGTTTACTGAAGTGGATATATCATTGATGACATTATCAATGTATTTACTCATGGTAGCCGGGTTATAAGTATCATTGAATACCAAAGCATTTAGATAATCGTTACTGCCGGAATAGACAAAATAAACCGCTTCCTGATCAACTTTTCTGGTTTCCATCAGATAGGCTTGTACGCTTAAACCCAGGCTGGGGGGGATTAACTTGCCGTTGATTAAGGATTTTACAGTCAATAGCGGGTGCTGGATTAAATTCCAGATAGTCAGTTGTTTATTGTAGGTCATAGCCCAGCTGCCGCTAAAGGCTCGATTAGAATAATGCGCCTGTTCTTCTTTATCGATATTTAACATCGGTGCTAAATACTCTATCCATACACGGCCATTGGTATACCGCGAGTTCCAATAAGGCGCTGCCGGTATGACAGGTATTCGTCTGATTTTGCTGACCAAATCTGCAAAAAGCGGTGCTACGTCATGATCAAAAAACCAGGTGACCTTGCTGATGCCTTCTTCGAGAAGTATTTCTGGCACGTAGTATTCTTCTGCGAAGTCAATCATTTTATTGATGACCAAGGCCTTGACCGGCCGTATCAGATAAGAGGGATCCTCTTGTTGTTTTAAACTTTTGAGCAGATGGGTGGTATTGCCGATATCAGAGAGGCTGTCACCAAAAATAACCAGCGATTTAATGGGTGTGGCAGCCTGTGTATTGAGGGACGCCAGAAAAAAAACACAACAAATCCAGTAGCCTATCCGTGAGCTGATTGACATAAGTTTCTCCTTGAACTTTGACAAAAAACTGATTTGTATAGATATTTAGAGTAGTCCTTGAATATAAATTTTGTCAACTCTGTTCAATGTTGCATCGCAATATCCGGCGGAATGTCTGCTTTTAATTGATGCCTATTGATTAAATAGTGAGTAAATGGTAAGTTTCAAAAAATTTTTTTAATTTTATAGATTCAGCTACAACTGGATGATAAAACTTTTTCAGGTAAAACGATGAAAGATATAGTGATTGCGGCCTTTTACAAATTTGTTCATCTGGATGATTTTGAAGACATGCGCGAACCCCTGCTGCACAAAATGCAGGCGTTTGATATTAAAGGGACTTTGCTGTTAGCGAAAGAAGGAATTAACGGGAGTTTTGCAGGCTCAAGGCAGGCCATGGATGATTTTTATGCCATTTTAAGAGCAGATAGCCGTTTTGAAGATTTGCAATTCAGAGAAACCTTTGATGAAAAAAACCCTTTTGACAAATCCAAAGTAAAATTACGTAAGGAAATTGTCACCATGGGCGTTAACGAGGTAAACCCGACTGACAAGGTGGGTGATTATTTAAATCCTGAAGAGTGGAATGCATTGCTGGCAGATCCTGACGTCGTAGTTGTAGATACACGCAACGATTATGAATATGAATTAGGCAGCTTCAAAAACGCCATCAATCCTGACATTGAAAATTTTCGCGAGTTTCCAAACTATGTTGAGCAACATTTAAAGGATAAGAAGGACAAGAAAATTGCTATGTTCTGCACTGGCGGCATTCGCTGTGAAAAGTCGACCTCCTATTTAAAAAATATGGGGTTTGAAAAGGTCTATCACTTGCAAGGCGGTATCATTAATTATTTACAGCAAACCCCTGAGGAACAATCCCTCTGGCAAGGGCATTGTTTTGTTTTTGATGACAGAGTGGCCATCGATAAAGAATTAAAGCGTGTTTATCCTCAATTGCCTGAAAAAAATTAGCTCGGCAATGCATCAGTATATTGATTGCAACTGCTGATGTTCCAGAGGCGTAAAGGGGCCAGAGAACTGTCGGATTGAATTTGCCCAGGCCAGTTGCTCGGTTAATTTTTGATGAAGCCGTCCATTGTCTTTTTGTTTATGGCATCGCAAAGATAATTGCTCATTGTCATGTTTGTATTTTTCCAACTGGCAAATAACCTCATCCAATACCCTGTAATTTATTTTACCCGAGGCGTCAGTGATATGTTGCCCCTTTTGCTTGATCAACGTCTGGATATTCCGGGCGATTTTTTTTCTGGAATCGGTTAAATCAGAGCAAGTTATTACATCTTTTAAGTTAAATAGAATGGTTTTTAAAGATCTTGTTTGATAATCCTGTGTATCCTTTCCAATGTTTGATAACGCGCTATCCAGTCTTTCTTTTATTATTTTAAAAAATTGAGAGGCATTAAATTCCGAAGGAGGTAATAGGCGGCGAGATTTTTTTATGGTCACTTGAGGGAATAAATCATTCAGATGATTATCCTTAGGATTAAGCTCAGTTATAATTTTAGCCTGACTTATATCAATACCTTTCTCAATAAAATATTCCAGAGTCCGATAGACATTAAATAATGTCGGTCGATAATGGCCGCTGTAAGTGGTGATAGTAAGCAATTGGCCGTTTTTTATGCTTAATTCACCGGCGTTGAAAACAACCGCACCAGAATTTGTGGAGCTATGCACCAGGTTGTTATGCTCGCCATCAAAATGGTTAAAAAGTGATATCTCACCATTCAAATTGAGTGTAAAAGCACAATAGCCTGATTTACCATGGGATGAACCGTTCGTTGTATCACATAACTGGCCCTTTTTATAAAATAACCCTTGATAGATAAGTACTCGCTTGGCTGCTCTGTCGCGGGCCGATAAAAGTCGGATTAAACGATAAGCATCAGATTGCTTGCCTTCATTGCTGATATCAAGAATCTCTTTTTGATAATGCAGGTTTTGCAGATCAATATCCTTGAAAAAACCCGATCTTTCAGTAATATAGGCGCCTCTTTTTTCAGGCGTTAAAAAACGTGCCAAGGGACTCAAGTTGGGAATGTATTCAGGATTGGCTTCTTTATAGCGATTTCGTTTATCCATTAAACGGAGGATTTGTTCATTTAAGGTCTCGTCGAAAAATCTTAAATCAAAGACAAAACACAAATAATCGAGCGCCTGTCGCCGATGATATTCAGAGTGGGTGTCACTTTGATAAATGCCCCAGGCATTATCGAGGTTCTCTGCCAGGGTATTTGTATCGGCAAATAAAGTTTGGCTTAAAAGTTTCAAAGGCATTGATGATCAACATTCTCGTTTAAATCATGCAATAGTATAACTTAATAACATTAAGGAAAAATTAAGAGCATGTTTTTTTTCAAGAGCCGTTGGAATGCCTGGAACTAACGTAGCTTTTTCATTATCCTTGAACGATCCCGCTGCCAGTCTCTATCCTTGACGGTCTCTCTTTTGTCATGTGATTTCTTGCCTTTGGCCAATGCAATTTTGGCTTTGACTTTGTTGCGCTTCCAATACAGCGATAAAGGCACAATAGTATAGCCCTGTCTTTCGACGCTGCCTATCAACACATTTAATTCCTTGCGGTTTAATAATAACTTGCGTGTACGGATTGGATCAGGATTGAGATGGCTTGACGCCGTAGGCAAGGGTTGGATTTGAGCGCCTAATAAAAATGCCTCGCCGTATTTTATAATCACATGTGCATCAGACAAATTGATTTTTCCCTCACGCAGGCTTTTAACTTCCCAGCCTTCCAGCGCAACGCCTGCTTCGAATTCGTTTTCAATAAAGAAATCAAAGCGTGCTTTTTTATTGGTCGCTATGGTAGCGCTTTTCTGACCTTTGCTGCTCATAAGACACCTTTGGGGGAACAAAAACAAGCATTATAACCCTTTGCGATGCTTTTGAGAAATGGGGTATGTAACAATTTGAAATAAAATGGCATTATATAAATAAAGCGGTTTGGATTTGGAGAAAATAATGAATGTGGGTGATAAAGTAGAAGATTTTGAATTCAATGCAACCGGCAACGCTCATGGGAAGCTGAGTGATTATGAAGGCAAATGGCTGGTCTTGTATTTTTATCCAAAAGATGCAACGCCAGGCTGTACCACAGAAGGGCAGGATTTTCGTGATAATTATGAAAAATTTCAGCAATTGGGCGCTGAAGTATTCGGCATATCCCGTGACAGCCTTCGCTCTCATGAAAATTTTAAGGCCAAACAGGATTTTCCCTTCGAATTGATATCGGATAATGATGAGACCCTTTGTGAATTGTTTGATGTTATAAAAATGAAATCCATGTACGGCAAACAGGCCATGGGTGTTGAACGCAGTACTTTTTTAATCGATCCGGATGGCATATTGCGAGCACAATGGCGTAAAGTGAAGGTGAAAGGTCATGTAGAGGAGGTGTTATCCACCTTGGCGGGCTTAGTGAAATAAATTTCAATACCAGGGATGATGGCTGTTTAAAGCCTGATAATGACTAAAAATCCAGTTGAATAGGATGAAATCATGGATAAAAATTTGCGTAAACTTTTTGTTTTAGATACCAATATTCTGATGCATGATCCCAGTGCGATTTATCGTTTCGAAGAGCATGACATTTATCTGCCCATGGTGGTGCTTGAAGAACTGGACAATCATAAAACGGGGATGTCTGAACTGGCCAGAAACGTTCGTCAAACGAACCGTATGCTGGTTGATTTAATGAACCACTCCACCCATGACATGGTCGTTCAAGGCCTGCCCATACCCAGTTATGCGAATGGCGAAAAAGGCATTCATTCCGGACGGCTGTTTTTTCAGACCGATGAGTTTGATCAGATACAAGCCCCGTCACTGCCAGGCAATAAAGTCGATAATACTATCCTCGGTACAGCCCTTGGTCTGCAAAAAAAATATGTCAATGAAAAGCATGTGATTATCATTTCCAAAGATATAAACCTGCGGATTAAAGCTGGCATACTGGGCATTCCTGCTGAAGATTACTATAATGATCAGGTCTTGCAGGACGTTGATTTATTGCATAGCGGGATGCATTTACTGGACGATGACTTCTGGGACAATCACTCCAAGGACATGGAAGCCTGGCAGGAAAACGGTAAAACTTTTTACCGGGTGACAGGCCCTTTAATCAGTCAGTGGAATCCTAACGATTGTTTGTGTACCGCAAATAATGAGTTTCAGGCTTTAGTGAAAAAAATTGACGACGGAACTGCCGTCGTTCAGTTGGTTAAAGATTACACGCAAGGCAAGCATGCCGTATGGGGCATCAATGCAAGAAACCGCGAGCAAAACTTTGCTTTGAATGTGTTACTGGATCCAGACATTGATTTTGTCAGCCTCCAGGGCACAGCAGGAACAGGTAAAACCCTGTTAACCATAGCGGCTGGCTTGACACAGGTGCTCGATCAGAATCGCTACAATGAAATTTTAATGACCCGGGTGACCATTCCTGTCGGGGAAGATATCGGATTCTTACCGGGAACGGAAGAAGAAAAAATGACACCCTGGATGGGCGCTTTGATGGATAACCTGGAAGTGCTTCACGGCTCTCAGGAGGGAGGCAGCTTCGGTCGCCATGCAACGGCCGATCTTTTGCAGAATAAGATTAAAATTCGTTCATTAAATTTCATGCGGGGCCGTACTTTTCTTAACCGTTATATTATAATAGACGAAGCTCAGAATCTGACGTCCAAGCAAATCAAAACACTGGTGACTCGAGCGGGTCCTGGGAGTAAAATTATTTGCCTGGGTGATATCAAGCAGATTGATACCCCTTATTTATCCGAGACCACCTCTGGATTAACCTTTGCAGTGGATCGTTTTAAATCATGGGAGCATAGTGCCCATATGACCCTGACACGCGGTGAGCGTTCGAGGTTGGCTTATTATGCTGCTGAGAACTTGTAACTAATCGCGCCAATAAGAGGTAAATACCATGCATAACCAAGCCATCACTTTTGATGATGTGTTACTTATTCCTTCATACAACCACCATGAGTCAAGGCGTGTGGTGGATACCTCCATCAGCGATCGCCTCGGTAAACTCAGCCTGGATTTGCCAGTGATGAGTTCCAATATGGATACTATCACCGAAAGTGCCATGGCTAATTTTATGCAATCCAAAGGCGGCATAGGTGTTTTGCATCGCTTCTTGAGCGTTGAAGATAACATTGCAGAATTTAAACGCTGCAAGGGCAAGGTATTTGTATCCGTTGGTTGTTCCGAGGCGGAATTGAGCCGCGCCGAAGCGTTGCGCGATGCAGGCGCTGAGTATTTCTGTGTTGATGTGGCACACGCGCATGCCAAATATGTTGGTAAAACGCTCAAAGGCCTGCGCAAACTTCTCAAAAACCAGTGCATCATGGCAGGTAACGTGGCGACTTATGCTGGATCGGATTACCTGGCTTCCTGCGGTGCGGATATTATCAAGGCAGGTATTGGCGGCGGCTCTGTTTGCAGCACCCGTATCAAGACAGGATTTGGCGTCCCCATGCTGACCTGTATTCAGGACTGCGCCCGAACCGATCGCTCCATTGTTGCCGATGGCGGGATAAAAACTTCTGGTGATATCGTCAAAGCCCTGGCCTTTGGTGCCGATTTTGTCATGCTAGGCGGTATGCTGGCAGGTACTGCGCCTACGCCAGGCAAGGTCATTGAAAAAGAAGACGGCAGCAAGGTCAAGCGTTATCGCGGAATGGCTTCCCGTGAAGCCCAGGAAAAATTCCTTGGCCAAATGCATGAATGGAAAACAGCAGAAGGCGTTGCTACCGAAGTCCCTTACCGTGATAATCAGGATCTCATCATTGCAGATATCGCTGGCGGACTGCGTTCAGGCTTAACGTATGCAGGCTCAGACAGTATTTCCGAGTTGCAGCGCAAACTAAACTATGTGCTCGTCACTCAGGCAGGACGTATTGAAAGCATGCCACATAAGCTGTTAGAAGCTTGAAGTCGAACGAAAATGCACGATTAATGATTGTTAAGAAAAACCAGCTTGTGTATGTTGCAAGTTGGTTTTATGGTGGCATTCCCATGTACATTTTGGCTGCTGACATCATCAACTCTTTATTTTGATCTTTTTCTTTTGAATTCTCCGACTGTTCATCGAACGCGTTGGCAGTATCCTCATCATCCATTACGCTTGTCATGCTTGTTTGTGTGTCTTTCCCGGCACTCATGGCCATAATTTTTAACCTTTAAATTAATTTAAGATTTAATATAAGTTTAGCACAAAAAAGTACAAAATATATACCTTAGCCCACGGTCGCGCAGGGCAAGAGGATCAAAGTTTAAAAACAGAGCATGGCAACGTAGGGTGGCGCAAAGGAGCGTAGCGACGTGCCCACCGGTCGAGTTCTTCTGCCACCATGGTGGGCACGCTGCGCTTTGCGCCACCCTACAGTCTCTGTTTAAACTTTGATGCTCTTGCCCTGCACGGCCGCGCGTTATTTTATGACATCCCATTACAAAGAAGTACGGAGCATGACAGAATTCTTGTCATATACATTGATAAAGATTATAAATAATATCACTATCTGGTATACAATTTGATAATGAGTATTGATTTTTTTAATGACTTTTTCATACGTATAGGGATGGCAATGATAAGAGATGATTTTCGGCATATGTATTGTGGCAGGCAACTGGATGCTGTCAGTGATGAGATGATTGATTTGATGCAGCCTGTCCGTATCACTGGCAAGGGAAAAAACCGCGCATTGCTTATGCTTCATGGGTTTACTTCATCACCTGCTGTCTATCGCGACCTCATTCCTCATATCAAACATTATGATGCCATTATCTGCCCGGTATTGCCTGGGCATGCTGATTCCATAGCGCGTTTTTCAAAGATAACAGCCAGTGACTGGTTGACTGCCGCCAACGCGGCTTGCGAAGAGGTGATGCGAGAATATAAACGAGTGGATGTTCTGGGTTTATCACTAGGGGGTTTACTGGCTTGTGCCTTAAGCCAGCATCATCAGTTCAATCACATGTATTTGCTGGCGCCAGCGCTTCGCTTGCGTTTGCATATGACAACCTCTTTAAAACTTGCCAAAACCTTGCACTTTCTAGGCTTTCGCCAGATAAGAAATGCCGCAGGTAATATTGTTAATCCAGAGCATACGGAAATCTCCTATCGCCGCCTGCCTATAGAAACAGTGATTGAAATTTTATCTTTTATTAATGATTTTCATTATATGCCCCCTTCCTGCCCTGTGGATGTGTTTCTCGGTTGTCATGATATTGTTGTCAACAGCCAACGGGTGGGGGCACTGTTTGCAAGAAAGGACCATACAACCATTCACTGGTTAAAAAACTCGGCGCATGTTCTGCCGCTGGATAACGATATCCAGGAGATTATTGACTGTATGAACAAGAATGCCTAGCGCCATTTCCCTTTGGTTTTGACCGTTGATCCGAGCCGCGACCGTCAGGAAGCGGAACAGTTGAAGTAGTGGTACAGTTAAAATTCTCCATTAACTGTTTA
>JAGXGR010000035.1 GCA_024636645.1 Legionella sp.
CGAAACCGTATACATTCCTGAAGCAAGCCGCGGTACACTGTGTGTTTCATCGCAGGTAGGCTGCGCCCTGAATTGCAGTTTTTGTTCTACCGGCAAACAAGGCTTTAATCGAAATTTATCCACCGCTGAAATTATAGGTCAGGTCTGGATAGCTGTCAGAGCATTGTCTGACGAAAACAAACGCCATGATAAACATATCACCAATGTCGTGATGATGGGTATGGGCGAGCCTTTGCTTAATTTTGATAATGTGGTTGCAGCCATGGATATTATGATGGACGACAATGCTTATGGCCTGGCTAAAAAAAGAGTAACCCTGAGTACCTCGGGAGTGCTTCCAGAGTTGGAGCGTTTAAAAGCCATCAGTCCGGTCTCATTGGCAGTCTCCTTGCATGCACCCAATGATGAGTTAAGAAATGTCCTAGTACCGATAAATAAAAAGTACCCTCTAGCCCAGTTAATGGCTATGTGCAAAAACTACTTTAAAGACGAACCGAAGCGTAAGGTCACTTTTGAATATGTTATGCTCAAGGGTGTAAACGATCAGCCTGAACACGCTGATCAATTAATTAAATTATTAAGTAACGTTCCCGCAAAAGTTAACCTTATTCCATTTAATCCTTTTCCAATGACACAGTATGAGCGCTCCAGCCAATCCGTTATCGACGCTTTTCGCAATAAACTGGTTGCTAAAGGGATTAACACCATTACTCGTAAAACCCGAGGGGATGATATTGACGCCGCCTGTGGGCAGCTAGCCGGTGAGGTTATTGATAAGACCAGTCGCTCAAGACGTTGGCAAAAGCTGCAGTTTAATCTACGTCAGAAAGATATATCCTGATGGTTGATTAAAAGCAGGTAATCTCGATGCATTGCTTTACCAGAATATGAATCCATTATTTTTTTAAACATCTGTTGATCACAGGGTGATTTGACTGTCTCATTTAAAACCGCAATAACGTTCCAAACATCTTATTCTAATTTTTTTTAGGATTTATAAATCTATGATATGATGACAAGATATTATATTCAAAATTTTTTCAACATCAGGAAAACAGTGATAAAACATAAATATTTCTTGGCAAAATTGCAGGCCTTGCATAAAATCACTATAAATTTTATAGGAAGTCATTATAAACCGGTTTGATTAACAGATGGAAACGCAGCTATGCATGATGGTTTGGTTTTTAACACGATTTTTTTAATCTTTGGTGGAGCCGCAGTCTTATCAACAATTGCGCTCTATACCAGGCAATCGTTATTGGTCGCCTACATCCTGCTTGGTGCAATATTGGGTCCCTGGGGTCTCCGTTGGGTATCAGATGTAGCCATCGTCCGGCAGGTTGGCGATATGGGCATCGTATTTTTGCTGTTTTTGCTCGGCCTTCATCTGCAACCGCAAAATCTGGTTCACATGTTAAAAAAGGTCACCTGGGTTGCATTGGCCAGTTCTTTGCTATTTGCTGGAACGTCCTATTTAATCGGTCGTTGGTTTGGTCTGACGGTTACTGAGTCGCTTGTTCTTGGCGCCTCAATGATGTTTTCCAGTACCATTATCGGATTGAAACTGTTACCTACAACCATACTGCATCACCAGCATACGGGTGAAGTGATGATCAGCGTTTTGCTGATGCAAGACGTTATAGCCATTATCATTCTGATATTAATTAATGGTGCAGGGCAGGGCGGACCCTTCGGGTTCAATGATCTCTTATTGGTGTTGATAGCATTGCCTGCATTAATCCTGTTTGCTTTTGCCGTAGAACGCTATGTCTTGCTTAAATTGCTGGCCCGGTTTGACAGAACACAGGAGTATGTTTTTTTGCTGTCAATTACCTGGTGCCTCGGTTTATCCGTTCTGGCTCAGAAAATGGGTCTTTCAGAAGACATAGGTGCGTTTGTCGCAGGGGTCGCTCTGGCTTCAAGTCCCATATCCTTGTTCATTGCCGAAAGCCTTAAGCCTTTACGCGACTTTTTTCTTGTGCTGTTTTTCTTTTCAGTGGGCGCGACCTTTAATTTCAGCTACGCCTCTCAGGTGATTATTCCTGCAAGCCTGCTGGCAGCTTTAATGTTGACATTAAAACCTCTGAGTTTCTGGGCTTTACTCTACTCAGCAGGCGAGAAAAAGCAGATCTCCAAAGAAGTCGGTTTTCGCTTGGGGCAGGCCAGTGAATTTTCCTTGCTGGTTGCATCTATTGCATTAAGTACTAAACTTATCTCGGATGTGGCTGCAAATTTGATTCAGGCAGCTACAATACTGACATTTATTGTGTCATCGTACCTTGTAGTATTGAAATACCCTACTCCCATTGCTTTAACGGATAAAATGCAGAAGGATTAAAAATGAAATTACTTGTCATTGTGTTATGCCTGCTCAGTGAAAGATACTTGATTCACGCGGTTTCCTTAAACCGCTTCAACTGGTTTAAGGAGTATTATCAACTCATTTTGAATCATGCTAAAAAATTAAATATTCACCAATCCCCCTGGCTCGTTATTGCCTTGATGGTTCTGCCCCTATTTATTTCTTTAGCATTAATCCTTTGGATATTTGAGGATCTGGTGTTTGGTTTTACCGGCTTGATTCTACATATTATTATTTTATATTATTGCCTGGGCCCGCAAAATCCATTCTACCCCATCAGTGAAACGCCTGATAAAACACCGGCGACGCCTGATAAATATCTGGCTGATGTAAATGGACAGCTTTTTGCTGTATTGTTCTGGTATATTTTAACCGGACCTTTAGGAATCATCGTATACCGAACGGTATCTCTTTGCCAAAACTTTGATCCAAGCGCCAGGCAGGCTGAACAACTGACTGCGATATTCGATTGGCTACCCGCACGGTTAACCGTCATTCTCTATATGCTCGTTGGTAATTTCCAGCGTGGACTTCATCATTTATCACAACATTTAATCGCTGCACCAGCGGAGAACGAGACGCTGCTAAAAAATTGTGGTCTGGCCAGTTTGAGAAGTAAAGAAGATGAGCAAGTATCCATTGCCGCTGCGGAAAACCTTGTCGAGCATTCCGTGATTGTGTTTTTGGTCCTTTTGGCTTTGTTTACCTTGGCATCATGGTTATAGCTGCAACAGGTTAATAAAATAAACAAGATTCATTATAATGAGCAAAACACTATGAAAAATATTTTACTCTGTTGTTTACTACTCTCTTTACTGGGTGGATGTGCTAATCATGATATTTATACAAAAAATGCTACAGGCACTAAATCGATTGCGGTCTGCAAGCTATCATGCCAGAAGCAATATGCTTCCTGTGCAGCGAGCTGCACAAACAACTGTCACAACTGTAAAATTAAATCTACGCAGACTGCAGGGAAGAATTTTCAAAAATATATTCATGAAGAATGTGTCAAAGGTGGATTTATAGCGCGAGATATGAATTCTTATCGTGATCCACTACAATGCCGCAAAGTAAGCTGTAACTGTTGTGCCGATTTGAATATCTGCATACAGTCTTGCAGCGGCGTGATTAATAAACAACTGAAAGCAGCAGCTACCTGCTGCTGAGATACTATTGATTGACGAGGAATTTGTTCATGACAAATGGCACTAATAATGGCACTAAAAAAGATATTGATCCTGTTGAAACGCAAGAGTGGCTGGATGCGCTTCAATCTGTATTTGCCGCAGATGGTAAAGATCGGGCTGATTTTATTCTTAAACAATTAATAAAAAAAGCAAATATCGAAGGGTTAAATTTGACCCAAACCATCACTACCCCTTATAGAAATACACTGTCAACGCTTAAAGAAAAATCGATGCCGCCAGATCAGGGCATGGGCAAGCGAATCAATGCGCTCATTAGATGGAATGCAGTTGCGATGGTATTAAGAGCCGGTAAATATGCGCCTGAGCTTGGCGGCCACATCGCGTCGTATGCCTCTGCATCAACCTTGTATGAAATTGGCTTTAATTATTTTTTTAAGGGTCCAAATGGTGATAACGGCGGGGATTTGCTATACATACAGGGGCACTCATCGCCAGGTATTTATGCCCGAGCGTTTCTTGAAGGCCGACTCACTGAGAAGCAATTGGCTAATTTCAGACAGGAAGTGAATGGCGAAGGTTTGTCTTCCTATCCTCATCCCTGGCTGATGCCTGATTTCTGGCAATTCCCAACCGTTTCCATGGGCTTGGGCCCTTTACAGGCCATTTACCAGGCAAGGTTTTTAAAATATCTCGAAAACAGAGGATTGATCAAGGCTGAAGGCCGAAAAGTCTGGGCATTTCTAGGTGATGGGGAAATGGATGAGCCTGAATCAACAGGCGCCTTATCCATCGCTGCCCGTGAAAAACTCGATAACCTCATTTTTGTGGTGAACTGTAACCTGCAACGTCTGGATGGGCCGGTCAGGGGCAATGGTAAAATCATCCAGGAGTTGGAGGGTATATTTCGCGGTGCAGGCTGGAATGTGATTAAAGTTATCTGGGGCAGCCGTTGGGATCCTTTACTGGCTCGTGATGATCAGGGCTTATTGCAAAAAAGAATGGAAGAATGTGTAGACGGCGACTATCAGGCCTATAAAGCCAATGATGGCGCCTATGTGCGTGATCACTTCTTTGGTCAATACCCCGAATTAAAGAAAATCGTAGAAAATTATACCGATGAAGAGATCTGGCGTTTGAACCGAGGCGGGCATGATCCTCAAAAAGTATTTGCAGCCTACACCGAGGCCACTGAGCACCAGGGAACCCCCACGGTCATTCTTGCCAAAACCATTAAAGGTTACGGCATGGGAGCGGCTGGCGAGGGACAGAACATTACCCATCAACAAAAAAAAATGTCGATAGAACATTTACGGGCATTCAGAGATCGTTTCAGTATTCCAATCAGTGATGATGACATTGATACAGTTCCTTTTTATCGGCCCGCAGACGATAGTCCGGAAATGCAGTTTTTACAAAAACAGCGCGAAAAACTGGGTGGCTGGCTGCCTTCAAGGAGCACCGAGACCGAACCTTTGGAAATCCCGGAATTATCCGCTTTTTCTGCGGTCACCAAAGGGTCTGGCGATCGTGAAATATCAACCACCATGGCCTTTGTACGCATCCTGACTACCTTGTTAAAAGATAAAGTGCTTGGTGAAAGAATTGTACCTATCGTTCCCGATGAATGCCGTACTTTTGGTATGGAAGGTTTATTCCGTCAAATCGGCATATATTCTCCGATAGGTCAATTATATACACCCGTTGATCATGAGCAGGTGATGTATTACCGCGAAGCCCGGGATGGCCAGATTCTTGAGGAAGGCATCAATGAGGCCGGCGCTTTTTGCTCGTGGATGGCGGCAGCTACTTCATACAGTTCGAATAAATTGGCGATGATACCTTTTTATATTTATTATTCGATGTTTGGTTTCCAAAGAATCGGCGATTTAGCCTGGGCTGCAGGCGATATGCAGGCAAAAGGGTTTTTGCTTGGCGGTACGGCTGGCCGTACGACCTTAGCCGGTGAGGGTTTGCAACATCAGGACGGGCACAGCCATCTGTTGGCTTCAACCATTCCAAATTGCATCTGTTATGATCCGACTTACGCTTATGAATTGGCTGTGATCATTCATGATGGTCTAAAACGCATGTATGAAAAGCAGGAAAATGTATTTTATTACATTACTGTCATGAATGAGAATTACAGCCAGCCTGATATGCCAAAAGGTGTCGAGGAAGGTATCATTAAAGGCATGTATCAGCTTGAGAAAGGCAATAAAAAAACCAAAAAACACGTTCAACTACTAGGTTGCGGCACCATTTTGAGAGAAGTGATAGAAGCCGCAAAATTGCTCAAGGACGATTTTTCTATTACTTCAGACATCTGGAGTGTTACCAGTTTTAATGAACTGAGACGCGATGGCATGGCTGTTGAGCGCTACAACCGGCTGCATCCTGATAAAAAGGCAAAGGTTCCATATATCACCCAATTGCTTGAGGGACAGGATGGACCCGTCATTGCCAGCACAGATTATATGAAAATTTTTGCAGAGCAAGTGCGTCCTTATATTTCCGCGCCATATATAACCTTGGGAACAGATGGTTATGGACGAAGTGATACCCGCAGCCAGCTACGTCATTTTTTTGAGGTGGATGCCAAATACATAGTGCTTGCTGCAGTATCGGCACTTGCAGAGCAAGGCGATGTACCTAAAAAGCTGGTTTCTGATGTCATGAAGCGTTATGACATAAACCCTGATAAACCTGATCCTGTAACCGTTTAGTCAGTTACAGTACCATTCAGTTAACCGTTTGTTGAGGCAAAGATGGCAGAAGAAAATAAAATAAAAATTCCGGATATTGGTGGGGCAACTGACGTTGATGTGATTGAGATCCTGGTGGAAGTCGGAGATAAGATATCAAAAGAAACCTCATTGCTTACGCTGGAATCTGATAAGGCCAGCATGGAAATACCTTCTCCTAAAGCGGGCACGGTAAAGGAAGTCAACCTGAAAGTAGGGGACAAGGTTTCTGAAGGCGATCTGATCTTGATTTTAGAAGAAGAAAAAGAGTCCTCAAGCGACTCTGAAGAGAATGAAGAGGTTAAAGAGGTTAAAGAGGCTAAAGAGGAGAAAGCACCGAGCGATCGTCAGGAAAAGTCTGCCCCGAAAGAGAAAGCAGAACAAAAAAAAGAAGTAAACGTTCCTGATATTGGTGACGCTACAGATGTTGATGTCATTGAAGTGATGGTGCAGGAAGGCGATGAAATCACTAAAGATCAATCGTTAATAACCCTTGAAGGCGACAAGGCGACCATGGATATCCCGGCCCCTGAAGCCGGTATTGTTGAATCTGTCAACATTAACGTAGGCGATAAAGTGTCGCAGGGCGATTTGATATTAACGATGAGGGTAAAAGCCGAAAAAGAACCTGACAGCAAAGAACCTGAAACGAAACCTGCTGATAAACAAGCTAAGCAGGAAGAGCCTGAAAAAAGCAAAGAAGAGACACTTAAACCCGCACCCTCGGCTCCATTGGCTTATCAGTCTGAGGAAAAAGAGACCCTTGTTCCAGCAGGGCCCGCGGTTCGAAGATTAGCCAGAGAGTTTGGCGTGGATCTGGAAAAGGTCAAGGGAACGGGTCGCAAATCAAGAGTTACCAAGGAAGATGTACAGAATTATGTAAAAAACAAACTCAGCGAAAAAGAAACCGCCGGTGGTTTATCTATAGCGGCTGCTCCGCAAATTGATTTTAGTAAATTTGGTGATATAGAAGTTAAAAAGCTGAATAAAATCAAGCGCTTGACGGGTGTCAATGTCCATCGATCCTGGGTGAGCATTCCCCATGTTACCCAATTTGATGAAGCCGACATCACAGATTTGGAAGACTTTAGAAAATCTGAGCAGGATAACGCAAAAAAAGCCGGATACAAACTGACCATGCTTGCTTTTGCGACCAAAGTCGTGGCAAGGGCATTGGCAGAATTTCCTCAATTTAATGCCTCACTGGATGCCAGCGGTGAAAATTTAATTTACAAAAAGTATTTTCATATAGGTATCGCAGTTGAAACCGATAATGGTCTTGTGGTCCCGGTTATAAAAGATGTTGATCAATTATCTGTGGCTGACATTGCCAAAGACATGTCACGCTTAAGCAGCAAGGCACGTGATAAGGGATTGATGCCTGCTGATATGAGTGGTGGTTGTTTTACTATCTCCAGTCTGGGTGGCATTGGAGGAACGGCTTTTACGCCCATTGTTAATGGGCCTGAGGTGGCTATTTTAGGCTTGTCGCGGGCGTCAATTAAACCTGTTTATCAGAATAATCAATTCGTTCCGCGTTTAATTTTACCCCTGTCCCTGTCTTATGACCATCGGGTCATTGATGGCGCTGAAGCTGCCAGATTTACTCGATATCTTGCTGAAGCACTGGGCGATATAAGACGTGTTTTGTTATAAGAATAAATAAGCACTGAGTATATGATTTTTAATGAAGAGGCATGTAATGAGTAATACGATTAAAACTGAGGTTGTGGTACTGGGCAGTGGACCTGGTGGATATTCAGCGGCATTTCGCGCGGCTGATCTAGGAAAAAAAGTCGTTCTTATCGAGCGCTATGACAGCTTGGGCGGCGTATGCCTTAATGTCGGATGTATTCCTTCTAAAGCCTTATTGCATGTTGCAAAGGTTCTTGATGAAACGGCTGAAATGGCCACACAGGGTGTGAATTTTGGTAAACCCAAACTGGACACCAAAAAAATTGTCGAGTGGAAAAGTTCTGTGGTTGGTAAACTGACAGGCGGTTTAAAAGCTTTGGCTAAACAACGCAAAGTGGAAGTCGTCACAGGTGTCGGCAAATTCAGTGGCAGCCACGAAATTGAAGTGCAAACAAAAGACGGCAAAACCAAAGTGACATTTGAAAACGCTATTATCGCTGTCGGCAGTGAGTCGGTTAATTTGCCGTTTATTCCCGAAGATAAACGTATTTTCAGTTCTACCGGTGCTTTGGAATTAAAAGATATCAAGGGTGACATGCTGGTACTTGGCGGCGGAATCATCGGACTTGAAATGGCAACCGTTTATTCTGCAATGGGAGTTGCTGTGACGGTTGTAGAGTTCATGGATCAGCTCATTCCAAATGCCGATAGTGATTTGGTTAAAGTCTTGCAAAAATACATGGAGAAAAAGGGCGTCAAATTCCTGCTTAAAACCAAAGTGACTGAAATGGAAGCTAAGAAAGATGGCATTCATGTTTCTATGGAAGGCGAGCATGGCACTGACAAACCCGTATCTTATCAGCAAGTGCTTGTTGCTGTAGGCAGAAAGCCCAATGGCGGTGAAATTGCCGCGGATAAAGCCGGTGTTGAAGTGGATGATCGCGGTTTCATCAACGTAGATAAACAAATGCGTACGAATGTTGATCATATTTTTGCGATTGGTGATGTTGTTGGTCAGCCCATGCTTGCTCATAAAGCCATTCCAGAAGGGCGCGTGGCCGCTGAAGTCATTGCCGGTAAAAAACATTATTTTGACCCGCTTTGCATTGCCAGTGTTGCTTATACCGATCCTGAACTGGCTTGGGCCGGATTAACTGAAAAAGAGGCAAAAGAACGGGATATTCCCTATGAGAAAGCCTCCTTTCCCTGGGCGGCAAGTGGTCGGGCTTTAAGCATGGGCAGAGAAGAGGGAATGACCAAGTTATTATTTGATCCTGAGAGCAAGCGTTTGTTAGGCGCAGGCATTGTTGGCGTCAATGCAGGTGAGCTGATTTCTGAAACCGCTCTGGCAATTGAGATGCGTTGTGATGTCGAGGATATTGCTTTAACCATCCATCCTCATCCGACCCTGTCAGAAACGGTTGCTATGTCTGCGGAGATCTTCGAGGGTACGATTACTGATTTGTATATGCCCAAGAAGAAAAAGAAATAAGTTAACGAGATAAAGCGTATTAGAGGCTATGTCCTGGACTCAAGCATCTATTGTCATCGCGCGATGGCGCGGGGATGACATTGAATAGCCGGGATGACTTTGAATATATGAGCGTTGCACACCTGTGCAGTCATCTGGTCATTGATTTCCTGGGTTAACATCGCCCCGTAATACGCTCCGCTCCTTACGGGCTACCTACCCGTCGGCGTAGCCCGTAAGGAGCGGAGCGTATTACGGGGCGATGATCAAGACCCGCATTAAACTATGCAAGGGTACAACGCTCACATAGGGCAAAGAAACAGCCGTTGTTATATCGGATGACTTTGTGTTAAAAGACCATTTTCGACATATTTTACTCAATGTTGTCGTCCCCGCGCAGGCGGGAAATCATTCTGGATGTGGCTTTGACCTGATTCATAGCTCTTCGCTTCGCGAGGATGACAGGTAATTTTTACCGAATTAAATGGAAACGGTAATGTGATTTGTATTATTAATGCTGCATTTTTATTATACTGTTTTTGATCTCAACTGCTAAACTAAAATTATACCTTGCTTCTGGAGTGAATTGATAAATGTCATTGATAATTCGTCCCATGACCACTGCAGATATTGATAAAGTTCATGCGATTGAAAAAAATGCTCACCGTGCGCCCTGGAGTTATAATATTTTAAAAGAATGCGTTCTTGTGAGATATGATTGTAGGGTTTTGGAGATTGCAGACGCTGATTTCATAGAAATTATTGGTTATATCATTGCCCGATACAGCTTAAATAACTGTCATATTCTGAACATCTGCATAGATAAAATGCATCAGCAAAAAGGCCATGGCAAATACCTGATGAATCAGTTTCTTAACTCGTTTAATAAACCAGTCATTGATACAGTCAGCCTGGAAGTGAGACCAAGCAATCTTTCTGCTTTAAGCTTATATAGCAGCATTGGCTTTATACAGGCAGATGTTAAAGAGAATTATTATGTAGATGCAGATTCCAGTGAAGACGCCATTCTTCTTGTTAAAGCCATCTTTTAGAACGCTGTACCATCGTGGTACTTCTTTTAAGCCATCATATTCTCTAAAAATTCTTGAAAATGCGGCTTTTCTATTTCATTTTTTAAATAAGTTTTTAATCGCTCAATGGATACTTGATAATCCTCGGCATTTAAATTCCCGCGCATTTTCTCAAATCTTAAATAAACACAAAAAGTATTTAAAACATCGGTTTCACAATAATCTCTGATGCCTTTCAGATTTCCTGCCAAATACTGCTCCCATACTCTGGCGCCACTCATCCCCATTTTTCCAGGAAAGCCCAGCAAACTGGCAATTTCATCCAGTGGTGCTACGGCTCTCATTTGATAACCTGAAAGCACATCCATCAGATCCAGATGCCTGTTGTGAAAACGGCTCAGATAATTATTCCAGCGAAAATTTTGCTGATTATCTCCCGACTCCCAGTAGGTTGGTGCTTCAATACCATGGAGCAAGGCCCGATAATGGAGGACAGGTAAATCAAATCCCCCCCCATTCCAGCTGACCAATCTAGGTATGTGCTTATCAATTCCAGTAAAGAAGCGGCTGATAATTTCCTTTTCATCCGATTGTTCATCGCCTAAGCTCCAGACTTTGATTTGAGAGCCATGACTTAAAACCAGGGATATGGCACACACCTTTTGCATATAATGGGGCAAAAAATCATGGCCCGTTTTTTCCCGCCTTAAGGCAAACATGGCTTCAGCACAATCTGTATCACTTAATCCATCGAGTTGATAAAGCCTTTTGCCGGCGTCTATATCTGGAATGGTTTCAATATCAAATACTAATACTGACATGGTTTTCCCTGGTTTGTAATCATTTATGCCGGGTTAAGAAAATAACATATTCATCTGTTCGGTTAAATTAAAATGATAAAAAAATCATTTCCTAAACGCTGTTATTTTAGTAATAATGAAAATATATCTTTATATTGAAAATATTATAATGAAAAAACTTGCCCTAATGGTATGTATAAGCCTTGCTCTTTGCTCATGCGTAAAAGATCAACCCGATGATGTCAATAATATTTGCATGATATTCAAACAATATCCTAAATGGTATAAAGAATCAAAAGCCGTGGAAAAACGCTGGAAGGTTCCAGTGGCCGTCCAAATGGCTATTGTTCATCAAGAATCCCGGTTCAACGGTCGGGCAAAACCGGAGAGAACCAAATTACTTTGGGTCATCCCCTGGAAAAGACCGTCTTCTGCATATGGTTACTCCCAGGCATTACGGTCCACCTGGAATCATTATAAAAAGTCGGAGGGAGGGTATTGGGTTTCCCGGGATGACTTTGGCGATGCAGTAGACTTTATTGGCTGGTATGCCAGCCTGGCCCGTCAAAGAGCGGCCATTCATGGTGATGATGCGTATCGTTTGTATTTAGCCTATCATGAAGGGGTCGGCGGTTATCTAAGAAAATCCTACCTTAAAAAACCTTGGCTTATAGCTGTAGCCAGAAAGGTTAAGGCACGCAGCCAATTGTTTAACACACAGCTGGCTGGATGCAGAGGATCTATCCGCTACAGTTGGTTTTAATTTAATGACTTGCCTACGATGTTCATGTAGGATTATATGATTAATAATTTTTTGTATCAGAGGAGTAAACAATGCGGTTAATGTTATTGGGTGGCCCGGGTGCAGGTAAAGGTACCCAGGCACAGCGTTTGGTCCAATACTTTAATATTCCACAAATTTCAACAGGTGATATGTTGCGTTCGGCTATCGCTGACGGGACAGCGCTTGGTAAAAGTGCTAAAAAAGTGATGGATGCAGGCCAGTTGGTTTCAGATGACATTATTATTGGTCTGGTCAGAGAGCGATTAAAGCAACCGGATTGTAAGAAGGGCTTTTTATTTGATGGTTTTCCAAGGACTATTATTCAAGCCGAAGCCCTGCGCGATGCACGGATTTATCTGGATCATGTGATTGAAATAGCGGTGAGTGATGAGGAAATTGTTAAACGCTTAAGTGGAAGAAGAATTCACCAGCCTTCAGGGCGTGTCTATCATATTAATAACCAACCGCCAAAGCAGGATAACCTCGATGATGTAACCGGCGAACCTCTCGTTCAGCGTGATGATGATAAAGAAGAAACGGTTCGTGAACGCCTGAAGGTATACCATGAGCAAACGTCCCCTTTGATTCAATATTATCAACTATGGGCCAATGAGGGCTCAGAAGGGGCCCCGGAATTCAGTAGCATAGATGGGACTGGCAATGTAGATGATATTTTTACCAGAATTTTAAATACAATAAAATGACAAGGATTGACTATGACCGCTTTTATTATAGATGGTGAAACCTTTAACATGGCCATGAGAGAGGCGGATATCGCTGTCATTTCTTTCTCGGCTGACTGGTGTACACCCTGCAAAGTGTTTGGGAAGGTTCTTGAAAAGGTTTCGTCTCATTTTCCGACAATAACTTTTGGTATATTGAATATTGAAGAAGAACCGGGAATTGCCGAGATCTACCATGTCAGATCAATCCCTCATTTGTTGATAGTCAAACAAGGCGTATTGATTTATTCCGAGTCAGGCAGTATGCCAGAATCAACCTTAAGAGAATTAGTCGAGCAGGCAATCGAAACGGATGTGAGCCAACTGAGAGAGCAAGCAAAAAAAACAGAGTAATGTTTAATGTTAGCCTTGATAAGCGAAATGTATTGAGGCCTTCAGGCACCTCTTTTGCTTTTCATATAATATTTCATTAGAGTCGCCCCATGACTGTAGATTATTAATCATTGCCTGGCGGAGAATGCAGTATGAATTATCAACATTATTGGGTATACATCCTGCTGTGCGATAATAATACATATTATACAGGTTCTACGAATAATATTGCCAAAAGATATCAATCTCATGTTGATGGCACTGGAAAATGTAAATACACTCGCAGCTTCAAGCCAGTAAAAATAGCTCAGTGCTGGAAAATAGATGGCGGCAAAACCCAGGCTTTACAATTAGAGCGTTATATAAAAAAAATGCCTCGCTGTAAAAAGGAAAATATCATTCTCAATCCCTTGGCCTTATCTGATGCAGCGGTTCCGTTCAATCCTGAGTCTTGTAGCTGAGCAAAACGTTGCTGATTACTTGCTACCAGGGGATTTCACCGCCATCAAATCGATGAAGTGTTTCTGCATGGCTGTTTGAAAGATGTTTATCCGCTTGCTGAAGCATCCCTGCCACGCTGGTTTGGACATCTATTGGAGCATCTTCACCGCCCATGTCTGTTTTTACCCATCCCGGATGAATGAGCATGACATTCATTCCTTTAGGCTCTACATCAATAGCAAAACTGCGCATGGCGCAATTCAGTGCGGCCTTGCTGGTACGATAGGCATAAGAACGGCCCCTGTCATTATCTGAAATGCTGCCCATTCGAGAACTGACCACTAAAATATTTTTTTCATTACTGGCCAAAAGATTTGGCAGCAGCGCATCACTGATTATAACAGGACCAATGCAGTTCACATTGACTACATACAGAAAATTATCCCTGTCAATGTTTCCAACGGTCACGCCTTGTTCGCCACTGGTACCTGCATTATTAACCAGCAAATCAACCGGTCTACCATTTAGCTTTTGTTTCAACTGTTCTATATCCTCATCACGGGTCACATCCAACTGGATTACCTCATCGGCTAAGGAATGGAGTTCATCGGCTTTTGAAGAGCTGCGGCAGCAACCAATGATAAAATAGTCCTTTTTCTTGAGTTGACGTGCAAACTCCAGACCAATGCCTCTATTGGCACCTGTTACTAACGCAGTTTTCATCGATAACCTCCTTTTTTGTCAGGATAAAAATTTGTTTAACTGGATTGAATGCGATCCCACGTAACAATCCTTGTCGTCTTTGGTTTATAAAAGATTGTTTAAAATATAGTGCATGCTGGTGGCAAATACATTAAGGTTTTAATAATTTCAAAAATATTTTTTATTTGTTTTCATTCCCAAGGCTCGTCACCGCATTCCCAATGATTACGGCTACGGCTACGGCTACGGCTACGGCCTCCATCCGGGCTGGATGATTTCGCGTCAACTCGGAGTAGCCCGTAAGGAGCGATAGCGTATTACGGGATCCAGGGCCTGTCATCAATGAGGTAACGAGCATAATATTATACAGTTTGTACAGGTCCACCTTGCAAAATGAAATGGAAAAGGTCCTCGTATTTTCGCTTTGAAAAACTAATTGATGACACGCCTGAGATACTGTTCCAGTGCTTTCATTTGATTTTTATTCAATTTAAGTCCTAATTTTGTTCTTCGCCAGAGGATATCTTCAGCTGTTAAAGCCCATTCTTCGTTGATCAGATAATCAACTTCTTTTTGATAGAGTTCATGACCAAAATGCAAGCCCAGATTGTCCATGCTCTGGCAATGATTTAAAATCATATCAGTTCGCGTGCCGTAATTATTCAGATAATGCATCAATATATCTTTATCCAGCCATGCATAACGTTCTTGCGCTATCAGTTTATAGTGATGATAATCGATGCCGTTCAATACAGCCCCTGGTAATGGGTGGTTGGATGATTTGCTGTCAGACATTGAAGGAAAAATGCCCTTTAACTGATCAATGACTTCAGCCGCCATTTTGCGATAGGTGGTAATTTTGCCGCCGTAAATGGTCACAACGGGTGCAGGACTTTGATGATAGCAGTAACTGTAATCTCTGCTGATTTCCTGCAGGTTATTTTCTTTTTCCTTGATCAACGGTCTCAATCCGCTCCAACTGTTGATGATCATCTCTTTGCTGATTTTTTGATTAAAATACTGATTGATCAGATCACAGAGATAGCTTATTTCTGTTTCTGATATATGTACGTCCTTTAGCGGGCCATTAAAGGCTTCATCCGTTGTGCCTATCATGGTGTAGCCATAATAGGGTATGGCAAAAATGACACGTTTATCACTGCCTTGAAGAAAGTATGCATGATCACCCTCATATAGTTTGGGTACCACAATATGACTTCCTTTAACCAGTACCATCTGATGAGAAAGACTTGTACCCAGACGTTTGCTCATTTCCTCCACCCACGGGCCGGTGGCGTTAATGATGCTCTTGGCTTTAACCGTTGATAAACTGCCATCGATAGTGTTTTTTAAGGTGAGTTGCCATAGGTCATTTACCGGCTCTGCTTGAATCAGTTCTGTATGGGTGAAAATTGCAGCACCGTGATTCTTTGCCTGAAGGGCGTTGCACAGGGTCAGACGTGAATCATTCGTTGTTCCATCATAAAAGATAAAGCCCTTGTTAAACGGCTGTTTCAAAGGTTCGAAATAACGGGTATCTTTCTTTCGGCTAATGGAGTGACTTCTGGGAAGTTTATTCTTACGGCTCAGATTGTCATATATTAAAAGACCCGTTCTGATAAGCCAGGCAGGGCGCATATGTTTTTCATAGGGTAGAACAAGTTTTAAGGGATGAACCAAATGGGGTGCCAACTCCAACAGGTTTTGCCGTTCAATAAGTGCTTTTCTTACCAGATTAAAATCATATTGTTCAAGGTATCTTAATCCACCATGAATGAGTTTGGTACTTTTAGAGGACGTTTGCGAGGCCAGATCGCCTTTCTCACAGAGTGCAACCGAGAGGCCGCGTAAGGCGGCGTCCGCTGCACAACCGCAGCCATTAATGCCTCCGCCAATCACAAAGACCTCAAAGAGACGATCCATGTTTAGTTCTCCCTAAAAAAGTTATATATTATATAGATGATAAATCAGGAAGGGTGAAGATGCATTATATTCTTGCGATAGATCAAGGAACCAGCAGTACAAGAGCGATGATTTATTCCACAGAAGGGGAATGGATAGCATCACGCCAGTATAACATTCGTCAATATTATCCAAAGCCAGGCTGGGTTGAACATGATCCTGAAGAGATCTGGAAAAAGACACTTCAGGCTATCAAAGACGTCGTTGCCATGATTGATATCAGCAAATTAACTGCATGTGGTATAAGCAATCAGCGTGAAACGACGGTAGTCTGGGATAAGCGTACTGGCAAATGCCTTTACCCGGCTATAGTCTGGCAAGACAGACGCACAGACGCGCTTTGCAAATCACTGCTAGACAACAAAAAAAGTATACAATCAAAGACAGGATTATTACTCGATCCTTATTTTTCAGCAACCAAAGTACATTGGATATTACAAAATATCCCCGAAGCCCAAACACTGTCACAGGCCGGCCATCTGGCCTTTGGCACGATTGACAGTTTTTTACTATGGCGCCTGAGTGGCTGTAAGGTTCATGGTACTGATATCACGAACGCATCACGGACCATGTTATTTAACCTGCATAATGAAACCTGGGATGATGACTTGCTGCGTTTGTTTAACGTACCCTGTTCAATGATGCCTGAGGTGTCGGCTTGTGATGCGATGTTTGCTTTTATTGACAAACAATATCTCGGTAAAGAGATTCCCATAACCGGTATGGCAGGTGATCAGCAAGCCGCTTTGATTGGTCAATGCTGTTTTGATCAAGGCATGATCAAGGCCACTTTTGGCACCGGTGGTTTTCTATTAATGAATACAGGCAGCAAGATCATTGATAACTCTGATCATTTACTGGCAACGATAGCATATAAAATCAATGGGATAACGGCCTATGGACTTGAAGGCAGTATCTATCACGCCGGCACGACCATTAAATGGCTACGCGATGAAATGAAGCTGATAGAAACGGCTGATGAATCCGCTGAGCTGGCCGCAAGCCTTGCCAGCAATGAAGGGGTTTATCTGGTGTCGTCTTTTACCGGTCTGGGTGCTCCCCACTGGATTTCAAAACCCAGTGCTGCGATTACCGGCTTGTCCCAGGCAAGCAGCAGGGCTCATTTTGTACGTGCAGCCCTTGAAGGTGTTTGTTATCAGGTAAGGGATGTCATCCAATGCATGCGAGATGATTGCGGTATAGAACTTGATAAGCTCAGGGTGGATGGTGGTATGGCGGTGAATAACTGGCTTTTGCAGTTTCTTGCCAATCAATGCAATTTAACTGTACAAAGGCCTGTAAACATTGAGACTACAGCCTATGGCGCTGCCATTCTGGGGGCTTTGGGGGCTGGGTATTATGCTGACACTAAAAAATTGCAACAGCAATGGAAATGCCATAGTGAATATTCCCCCATGGAAGATCCTTCTGAAACCGAAAAAAATTATGAAGGTTGGCAGCCTGCCTTAAAAATGCTTATTGCGGGTGTGTAGCATGTATCCGCATGCTGCGATTTGTTTTAATTTCCAGTGAAAGGGATCCATTTTTGAATAGTTATAGATATATTCAGAATGGATTCCCTGTTTCACAGAAGAGGTTAGTACTTATAAAATTTTTAGCTTAACAGTAAAAGCCAGGCTTCACTTAAATTAGCCAACGTTTCTTCGTCCTTCGCCGGTATATAACTGTCGTGGACGACCTATTTTCGAATTACTGGCAGTCATTTCCATCCAGTGAGACATCCAGCCGACAGTCCTTGCCAGTGCGAAAATAACAGTGAACATATTCGTTGGTATACCGATAGCACTTAATGTAATACCGGAATAAAAATCAACATTAGGATAGAGCTTTTTCTCAACGAAATAGTCATCTTCAAGCGCAATACGCTCCAGCTCCATGGCTATCTTGAATAAAGGCTCATTGCGCGCACCAACGGCTTCGAGAACATCATGGCATGTTTTGCGCATCACTTTGGCTCGAGGGTCATAACTCTTGTAAACCCTGTGGCCAAATCCCATCAAGCGGAACGGATCATCTTTGTCTTTGGCGCGTTTAATATATTCATCAATATGTTTCACATCGCCAATTTCCTGAAGCATATTTAAACAGGCCTCGTTGGCACCGCCATGAGCAGGTCCCCATAGCGCACCAATACCAGCTGAAACACAGGCAAATGGGTTTGCACCGGTAGAGCCGGCTAATCTTACGGTTGATGTGGATGCATTTTGCTCATGATCAGCATGCAATATAAAAATTGTATCCATTGCTTTAACCAATACAGGATCTGGTGTTTCTTCCCTGGACGGAACACCAAACATCATATGCAGAAAATTCTCGGCATAGGTCATTTTGTTTTGTGGATACATATAGGGCAAGCCGATAGAGTATTTATGACTCATCGCGGCCAGGGTCGGCATTTTGGCAACCAGACGAATCGCCGAGGTGTACCTGTCGTGTTCATTACTCAGGTCCATGGACTCATGATAGAAAGCAGAAAGCGCACCAACAATACCTACCATTATGGCCATAGGATGGGCATCACGGCGAAAGCCGTTTAAAAACTGATACATTTGCTGGTGAACCATCGTATGGTTATTGATGAGTTTGACAAAGTCGTTTTTTTCTTCAGAAGAGGGTAACTCGCTATTTAACAATAGGTAGCTGACATCGAGAAAATCTTTCTTTTCCGCTAATTGCTCGATAGGGTATCCGCGATAAAGCAGTACGCCTTCCTCGCCGTCAATATAGGTGATTTTTGATTCACAGGATGCGGTAGACATAAAGCCGGGATCATAAGTGAAAACGCCTTTGGAACCTAGCTGATTGACATCTATGACGTCTTTACCCAGCGTAGGGCTGTAAACGGGCAGCTCGATCGTGTCCTGACCTTCTATATGAAGTTTCGCGGTCTTTGTTTTCATGTGCTCTCCTGAATAATGCAATTTAAGCAATTCTGCTTATTGTTTAGCTTTGCACTATATAAAAATGGACTGTTGCAGTCAATTTAATGCCGTTTATTATTATTAAAATAAATTGTATATCAATGATTGGATTCATTTAGATAAACCAATGTGGTATAATTTAGAAACTAATTTTTCAATCATTGTATAAGGATGCGTCCGAACCATGGTTTATTTAGCCAAAGAAGTAATACCCGTCAATATTGAAGATGAATTAAAACAGTCTTACCTTGACTATGCCATGAGCGTTATCGTTGGCAGGGCATTGCCTGACGTGCGCGATGGCTGAAAACCAGTCCATCGCAGAGTGCTCTTTGCGATGAGTGAGTTGAGTAATGACTGGAATAAACCCTACAAGAAATCCGCCAGGGTCGTGGGGGATGTCATCGGTAAATACCATCCGCATGGCGATACTGCTGTGTATGACACCATCGTGCGGATGGCGCAACCGTTCTCCATGCGATATATGCTGGTAGATGGTCAGGGTAACTTTGGTTCCGTGGATGGCGATGCACCGGCAGCCATGCGGTATACAGAGGTCAGAATGTCCAAGGTAGCACATGCCTTGCTGGCTGATCTGGAAAAAGAAACCGTAGACTTTGTTCCCAACTATGATGAAACAGAATTTGCTCCTGCTGTTTTACCTTCAAGAATACCTAACCTGCTGGTTAATGGCTCATCAGGTATTGCAGTCGGTATGGCGACCAATATTCCGCCGCATAACTTTCGTGAAATTGTAAACGCATGCATTGCTTTAGTTGATAATCCCGCTATTGAACTTGAAGATATCATGGAAATTGTTCCAGGTCCTGACTTCCCGACAGCAGCTATTATCAATGGCCGCGCCGGCATTATCCAGGCCTACCGAACAGGCCGTGGAAGAATATCTATCCGGGCAAGAACAGAGGTTGAAACCGACAAGCAATCCGGTCGTCAGGCAATCATTATTCATGAACTGCCTTACCAGGTTAACAAGGCCCGTTTAATTGAGAAAATTGCCGAACTGGTAAAAGATAAAAAACTTGAAGGCATTTCCGGGTTGAGAGACGAGTCTGACAAGCAGGGCATGCGCGTTGTTATTGAATTGAAGCGCGGTGAAGTAGCTGAAGTCATTATTAATAATCTTTATGCCCACACACAAATGCAGAATGTATTTGGTATCAATATGGTTGCATTGGTTGATGGACAGCCAAGAATTCTGAACCTGAAACAAATACTCGAATATTTTATCAAACACCGTCGTGAAGTCGTGACTCGCAGAACACTGTTTGAGTTGAAAAAAGCAAGAAATCGCGCACATACTCTGGAAGGCCTGGGCATTGCTTTGGCTAACATTGATGAAATGATTGAACTCATCAAGAAATCGCCCACACCACAGGATGCCAAAGAA
>JAGXGR010000036.1 GCA_024636645.1 Legionella sp.
GCCGTAGCCCGTAAGGAGCGAAGCGTATTACGGGGGCGATGGTCAATGTAAAATATTTATTTAATAAATGCCCAATGTGTCCAGTGGTTGTTATTCAGATAATAAAGCCCGCAGCGAATAGTTGCCGTAGCCCGTAAGGAGCGGAGCGTATTACGGGGGCGATGGTCAATGTAAAATATTTATTTAATAAATGCCCAATGCGTCCAGTGATTGTTATTCAGATAATAGACCCCGCAGTGAATAGCTTGTTGATAATGCGAAGAAAGTATACTTGCATATTCGTTCACCTGTTTGTGATGCGCTTTTTCAGCCAGGTCACCGTCACCCCCGGTTTTAAAATCAATGATCCACAAAACGCCTTGATCAACAAAGCAACGGTCGATAATTTTTGTATTAATCAATCCTTCCTTTTCTATCAACAGTTCGTATTCATTGTGTTCGTCGCTATGTTTTTGAATGATCCATTGGCCTATAGGACAGGCATACAGGTTTTTCAACCAGCCGGTTAATTGTTCAAGAATATTTGCGTGTGTAGCGCTGTCCAGACATAGGATATCTAAAGCATAATTGACATAATGCCAGGGAATCTCCTGGAAGGAATCAGGATGGTTATTACCAATCCATTGGAGCACCTCGTGGGTCAGAACCCCGGCAATCCGTGCCTTGTCCTCAGAAAATACAGAAGGAACCTGATTTATGATTGAGGGTGATTCATTTATGTGTACTTCATAGTCTGATAAAGGGATTTTAAACAGCTTGGGGAGTTGAAGTGGCTGTTCCTCGCTTTGATTCTCATCCTCATGTTCAATGAAAAGCTGCTGCTTTAAAAGGCTTCGAAAGCTGTTTTTGGGTGCTTTGCTCTTATTGTCTAAAAGATACAAGGTTTTTTTCGCTCGGGTTGCTGCAACATAAAACAAGCGTTGTAACTCATAACTGCTTTTTTGCTCATCCAGTTTGCCCAGGTAGTCGTATAGGGCACATTTTTCCTGATGCATCGCTTTTATCGGTGATAAGAGAAGCAAGTCCTGTTGATGATCGCCTGTGGGTAATTTCAACCATCGTAATAAAGGCTTATCAGGCGCTTTGGGCGGCGAGCTTAAGCTGGGTAAGATGACACAGTCAAATTCCAGCCCTTTGGACTTATGTATTGTCATGATTTGCAGTTTGGAGGGGGTAACCTGCTGGGAATACAGTTTGGCCAGTTCAGATTCAAATTGGACCTGATCGGCAATTTGGCCATCGGTTTCAAACCTGTCAATCAATAACCAAAACTGCTCCAGATCATTTTGTTGTGCGGCTGTGAGAAAACGATCACCTTTTAATTGCTTATGGGTTTGATTAATCCAATCGGACAAGGGCAGCTGGTAGCGGTTACAGATAGCCTTGTGCATGATCATATAGAAATAACGGATTCGCTGTTGGCCTTCCGGGCTTAATGCTTCCAGCGTATTGTTGTCAGAGAGTATCTGATAAAGGGATGTTTTGCGACTATAGCAGGCAAGACGATGCATGTCGCTCAATGACACACCCACGTATGGACTTCGCAGCAAGGCCAGCCAGGCCAGGCGATTGGCTGGCGTTAATAATGCCTTGGTTAATGACCAGATATCGCGAATATGAGGTAATTTGGCCAGTAAATCAATTTCAACGCCTTGATAGATGATTTGATGTTCTCTTAACAGCCCGACAATGGGTGCAAGCTGGCTTCGTGAGCGGACAAGAATGGCAATGTCTTCTTCGGGGTATTGAGTCATTCTTTGTTTAATCAGCAGAACCAGGGCAAGGGCTTCCTGTTGACGGTCAGCAAATTGCCAGGCATGAACGCCGCTGTCTTGTTTTTCTTCTAATACATGAACAGAAGGATGAAAGGATACCGCTCCTGATTCAATATCAAACTGTGCTGGAAAAATGCTGTGGAATTGTTGATTTATCCAGTGAACAATATTCGCCGTTGAGCGAAAATTGCATTGCAGTTCAAGGGGCTTCAGTTTAACAGGGCCAATCCCTTGCTGTTGGGCTCTTAAAAACAAACCGACCTCGGCTTGCCTGAAACGGTAAATGGACTGCATCGGATCACCGACGACAAATAACGTCCGTCCCTCATCGGGCTGCCATTCTTGAACCAGCTGGCTTAGCAATTGGAACTGGGTCATGGAGGTATCCTGAAATTCATCCACCAGAAGATGATGAATGCTATGATCAAGATATAATGCCAGATCCGTGGGATGCTCTTCATCGCCCAGTGCCATCAAGGCCTGCTGGGAAATGGCAGTAAAATCAACCTCATTATGTTCTGAAAACACCAGTTGCAAGTGACCCACCGATAGCGGCAGCAGGTTGAACAATGCATTCAAGGTTTGCCATTGTTGTGGATCATAATTGGGTGAGGGCAAGTCCTTTACACGCAAAAGTGCTTCGATAAAATCAGGGTGATCAGCTAATTCACTGAGTAAAACCTGACTGTCTGATTTGAGCTGTTTAAATTCATCGGCTGTGCATTTGTCTTTTTTAAGGCCCACGTGATGATCAAAGGCTTTGCGACATTTGTTTTCACCGGTCAAAATCAAGGCCGATAAAGCTTTGGCCGTTTCAGCGCTTGTTTGTGAGAAGCTTTCCCAGTCTCTTAAAAGATAACGGGACGAGTGCGGATCGGCTTCTATATCGACCAGTTGTCTTGCTAATTTGACTAACTCACCTGCAAGTACCGGGGGTAAGCTTTGCTGGAACCGACGAAGCTCATGTGTCTCAATAAGCATTAACGCTTTTTCATAGCTTGCCTTGTCTTGATGTCGTCCCTCGTATAAAGGGCTTAACCATTGATCGCGATTGGCCAGCAAACTGCTGAATAACTCAATCAGCAAATCATGTCGGTTATCCAAATGGAGCAGCAGGGTTTGAACAGCCCCTTGATAAACCTCATGGGCCATGGCAAAGCGCAGACAGTTGCTGGCAGCGCTTTTAAAATGCTGTTGGGCTTTTTCAGTAATCCCTGCAAAGGGGATTTGTTTTTCCTGCAGCGGCATGGCCTGACTAATGGACTGGCAAAGCGCGTCTATAGTCATGACTTTCAGTCTGGAAGGCTGTTCTAAAAGCTGCCATTTTAAGTGTTGACTGCGTTCCAGTGCTTGTTTTGCAAAGTCCAGGGTTTGTTGTTGATGCGCTGAGCTTGCCTTCATGTCCTGCGAAGCCTGCTTAAGGGCGATGATAATACGCTCTCGCATTTCATTGGCCGCTTTGCGGGTAAAGGTCAGGGCAACGATCTGCTCAGGGGCTGTGACTGTTGATAACAGGCGCAGAAAACGCTGACTTAATATTTCAGTTTTTCCTGAGCCCGCTGGTGCCTGCACAATGAATGATTGCGAGGGATCAGTTGCCTGGCTTCGCTGCTGGCTGTCTTTAAGCATGGAGATCCTCTCTCTTATTCCATGGAAATTTCCTGCGCAGGCGGCCTTAAGTTATAAAAGGAACTCATGCAATGCCCGTAGGCGCCGGCATTGGCAATCAGCAGGATATCGCCTTCTTTGGTATCCGGCAGCATGCGATCATAGCCTAAGGTATCGCCTGATTCACAAATGGGGCCAACGATATGAGCAAAGCCGTTTTTTTCTTCATACAAACGGGTCAAATTAACAATTTCGTGGTAGGCGCCATAAAGAGCAGGCCTAATCAGCGAATTCATGCCAGTCTCAATGCCTATAAATTTGACCTTGCCTTTTTCTTTTTTCTGAGTGACTTTGGCAAGGATGACACCGCTATCGGAAACAAAAAAACGCCCCGGCTCAAGCCATAGCTGTAATGTGGGGTAGCGTGATTTAATGGCCATCAGGGCAGAATCCAGCGCTTTAAAGTCCAACGGTTGTTGACCCGGTTTTTCAACAACCCCGAGACCACCGCCCAGATTAAGTGAACGTACATCAGGAAACTGCTCGCTGATGGTTGCCAGCATCAAGGCCGTTTCTTGCCAGAGTTCCGGCGTTAATATGCCTGAGCCTGAATGGGTGTGCAGGCCGCTGACTTTAACTTTGCAAAGGTCAATCAATCGAAGCAACTCGTTTAAGTCGTCTCTGACGATACCAAACTTGGACTCATTGCCGCCGGTACAAACGTGTTTATGGTGGCCCGCGCCAGAACCTGGATCAATGCGGACTATAATCGTCTGGTTTTTAAATAATTCAGGCCAGCTCTGCAGCGGATATAAACTGTCAATAGTGACATGACAACCCAAATCAAGGGCAAATTTATATTCTTGTCTGGGCGCAAAATTCGGGGTGAACAATATGCGATCTTTATCGATATCGGGAAACAGTTTCAGTATCCGTTTCAATTCCTGAATGGATACGCATTCAAAACCAAGGTTTTTTTTGTACAGCGTTTGCAGTATGGATTCATAAGGATTGGCTTTGATAGCATAAAAAATCTTATCTATGGATTTCATTGCCAATAATTGATCTGCCCGTTTTTCCTGTGTCGGGTGATGATATACATAGCAGGGCGATTTGCTCTTTCCAAGGGCTAGCAGACGTTCTTGTTCTGTTTCCCACCAAGGGGTAGGTTTGGCCATCGGGTTGCCAAATTCTTCATGCCAGCTTTTAGAGTAATAATAAACCTGTGGATTATTTTCAATCAATAAATGGTGCAGTTTTTGGCTGAGCTTGTCGGCCTGTGATTCATCGACAACAAAAGTCAGATTCAGATCATTGGAGGCGAGAGACATCAGATAAACCTGCTTGGCTTCAAATACTTCCAGGGCAGGACCCAGTTGAGGTAAAACGGTTCTGATATGATGTCCCACCAGACTGACCGCAGAACAGGGCTCAATGACCTTCGCTCTGCCAAAACGGTTCAGATCAGCCATGAGAAGATCAAGCGCTTTACGGTTATGCAGCCTGGCATTGCTGTCCAGTGACAGGGTGACGTTAAATTCAGATGAAGAAAGCAAATCCACTGAGAAACCGTGTTCTTTAAATGCAATGAACACATCGGCGAGAAAGCCTACCTGATGCCACATGTTCAGTGTGTCAATAGAAATGAGGGTAATGCTGTGTTTGACCTGTACTGATTTAATTAATGGCGCGTTGCTATCGATCTCCTGGGAAATAAGGGTTCCTGAATGATCGGGCATTTGAGTGAATTTGATGACCATCGGAATGCCGGCACGCCTGACGGGAGGAATACAGTTCGGGTGGAGTACCTTGGCACCCATTGAGGCAATTTCCTGGGCTTCGTTATAATTCAGTTGTTTTAATAAACGGGCATGGGGCAGCTGGTGCGGATTGGCAGTATAAATACCGGGCACATCCGTCCAGATTTCACAGCTGCTGGCCTGAATCAGGCAGGCTAACAAAGCTGCGGATGTATCAGAACCGCCTCGTCCGAGAAGAACCGTTTCGCCGTCGGGGTTGGATGCAATAAACCCTTGGGTAATTACAGCCTGCGCACCGGTATCCAGCAGTTTTTCAGCAAACGCCGGATTCGGCTCTGTGATGCAGCGAGCGGAAAGATAATCCAAATGTTTGTTACTCGGTGCAGGCGGCGTGCAAATCAGAACGTCTCTGACATCAAACCAATGGGTTTTAATGCCTTGCTGATTTAAGAAGGCATGGCCTAAACGGGTCATCATCAATTCCCCCAAGCTCATGATTTGAGCGCGGGTCTTTGGAGGGGCTTCTTTGAGTAGAGCGATGCCTGTCAGCCAGTGCTGTAATTGCTGCAAATCGTCTTTGAGTATTTCCGGATTCACTTCGAGTTCTTTAGCCAATCTGACATAACCTTCATTGATATCCATGAACAGGTGATGGTATTCGTTGATAATGGCCGCTTCAATGGCTTTTTCAAGTTTGTTTGAGGCTTGAGACAGCGCAGAACAGACAATAAGCGGCTGTGCTGCGTTGTGCATGTGTTTTTTAGTGATGGAGGCGATGTTGTCCCAGGTGGCTCGGGAAGAGACGCTGGTTCCGCCAAATTTAGTGACTAGCTGCTGCATTTGATTTATCCGGGAAAAATAAGTGTAGAATATCATGGAGTAGAGAAATTATACAAGTGTATTGGGTTGGTGCCAAGGGCAAGCGCATCAAAGTTTAAAACCAGAACATGCCACGTAGGGTGGCGCAAAGGAGCGTAGCGACGTGCCCACCAGTCGAGTTCTTCTGCCACTATGGTGGGCACGGGGAGCTTTGCGCCACCCTACAGTATTCTTTTTAAATTTTGATGCGCTTGCCCTGGTTGGTGGGGTATATTTATTGTCCGGTAGCGTGTAGGGGATTCACGCGCTTCCTACGAGTCATGTTCAAGTAAATTTTAGTCATAGTGCCGGTTATTTTTGCGCACTGAATTATTTGTTGTTAGTTATTGAAAATAATGGAAAAAAATTATGTAGAATCATTTGAATTGAAATTAAAATCCTATATTATTAAAAATTATTGTGATTTACAGTTCGTATTTTTTAATTTAAGGAGCAATGAGTGAAAAGCATGCATAAACCAGTCAGATCATTGGTCAGCACAGCCATCCTGGGTGTCATGGCCAGTGCTTCCGTTCATGCGGGTGGATTTTCATTATATACCGAAGGCAGTGGATACGGTGTTGGCAATTTTGGTGCCGGACTTGCTGCCGAAGCGGCTAATGCCTCTACCGGTTGGTACAATCCGGCAGGCCTTTCGCTGATTCAAGATGAGCAGATTGTTTCCGGTGGCGTTGTGATTTTACCTACTTTACGATCCTCTGGTACAAGTACGTTTACTACGCCCCTTTTTTCGCCTTTTGTACAAACGTTTGAAGGTTTGAAAGGCGGTAGAGACGCTTTGGTTCCTTCCTTCCATTATGCCAGGCCCTTAGGAGAAAAGGCAACCTTTGGTTTTAGTGTGGTATCCCCCTTTGGTCTATCTACGGAATACGGCAAAGATTCACCGGTGCGTTATGCAGCTACACTTGCTGAACTGATCACCATTAATGCTTCACCTGAAATCGGCGGTAAACTTACAGAAAATCTTTCCGTGGGTGCAGGTATTGATTTTCAATATGCCAGAGTGAAATTTAACAGAATGTTGGGATCTCCAGCTGCATTTTCTCTTATTAATCAGCCAACGTTCCTCGATTCTGAGAGCTATAATCGCGGAAACTCATTTGGAGTAGGGTTCCACGCGGGCGTTCTGACTATGTTTAATGATAATCACACGCGTATCGGTTTGAATTACCAGTCACGAATGAAGCATAAATTTCATGGTTACAGTCGTTTAACGGGTCGCCTGGCTGATCCTGCAATGGGTGATATTACTGCGGTATTTGAGACAAATAAACTTTTCTCAAATCAGGTTGAGTTTCCAGAACTTGTAACGTTGAGCGGTTATCAGGATGTTAACGAAAAAATAGCACTTCTTGGCTCGGTGGTCTATACAGCATGGGGTTCTTTGGATACTGTACAGCTTAATAACGTTGCAGGACCTCGAGAAAATTTAGTCAAATCAACATCACTCTTCAACTATCACAATGCCTGGCGGGGGGCATTGGGTGCCAACTATAAGTATAATGAAAAGTTGATGATAAGAGCTGGTGTAGGATATGATGAGACACCAACCAATGATATCGATCGGGATGTCAGGTTGCCTGATGGAGACAGGGTTGCTCTGTCTGTAGGTGGTCATTACAATTATAGTCCCTCCTTTGGTTTTGACGTTGGTTACACCTATTTATTTGCTCCATCGGATCCAAGAGTTAATAAAACAGAGGCTATAGGACTCAGCACTTATAATGTAACTGCAGTTAGTCAGGCGCATGCTCATCTTCTGGGTGCGCAGGTGGTTTGGCATATTGACAAGCCTGAAGTGGTTGTTACTAAATAACTGAATCATTTTTACCATGAAACAGCTTGGCCTTTTGGTTTAAGCTGTTTTTTTTTGTATAAGAAAAGTAGGCTCAAGACTCAGCGAATTCAAATTTTTGCGTGGATATACCCTTGATTAAAAGGGTATATTCTTAAGTAAGTCAGTGGAGATTTACTACCTTTTCATTTTGTTTTGACCGGTTGATCTGAGCCACGACCGCGCTGCGATCTAACCGAGCCGCGCCCGTCAGGAAGCGGAGCAGTTAAAATTCTCCATTAAGTGTTCAGTTTTTATTATAAAATACGACACGGCAATCCTTGCTTAAGAAAATGAGACAAATCGAAAAAATAAAACTGGCTGCTTAAGTTTCCGCTACTTCAACTGTTCCGCTTCCTGACGGGCGCGGCTCGGTTAGATCGCAGCGCGGTCGTTGCTAGGTCGCGGCTCGGATGCTTCGAAATAATCCATTTTGTATGATGCAACCGGTCAAAAATAATTGAACGGTACTGGTCTGTCAGCAATGATCTTGTCAATCGAAACGTATTTGAACCAGTGATTTTCTTGGACGGTAATTTAAATAAATTTCTTTAAAAAAGCCACGGTGAAGGTGGCTTTTTATGAATAGAATTTTTATATCTGGTATTTGAAACCATTAATTTTTGGTTAAAGTGCCTTCACCAGGACCGTTTGCAGTAAAGGTATAGCCATTAGCGGTTAAAGTTTTAGGTGTGATATCACCAGTGTTCAAATCAAGAGAAACCATACCAAGATCAATTGGGCTGCTGGTATCGGTCTTCATTTTAATCATTGCAGGGCATTTGCCATTGCTGGTGCTTCCGAAGCAGGCTACCTTCACTACCATCCAGCTGACCTTACCGTCGCTATATGCTTTCGTGGGGTGAACAGATGGAATAATGTTGTTAATGTAGGCATTTGATTCTACATCGGTTTTGTTGTGGGTAATTAAATAACTGGGTGTTGCCAGTGCTATAGATGATGACAATCCAAGCACTAAAACAGTTAAACCTTTCGTAATTGAATTCATGAGTTATTTTCTCCTGATAAATAAAATAAAATCACCGGCTCCAGCCAGTTGAATTTTTACTATATGGTATTGTATCTATCTAAACAAGTATTATTTTACATGCCAAAATATAAATATAATCAATCGCATTTTACTAAGCCATGTTGAGAAGAATGCGGGCGATGTCCTTGGCATAATAAGAAATAATAAAATCTGCACCGGCGCGCTTTATTGATAAAAGACTTTCCAGAATGGCCTCTTTTTCATTAATAAGCCCTTGTTTTGCAGCCATTTTAATCATGGCATATTCACCGCTGACCTGATAGGCACAGAGAGGAACGTCCGGGTAGTGTTCTTTGAGTCGATAAATCACATCCAGATAATTCATCGCCGGCTTGACCATGAGCATGTCAGCACCTTCTTCCAGATCCAGTGCCGCTTCGCGAAGGGCTTCACGGCCATTGGCAGGGTCCATTTGATAACTTTTTCGATCGCCGAATTGGGGCGCACCTTGTGCGGCTTCCCGAAAGGGTCCGTATAGGCAGGAGCTGTATTTTACACTGTAGCTTAGTATCGGAACCTGCTTGAAACCTTCTTCATCCAGTGCCTGGCGAAGGGCTGTGACCATGCCGTCAACCATACCGCTGGGCGCAATCCAGTCAGCGCCGGCTTTTGCATGGCTCAGGGCTTGTCTTGTGAGCAAATCCAGGGTTTTATCATTGTCGATGCGATGGTCTTTATCCAGCGCACCGCAGTGGCCGTGATCGGTGTATTCACAAAAACAGACATCGGTGATAATCAAAATCTCTTTATTGATGGAGCGGATTTTTCGAATGGCTTTCTGGATAATGCCCTCTTCTTTCCAGGAATCGCTTCCTGTCGCATCCTTTTGTTCTGGAATACCAAATAATAAAACCGCTGGAATGTTTAATGCGACCAGATCATTGATTTCATTATCCAGGTCATTGAGGCTCAATTGGTATTGACCGGGCATGCTTTTAATTTCTTTTTTTTCACTGATATTGGCATTAATAAATAAGGGAGCAATAAATTGCTGTGGAGCCAGCCGGGTTTCCCTGAGCAGTGCACGGGTATTGCTGTTGCGACGTAAACGCGTCATTCGTAAGGGTATATTGTATAAACTCATTATTTACCTTTGAATTGTATGGGTATTGGAGAATCACTTTGCCGGGTATATAAAAAATCAATACCGCTGCCATTGTCACCAGCCGTTACCTGAATGCTGAAAAATTTATTTAATAAATATTTTAAGGTCAATACGTTGGAATCATTTTGCATCAAACCTATGTTATAACTTAAATGCAATCGATCGGAGAGCGATTTGCCCACCACAAAAGCATTGGATTCGCTAACCATGTTGGTTTCCTGATTATAACTTGAAACGCTTTCAACGTTAAAGTCAAAAGGCAGGTTATCTTTGAGTTGGCTCAATAGCTGGGTTCCCTGCGTGCCACTGTCAAGTTCAAGCGCTGAAACGGCAGATAGCAAAACCTGACCGCCAGACTGGCTTGCCTGATTGGCAGGGCGGCCTATGAGCAGCATGGATAAAATATCAGCCTGGGGTATATTAGAAGGGTTTGAGAACAGTTTCACTTTCGGGGAGGTCAAGCGGCCTTCGACTTCAATACCGACGGTGATATTGTTAGCAAAATTCGTCCTTTGAATATTGGAAGGATTAAAATCAAACAGATTGTTTGAGCCTGAGAATTGCGCATTTGCATTTGAAAAACGGCGAACGGCCCTGATGTGTATGCCTGGATTACTGATTAAGCCGCCGGTAAAAAACAGTTGGCCCTGCTCAATGATCAATTCCTGTCCATAAGCCTTATAAATACCCTGACTGATGGATAAATTGCCGCTGGCAATCAGTGGTCGGTTAATATCCTGTTTAAGTTGGATGGACCCATCGATATTTCCTTTTAAGCCTTTGACGTCGAGTTTGACATCCTTTCCCATGATGACATTAATATCAGCCGTGATATTCTGCTCAGCTTCAGAGGGTTTTTCACTGGCGAAAACGACATCGTCTGATACGGTGGTACTTTCTGTGAATGTCTGCGGGCTGATGGTGGCCTCAGGTATCGTTAATGTGCCTGTGACAGCCAGCTTTTGTAAACTGACATTCATTTTCAGATCCGGTGTCACATTAACTTTATATTCATTGGTATTCACCATGGGTACATTTTCACCGCTGATGGTTATTTCACCTGCAGGCTCAGGATAAAAACTGCCGCTGCCAGAAAGCATCAGTGGTTTTTGATTTGAATAGAGTTTGCCTTGAAGTTGCCATTTTCCGTCTTTGGTTTCCAGTTGCATTTCGGCCGGATTGATTTTAATGCCCAACCTTGGCAATGAGAGTTGTCCCTGGGTTAACTGGATTTGGCCCGTGGTCATTGGATTTTCAAACGTGCCCGTGGTGTTTAAATTGACATTCAGTTGGCCTTGGGCGTCTTCTATGTCCGGGCTAAGGTTGTTTAAAAATGCCAGGGAGTCAATGGATAGTTTGAGTTCACTGTTGATTTGCTGTTGTTTGTGAAAACCTTTCTTAAGGCTGAACTCAGGCATTTTCAGCGAAATACGCAAGGTTTTTTGTGGGTCAATGGCAATATTTCCCTCTGCTAAGAGACCTTGTTTTGTTAATTCTGCATTAATGGTCCCTCCATTAAAATAGAGAGCTGAAATCTGTTTATTTTCAGATAGTTGATCTGGCAGTTGATAATGTCCTTCATTGACGGTTAACTGGAAGCTGCCATCTTGCGGGCCCTCTACCTTGCCATTGATGGCAATGCTTGTGTTAAGACCCGCTAAAGAGGGATTTACTAATTCGGGCTGGGGTAGATTGGCGTAGACCTTCCATTGGTAGGCATCAGTTCCCTGCAGTTGAAAGCTGTTTTTTCCAAGTTGCGCTTCGATTTTGAACTGTTTGCCCATGTATTCAAGGGAGGCCGTCAGTAAATGCTCTAAATACTGAATACGACTGGATGCAGTGACATTGAGGCTGTCAAAAGAATCGCCCGAAAATTTACCCTGAAGATCAATGTCACCAAATTTTGAGGAGTAGTCACTGAGATTGAGGTTTTTGCTTGATAGTGTGCCCTGAATTTTGGGTTTGTCTTGCGAATCAATCTTGAATTGCGTCTTCAGATACCCGTCATCAATATTGAGCACGGAGTTAACTTCAACTTTTCCCTCTTGTCTATTCGCTTTAAGACGCCAGGTGGCAGGCACAGGGGATGTGATTTTTGTGTTCAAATCAACATGAAAATCACTTAAAACGCCTTCAATTTCCACGCGTCCACGTTTGGTCTTCAGATCAGTTTTTTTATCTATTGACCAGCTGTAATTTTGCCATTTGGCGATGGTTTTAAAAACACTGCCATCTTTCAGACTGCCGGTAAGATTGACTTCAGCGGGTTGGGTGAAATGGCCTTGCCAGTTATATTCATGAATATTCCCGCTGATAGCCAGCTTTCCTTCCAGGTTTATCGGTTCTTTTGCTATGGTAGTGAAATGTATTGTACTGTCGAGCTTATACGGGTAATGAGGTGTTAAAGCCGAGGTGGCGGTTATTTTAATGCCCTGATGTTCGGCAGATATTGTTTTGAAATCCCAGTTTTCACCGGTTAAAGCGGATTCCATTTTAATATTTTTAAAAACCCTGACGGTCTCTTCCAGTTTAAACTTGGCTTCTTTAATATAAAGCGATTTGATGGTGATATCTACCGGAAGCTCAGGCAATTCAAAAATGGTTTCAGGCTCTTCTACAGCTTTTTCTTCACTTTTGATTAAAATGATAATCAGTTCATCTGCTTTAAAAGAATCCAAAAGAAGCTCTTGTTTTTTAACCAGGGCAAATAAATTTAAGTTTATTTCAGGATTTTTAAAAATAATTTCCTTATTTTTATCTACATAACTCAGTTTCTTAAATGAAAATTTTCCAATTAAACTGCCATGCGGTTTTTTTACACTGAGCTCTCCAGGCAATTGCATATTTACCAGTTTGACAACCGTGTAGATTCCGGGTGTTGTCGCAACCAAAAAGGCGAGCAGGCAGACCAGCAGAATAAAAAGAGAGAGTAGACCGTATATGGTAGATTTGAAAATCAGTCTGGATTTTTTCATCAGAGATCCGGCCCCATATTAATCACAAGTTTTGGATTTTTTCCAGCAATCCGCCGGAAACGATTATCTATAGCCTGCGCAAAACCGACTTTAATGGGCCCCACAGGCGACACCCACATAATGCCCGCACCCGCATCGTATTTAAACGCTTTGGGTGTCGGATTATAGACATCACCGGCATCAACAAACCCTATCAGATACCAGTTATCTTTTGTTTCTTTCTGTATTTCAATATTCGCAAATGAAATGATCTTTCCCGGTCCAATGGAGTTAATACCATAGGCTTTCAGATTATCATTGCCTCCTAAAAATAAAGCAAGGGACAGGGGGAGCCTGTAGATATCATCAATTGCCGTAAAACCTTGAATGCCATGAAAATAAAAGCGCGTGCGAATGAAGTCAAGGGTGATTGCCGCTTTGGCATCAACATACGCTTGCCCAACGGTGTTGCTGGAACCCACGTCCTCGAGCATGCCCAGTGTTGTAAAACTGATATTATATCCTGTGGGTGTAAATAAAGGATCCGTTGTTTTACTAAAGGTATAGTTTAATTTGGGAAACAAACTGAACTCTTCATTGCGTGGTTGACCGGTATAGCGAAAATTGTCATACAGTGCATTGAGAGATAAAATGGTTTGGTGGTTCTCTAAAGTATGCCAGTATGCGGCTGATGCAAGGAAGGAATTGCTTTCGCCGCTGCTATAATTTTGATGACCCAGGCCTGCAGACAGCGCATATTGTTGGGTGACTGGATTTCTTCCGGGGATTAAATACTGTGCTTGCAGGGCGTTTTCTTTCATCGACCCCTGAGCAATGGCATTAAATTTGTGCCCCCATTTGTTAACGGGAATGATATGAACTCCCGCTCTTCCGCGAATCCCTGTGTCCGTACCGTAACCCGCTCCAAAGGTGTAACTGTATCTTGATACAGGTGTCAAATGGACGTCAACCGGTACATGCCGTTGACTGTTCAATTGTGGCTTGACGATAACCGATTTGAAATAACCGCTGCCAGAGAGCTGGTTGTTTAGCTTTATAATTTCCTCTGTCGAATAAGGCTGACCGTAGTCAAAAGGAATAAAGCCTTGAAGAAATTGCGGCGAGAGATGATTTCGATTAAATGTTACAGGACCAAAAAAATATTGAGGGCCTGTATTAAATACCAGTGTAATATCTGCAGTATATTTTTTCTTGTTCACTAAAATGACCGCCGTTGTAAAAGAACCTCGCAGATAGCCTTCATGTTCGGCTGTAGATAAGATAGCACCCTTGGTCTTTTCATAGGTAGTGGTCAACAGCGGATCGCCAACATGAAGATCACCTGTGGCGATGGTTTTTCTCAGTTCAGAATTAAATGCTCCGGGGCCTTCCAGCCGGATATCAAGGCTGGTGATATGCAATTGAGACCCTGGATTAATATAAAAAGATAAAACCCTCCCTCCGGCAAATCTGCGAATACGTACGGAACTTTTAAAATAACCATACGCTTCAAGGGCTTTGGTAATATGTGTGACCAGTTTCTCAGGCGGTAAGGCCGTCAAATTAGTTTGTTCTGTCAATTCTTTAAGCCGCTGTTCGACATTTTCTTTTGCATCACCTGTAATACCATATATTTGATAGCTGGTTTGTGACTGTGCACCCAGTATAAATAAACAGGCAAACAGCAGCAGCAATCGCGAGGATAAGGCGGACAGATTTCTATGCCAGCAAAAAAACTTTTTCAGCAATGAGTCAACAGGACAAGCCCTATCCAGAGGCATCCAGGGCCTCCAGTTTTTTTAATGTATAGATCAAATCAAGTGCCTCACGTGCAGTAATGGCATCGGGATCAATTTTATTTAAGGCCTGTATGAGGGCTGAGGGCATGGTTTTTTCTGGTTCCTGTGTCGATTCGTGAATCACAGCAGGTTGGTATTGCATGCTTTTTAAATGCAGCTTTGCTATTTGCAAAACCTCAGCAGGAATACCTGCCAGTTGAGCCACTTCCAGACCATAACTACGACTGGCATGGCCTTCCTCGACTTTGTAGAGAAAGACAATTCGACCCTTATCAAAAGTAGCCTTCAAGTGGATATTTCGAATACAATCCCATTGTTCACATAACGCGGTCAATTCAAAATAATGGGTTGAAAACAGGGTATATGCTTTCAGGGTGTTGGCAAGGTATGCGCAGGTCGCATAAGCCAGGGCCATCCCATCATAGGTGCTGGTGCCTCGACCTATTTCATCGATGAGTACCAGGCTTTGCGGCGTTGCCTGCCTGAGGATATGGGCGGTTTCTGTCATTTCAACCATAAATGTGGAACGTCCGGAAGCCAAATCATCACTGGCGCCTATACGGGTGAAAATTTGATCGACAGGACCAATACGCGTCTTCTCAGCGGGTACATAACTTCCAATATGAGCCAAAAGAACAATCAAAGCTGTTTGTCGCATATAAGTTGACTTGCCTCCCATATTGGGGCCTGTAATTAACAGCATATTCTTTGTGGGTGCCAAATTCAAATCATTTGCTATAAACTGTTGTTGCAATAATTGCTCAATAACTGGATGCCGGCCTGATTCAATATCAATGCCCGGTTTTTCAACCAGTTCCGGGCAACTCCAGTTTAAAGACAGCGCGCGTTCTGCAAGATTGGCAACCACATCAAGCGCTGCCAGGGCATTGGCCAGCAAGGTTAACTCCGATAATGACTTATAGATTTCATCCAGCAGGAAATCATAAAGCCATTTTTCTCGTGCCAAAGCTTTCACTTGCGCACTGAGGACTTTTTCTTCAAACCGTTTCAACTCCGGTGTAATATAACGTTCTACATTTTTTAGCGTTTGTTTGCGTTGATAGTGGGCAGGCGCTTTTTCGGCCTGGGTTTTAGATAATTCAATAAAATACCCTTGCACACGATTGTATCCAAATTTCAAACTGCCAAGACCGGTTTCCTGCCGTTCTTTTTCTTCGAGTTTATCCAGTGTTTCGGTAGCATTTTCACTCAGCAGACGCAATTCATCCAGATCGTCATCAAAGCCTGGGGCAATGACCCCTCCATCTCTGATAAGGACAGGGGGATTATCGATAATGGCATTTTTAAGCAAATCTGCCAGGGCCGGCAAGGGTTTGGCATCTTTCGCGAGCTGATGTATTAATTCACTTTCACAGGGTTTAAGGGCTGCGTATAATTCCGGTAAAATACCAAGCGTCTGTCTTAAATGGACCAAATCTCTAGGGCGTGCTGAACGAAGAGCTACTCTTGAGGCGATGCGTTCAATATCGAAAACCTGTTTCAGCAGGGCATGCAAGGCGTCAATATTTTGCAACTGTATCATCTCAGCGATTGCCGCCTGGCGTTTTTTCAAAGGCCGGTGTTGTCGAAGCGGCCTGCTGATCCAGCGTTTTAACATGCGGCTGCCCATGGTGCAGGCCGTATTATCCAGAATATCAATCAAACTGTTTTCACGAGAGCCGTGGTTGTTTTCAAATAATTCCAAATGCCTTTGAGTCGAGGCATCGAGTTGAAGGTAATCGCCATTTTGCTCCAGGGTAATTTGTTGCAGATGGGGTAGAGCCTGCCGTTGAGTGATTTGCAAATAGGCCAGAAGCACACCGGCAGCGATGATGGCTTTGCCATAGGCTTCAACCCCAAAAGCGGCCAGATCCTGGGTTGCGAATTGCTCACGGAGCAACTGATGCGCTTTATCCTGGGCAAAATCCCAACGGGGTCTGAATTTTAACAGTGACTGATCATTAATGATGTTCAGTGAACTGTTTTCTTGTATCAAAATTTCAGCAGGTTTAAGCCGGCTCAGTTCAGCCGCCAGATGGGCTTCGTCTCGAAGCTCCATCAAGTGAAAGCGCCCGCCGCTGAGATCAACCCAGGCCAGTCCATAATGGCTGCGATGTTGGTGAACCGCCAGTAAAATAGTATCTTTTCTGGCATCCAGCAGCGCATCATCCGTGACAGTACCCGGGGTAATGAGGCGAGTGACTTTTCTTTCCATAGGGCCTTTGCTGGTGAGAGGGTCACCTGTCTGCTCGCAGATAGCAACCGACTCCCCTTTTTTTAAAAGCCTTGCCAGGTAGTTTTCAACAGCGTGGTAGGGAACACCGGCCATAGGAATGGGTTTATCAGCCGAATGCCCGCGATGTGTCAGGGTCAAATCGAGTAATTCTGAGGCCCGTTTTGCATCTTCATAAAATAATTCATAGAAATCCCCCATGCGATACAATAAAAGCATGTCGGGGTGTTCGGATTTGATGCGTAAATATTGTTGCATCATCGGGGTATGGTTTGTTGTCATTTTCCTGAGACCAAAATGTTTTGAGTTAAATTCTAACAAATGAAGCGAATGATGTCTGTAATTAAGCTAATTTTCATAATAAACATCTTTTTTTCTCAAAATGCTTCACTTCTTGAAAGTTTTTGCTAGACTAGTATTGAGTTTAATTTATATTTCAGTCACATAGGGAGAATGGAAATGAAACGTATACTCATGGTAGTTGCTGCATCTTTTATGGCTATGGCACTTGCTGCCTGTGGTGAAACAGAAAAAAAGGATGAAGCAGATCAGGCTAAAGCCTCTATGGAACAAGCTCAGGAAAGAATGGAAAAGGGCGGCGAAGCGGCTAAAGATAAAATAGATCAATCGGTTGATGCCTCAAAAGAAAAAGTTGAAGAAGCGAAAGACAAGATTGATGATCAAAAAGCTGCTGCTCAACCAGAAGCTACTTCCGAGCCCGCTGAAAATACCACGGCTCAATAGTAATTTCTAAAGATTAATTTATAAGTTAATAAGCCCCGTCAGGTAACTCAACGGGGCTTTTTTGTTATCAATCAGGAAAAACAATGAATTTTCAATTAATTCATCAATTGGTAGCGCAATTGGCAGAAATAATGACAGATAAAAAGCTTCGTCTGGCGGTTGCTGAATCATGTACAGGAGGATTGATAGCCGCATGCCTGACGGACATTCCAAAATGTTCTCACTGGTTTGAACGGGGCTTTGTGACCTATAGTAATCTGGCCAAGCAGCAAATGCTTGCCGTCGATGAGCTATTGATTAAACAGTATGGTGCTGTCAGTTCAGAAGTGGCCTGTGCTATGGCAGAAGGCGCCTTAAGCCACAGCCCTGCAGACATTGCTCTTTCTGTGACAGGGATCGCAGGTCCCGGCGGTGGAAGTAAAGATAAACCGGTCGGTACTGTACATTTTTCCTGGGCTGCATCAGGCATGCTGACGCGCCACGCCCATCAATTATTCAAGGGCAATCGGCAGGATATCCGTTTGCAGAGTTGTTATTTTGCTCTTGAAGAGTTGATGAAGTTTGCACAAGCAAAATGATATACATTCAAGTCTTTGAATGAAATTGGTATATACTTAATATATGAATCCCTGGAGTTTTAACATGGCAAAAGTGGCCCTCGCACAAATGACCTCATCTTCCAATATTGAAGACAACCTTGCTGTGGTTGAAAAATTAATCGCCGAGGCTCGTGAGCAGGAAGCCCAGTTGATAGTGCTGCCTGAAAATTTTGCATTTATGGGTTTGAAAGAGGGTGATAAAAATCAAATTGCCGAACATGATGGACAAGGCCCGATACAGGATAGAATCAGTCATCTTGCCAAGACATATGCGCTGTGGATAATCGCTGGAACCATACCTCTGAAAGGGCAGGGTACTCGTGTGCGTGCCAGTTCCATGGTGTATGACGCTCAGGGAAAATGTAAAGCGAGGTATGATAAAATTCACCTTTTTGATGTTCGTGTTTCTGATACTGAAGCCCACCAGGAGTCTTTAAGCGTTGAGCCCGGTGATCAACTGGTTGTGGTAGACACGCCAGCAGGAAAAATGGGTCTCACGGTATGCTATGATTTGCGTTTTCCGGAATTGTATCAACAATTAATCTTGAAAGGGGCTGAATTATTTACTATTCCCGCCGCCTTCACTGCCGTGACGGGAAGAGCGCATTGGGAGACATTACTAAAAGCCCGAGCCATTGAAAATCTTTGCTATGTGCTAGCGCCAAATCAATTCGGTCAACATGAAAATGGACGCCGGACTTATGGGCATAGCATGATAATAGAGCCCTGGGGGCAAACGCTTGCTGTACAACAGGAAGGTATTGGAATACAGTGTGCGGATATCGATTTAGACAGGTTGTATCAGCTAAGGAAGCAGTTTCCCTGTAACAGCCATCACAGATTAAACAGGTATATGTTATGAGTCAGTCTTTAATTATTGCTAAAGAATTATTATTACTTCCTTCATCTCTTGATGAATCCGTTATTGAAAAATTACTTCGTTCATTGAAGAAGCCGCAGATTGATGACGCAGATTTATATTTTCAAACCACCAGCCAAGAATCCTGGTATCTTGAAGATTCGCAGGTGAAAAGCGGGAGTTTTTCCATTGACCGAGGGGTCGGGATACGTGCTGTCAGCGGCGATAAAACAGGGTATGCTTATTGCGACGATATATTGCTTCCAGCGATTGAGCGCGCAGCGGATGCAGCAAAATCTATCGCGCTGACCGGTTCTAAAAACACACAATCCATTCAAATCCCCGGATCTGCTGTGAGCCGTTACCCATCTGTTAATCCGATTGACGGCATGAGCAAGCAGGAAAAAATTGCTTTACTGGAGGCCATTGATCACGAAGCACGGTCACTTGATGCCCGTGTGACGCAGGTGAATGCTTCATTAAGCGGTACTTATGAGGTAGTGATGATTGCTGGCATGAATGGCCAGATGATAGCCGATGTCAGGCCTTTGGTCAGCGTACATGTCACCGTTTTTGTGGAAGATAAAAACGGTCGCCGCGAATCAGCGCGAAGCGGTGGCGGGGGGCGAATGAATTATTCATATTTTACTGAGAAAGACCGTGCGCTGCAGTATGCAAGAAACGCTGTCCGTGAGGCCTTGGTTAACCTTGAGGCGGTTGATGCTCCAGCAGGCACTATGCCTGTCGTTCTTGGACCCGGCTGGCCGGGTGTATTACTCCATGAGGCGGTGGGTCATGGACTGGAAGGGGATTTTAACCGCAAGGGTTTATCAGCATTCTCAGGCCAGCTAGGCCAGCAGGTGGCAGCGCCTGGTGTAACCGTTGTCGATGATGGCACACTGGAAAACAGACGCGGTTCTCTGACTGTAGACGATGAAGGCACACCATCCCAATGCACGACTTTAATTGAAAACGGCGTATTGGTGAATTATATGCAGGATAAACTCAATGCGAAACTGATGGGCATGAAACCCACTGGCAATTGCCGTCGTGAGTCGTATGCTCACGTGCCGATGCCAAGAATGACCAATACCTATATGCGTGATGGTAACTACAATCCTGAAGAAATCATTCGTTCCGTCAAGCGCGGCTTGTACGCGGTTAATTTTGGCGGTGGACAGGTAGATATCACTTCCGGCCAATTTGTTTTCTCAGCCAGTGAGGCCTATATGATTGAGGATGGCAAGGTGACTAAACCGGTAAAAGGGGCTACATTGATTGGCAATGGCCCTGATGTCATGAAACAAATATCTATGATAGGCAATGACCTGGCTCTGGATGACGGCATTGGCGTTTGTGGCAAGGACGGCCAGTCCGTGCCTGTCGGTGTAGGTCAGCCGACCTTGAAAATTGATGCTTTGACTATTGGCGGTACCAGTTAATAGAATACGCGAATTAACCAATAAACAAGCGTGCCACTTACCAGCATGGCACTCAGAAAGGCACTCAGAACCATTGAGAACCGATTATGAGCGATGACCCATATTAATCCGAATTTGGATATAAAGCTTGCGGCAACTGCAATCATTAAAAGATCGCTGGTACTGGTGAAAGCTAATTGCTGATTGCTGTAGAGTACCGCAAGCGCATAGGCAATGCCGTGGATATCAAAAAGTCCCGTTGCAAAGACAGCCAGAGGCAATGCGCGTTGCCCTAAATAATTATTTATCAGTGAAACCAGCAATAGAATGCCAAGAATAATCAGTGCTAATTTGAGGATGGATTTTAAATCAAGCGGGTTGGCTTCAGCAATATCCATTTTATCTGATTTCCCTTTTCCCATGACAACATAGGACATTAAACCGCCTACCAGGATAGCTGCGCCCAAAGGCCAAAAAATCATTTGCAACAGATTAAAATTGACAATAAACACAACAATCAGAAAACCAACTAAAGACGCTATGGTGGCAAAAACACCGGCAATCACTTTGGAGTAGGACAGTGTTTTCTTTTTTCTTTGGTCTTCGGATATATTGGCAAACACGGCCGTTGAAGAAATCAGCCCACCAAAAAAACCCAGGAGCATCATGCCCAGTGCATGTCCGAATAATCGGATGGCGATATAACTGCCGAACTGGATGCTGGCAAGAATCAACACCAGCATGCCTGCTTTCTGTGGATTAAATAATCCCCAGGGATCGATTGTTCGGTCCGGTAAAAAAGAAATAACTGCCAATGAAATAATAATAATGGTGATGGAGGCTTCAATTTCCTTGGCCGTTATTTTTTTCTTAGCAAACTTATGCAGACTGCTACGTCCATATAAGATTAAAAACAAGGCCGTAGTCAGCGAACAGGCCAATATCATGTGAGAGAACATCAAATAGCCCAGCATGAAAACCGTTGCTGCAGCCATTTCAGTGGTCATGCCGATATCTGCAGGCGTCTTGTGTTTTTCCGTTACACGAAAATAGCTGATAAGCAGGATAGCGAAGACAAAAAGACTGAGGCTTACCGTCAAATTCGGATGATTGATTTTTGCAGCCAACGTCCCTGACAAGGAAAAAAGGATAAAAGTTCTCAAGCCAATGGCTTTTTTGCTCTCAGCGAGTTTTCTTTCCCTTTCAATGCCAATGATAAGTCCCATTGCCAGGGACAATAAAAAAGGTTGTATCATTTCCAGCATACTTCATCCTGATGTGTTTAATTTACTGTGTTACACCCTACCGCCAATGAGCTTCCTCTTTAATGCTTTTTATTGCGTCATCACTATGTCAGTAAATGGATGATATCTTTCCCTTAATTGAATGGCTTATGTAGATAATTTGCCATAATTGGTTTATATTTATATTATAAGAGGATGAAAACATTAGATAAAGTTAAGCATAGCAACCATTTCAAAGAATTGATATTTTTTAAGGATGCTATTTAAAAAACCGATATACCCTATATCACTGCTTAAGGACAAGTTATGAATACAGATACAATGCAGAATTCGGTTTGTCAATTGTTGCTTAAAAATGAAAAGGAACTGGCTGAAACAGTTTATCTGAAGCAGCCTCGTAAAGGCATCTGGCATGAATATACCTGGACTGATGTGATGCATCAGGCTCGGCAAGTAGTTGCTTTTTTAAAGAAACAGGGTTGCAAGCGCGGTGATCATATTGCAATCATCTCAAAAAATTGCGCAGAATGGTTTATCACTGATTTTGGTATTGCTTTGGCCGGGATGGTCAGTGTTCCTTTGTTCCCTAATCAAAATGAAAAAAATATCGAATATATTCTTGAGCACGGTGAAGTCAAACTTGTTTTTGTTGGCAAGCTTGATGATCATGAACGCATTCGATCGTATATCCCCCAAAACTATAAGACGGTTCGTTTTGATTACTATCAGTATTTAAAAGTTGATCATGACTGGAAAGAGGTCTTGGAAACCACGCCTGTTTCAGAGATTGAATTGCCAAAACCTGATGATTTATATACTATTATTTATTCTTCCGGTACCTCCGGCCCACCCAAGGGTGCGATGTATACTCATCAAATCCTTGCCAATTATCTGACACTGTTTCCAAAAGACCTTAAAAGAATTTCAGACAGGGATCATTATCGTTTAATATCTTATTTACCTCTGGCTCATGTATATGAAAGAACGGCCATCCAGTTAGGTAGTCTGGCTATTCCCTGCACTGTATCTTTCGTTGAAAGTCTGGAAAAGTTTGCTGATAACCTTCGTGAGGTAGAACCTACTTTATTCACTGCAGTGCCCAGGATCTGGGGCATTTTTCAACACAAAATCGAACAGAAACTGTCGCCAAAAACTTTGAATATTTTACTGAAGGTTCCTGTTGTTTCATCGCTTATAAAAAAGAAAGTACGAAAGCAACTGGGATTGGCAGAATGCAGCAATTTTTTTTCCGGCGCCTCGCATTTGCCTTCGGATATTTTTGATTTTTTTGAAAAGCTGGATATCATCATACAGGAAGGCTATGGGCAAACAGAAAATCTTGCGTATGCCACCTTTGCTGAGCTCGATTATTTTCGTAAAGGGTATGTCGGCAGACCCCGATTAGGTGTAAACGTTAAATTGGGCGAGGAACATGAATTGCTAATGACTTCAGATTGCCTGATGACGGCTTATTTCAAAGATGAAAAAGCTACTAAAAAGACGTTTACAGACGAGGGTTGGCTAAAAACCGGGGATATTGCAGAAATTGATGAAAAAAACCGGGTGAAAATTCTTGGCCGACTGTCTGAAATCTTCAAAAATCAAAAAGGCGAATTTATTTCACCAACCCCTATAGAAAAAGACTTTGGTACGAATGAGATCCTTGAGTATCTTTGCCTGGTGGGGCAGGGCTTGCCAAGCAATGTCATGGTGGTTCAGTTATCTGAAGAAGGGCGAAAAAAAGAGAAAGAGACGATCAAGGATCAGCTGAAAAAGAAAATCAGGCGTGTTAACAGCGATTTGCAAAGTTATGAAAAAATAAGCCATGTTTTGGTAGTGGAAGATGAGTGGACGATTGATAATGATTTATTAACACCTACTTTGAAAGTAAAAAGGCGCGTGCTGAATTCCAGATATGAAGAGGCCATAAAGCAAACCGTGGACCAATCCAGTTCAGTGGTTTGGCAAGAAGATTTGTGAGTTATTTTGCAAAAACCTGCGGGCGAAGTATCCGAGCCGCGACCGTAAGGAAGCGGAACAGTTTAATAAATCGATGAACCCGACACGGTAGTACCCAATATCTGTGAAACAAACAGAACTGGAAGCTACCTACAATATATTGTTTAATGAGCAAGGTTTACCAATGGCGGTATTTGAAAAAAGCCGAACATGTAATGCAGCCGTCTAACTGTTCCGCTTCCTAACGGTCGCGGCTCGGATGTCCCTACTGAGCCGTTGCGATGTGCAGGTATAACAAACTTCAATATTTTAATATATTATGATAGTTTAACTGATTACACATCATCAAGGATAAGAATTGGAAAATCCCGCGAAGCATTTAATTTCTCATGAAATATCCCAAGAGCCTGTTGAGGTATTGATTAACAAAATTGCTACAAGAATTAAACAACAAGGCGATAAACCATATATCACTGTGAGTGCACAACTAGAACTTCTTCATCAATTGAGTCAGTTTGAGTTTGGAATTTTTTTAATCAGAAACCGGGGAATTAATGGTTATTGGACCCATTATATGCTGACCCATCCCTTACGTTCGGAATCAAGCCAAACCATACTTTCTCCACTTGAAACGTTTATTCTGGATAGTGCCCCCACCATGCTGGCAACCCAGCAACGGTTTATGATTTTTCTTGAAGAAAACCAGAAGATGGTGTTTGACGGTGCCAAACTGGCTTGTGTGCCTTGCGGGCTGATGGGAGAGCTTTTATATTTGAACTATGAGGGAATTGAGCGGATAGATTTGATAGGTATTGATTACGATCAAGACAGTTTATTTCATGCAAAAAAACAGGCAAAAAAGAAGAATCTGTCCCCGTTTGTTCATCTTCATCAGACCAATGCCTGGGATATCGAATCTGAAGAAACCTATGATCTCATCTCCAGTAATGGCTTGACGATTTATGAGCCTGATGATAAAAAAGTCATGGATTTATATGGCATTTTCTATCGCGCTTTAAAACAAAACGGAAAGCTCGTTACCAGTTTCCTTACACCGCCGCCGAATTTAACCGATGATTATGAATGGGATATGGTGCAGATTGACCCTGAAGCTTTGAATTTACAAAAAATCATTTTTGTCGATATTCTTGAAGCCAAATGGCAGTGCTTTCGGTCTAGCGAACAGGTTAAATCGCAATTGCAACAGGCCGGGTTTTCCAACATTGAATTTATTTATGATTCGGCCAAACTGTTTCCAACGGTGGTGGCTTATAAATGTTAAGGGCCATTTTATTTGCTCTTTAGAAAACCATCATTTAAGCATTAATTTTTTCAAGAGACCGGAAATCTCATGTATTCGCTCCTCTGCATCGGTATGATCTAATAAGAAGCGTAACCGGTGCGGTCCTTCCATTTTATAACGCTTGGCCTGAAGCTGAATCAGTTGAATTAATGCGACCGGATCAATATCGGGTGTCTCTTCAAAATCAATTTTTCCCTGATCGGCGTGAGCGCTAATGCGCTTAATGCCCAGTTGATCAGCCAGGAGCTTCAGCTCTGTTATTTTCAACAAATGCTTCACGGGTTTGGGAAGAAGGCCGAAGCGATCTATCATTTCTATTTGTAAATCATGCAATTGTTCTTTGTCTTTCGCATTGGCAATGCGCTTGTACATGATTAACCGCGTATGAATATCGGATATATAATCGTCTGGAATAATAGCTGAAATTCTCAAATCAATTTCAGGACCCTGATGGATGGGTGTTGCCAACTCAGGCGTTTTGCCAGACTTGAGATCTTCAACCGCTTTATCAAGCATATCCATAAACAGATTAAAGCCTATGGCCTGCATGTTACCGCTTTGGTCCTGCCCCAGCAGTTCACCAGCGCCTCTGATTTCCAGATCATGGGTCGCCAGCGTAAAGCCAGCACCCAGATCTTCAAGAGAGACAATGGCTTCAAGCCGTTTTACTGCATCCGGCGTCAGTGCTTTTTTCGGCGGTGTGAGCAGGTAGGCATAAGCTTGGTGATGCGAGCGCCCCACACGCCCTCTCAATTGATGCAGTTGTGCAAGACCGAATTTATCAGCCCTGTCGATAACAATGGTATTGGCCGTAGGAATATCA
>JAGXGR010000037.1 GCA_024636645.1 Legionella sp.
ATATTTTAAGCAATATCAAACAAATTGCATCTGTCATGTCTCTTGAGGACAATGATGTCATTTTAAGCGTTTTGCCGATGTTTCATGCTTTTGGTTTAACCGCCACCACGTTCATGCCCTTAGTACAGGGCATTCCTATGGTTTGCTTCCCTGATCCAGGCAATTCAGCAGCCATCGGCAAACTGATTTTCAGACATCAGATAACCCTGATGTGCTCCACAGCGACCTTTTTAAATATCTATACCCGAAGCAAGTCCTTAAACCCTTCATTATTCCAATCTCTGCGCATGGTCATTGCCGGTGCTGAAAAACTTCAGGAATCCGTACGCGTTGGCTTTCTGCAAAAATTTCATTGCGAGGTCTATGAAGGCTATGGCGCGACAGAGGTATCTCCCGTTGCCAGCTGTAACCTGCCGGATGCCATTTCTCCTGCAGATATGCATGTTCACCAGGCCAATAAGCCAGGGACCGTGGGTCTGCCTTTGCCAGGTTGTGCCTTTCGTATTATTGATCCAGAAAGCGGCATTGAACTTGAAAGCGGTGAAGAAGGCATGGTCTTGATTGGCGGCAGCCAGGTCATGAAGGGCTATCTCAATGATCCGGAAAAAACACGCCGTGTCCTGCTAAAGGAGGGGACGATTAACTGGTATGTGACCGGTGATAAAGGCAAACTCGATGCCGATGGCTTCTTAACCCTTGTCGACAGGTACAGTCGTTTTGCCAAGACAGGCGGTGAAATGATAAGTTTGAGTCTGGTTGAACAGTCCATCGCGCAATATTGCGAATCCGACCTGGAGGATTTAATGGCCCTTGCTGTCAAAGATGAGCAAAAAGGTGAAGTCATTGCCCTGCTGTATGTCGGTCGAATACAGCCTGATGAATTGAAAAGCAAACTGATAAAATCCGAGTTGGCCCGACTGATGATTCCACGGCTCATTTTTCAAATCGCGGAATTGCCAAAGTTGGGCAGCGGCAAGAAAGATTATCAAGCTGCAAAGCATTATTTAAATGCAGAATCAGCAAAGGAACTGGTGAGCTGATAAAAATCAGCAAAACGGCTGTTCTTATTTGCTCCCTTGATTCGCGTATCGATTGTATCATTTGACCGAAATGTTATTTGTTGTACTTTCATCAACGCCGTGCCACATCAACCACCCTCATCCCTAACCCTTCTCCCTCAAGGAAGAAGGGAGCAGATCCTGCCAACTGATAACTTATTAGCTTCAATTCAGATTAAGATACTGCAGCTGTAAAAATAGCGAAGGCGGGGTTACAGTCTACCCTGCATTTCTGTTAATATCGCTTTTTTGGAGCTGCACTTATTCATTGTATAAACACTTGCGTAAATGCATCGAAAAAATTTAAAATGCGTATATAATGTACTTTGTTCTAACAGGTGATGTGGTATGTGGTTTGTCTTCCTTCGCAACTTTGCAGCTTTGGTTGCTTTGTTTATTTTTGTCATGGGAAATGGTTTTTTTTCCACGTTTATAGCCAGTGTTCTTACGCATCGTGGTACGTCTTCGATGGAAATAGGACTCATGTCTTCCTGTTTTTATGCAGGCCTTATGCTGGGTGCATTTCGAATTGAAAAACTGATAGCCCGTGTCTATCACATCAGAGCTTATGCGGCTTTCGCCAGTGCGCTGACCGTTATCGCGCTGTTACATGGCATATTCGACAGTACCTTCATCTGGTTTGTCCTGCGCTTTTTGGGGGGTATTGCCACTGCGGGTGTTTTTGTCGTTGTCGAAAGCTGGCTGCTGAGCCAATCTACCCTGAAAACCCGCGGTCAAATGCTTTCCGTGTATATGATTACCTTTTATGCTGCGCAATCGCTGGGCCAGTTGCTTTTAGGGCTTTATGATAAAAACGATTTGTTGATGTTTGTCATTATCGCCATGTGCTGCTCATTGTCAGTGATTCCTATGGCAGTCACCAAGGCAGAAACCCCAAAATACAGCGAACCCTCAACACTCAAAATTCGACATTTATTTCAGTTATGCGCCTCAGGTTTGCTGGGAAGCTTGATAGCCGGTTTGGTATTGGGCGTTATTTACGGTCTGTTTCCAGTCTATTTTACATATCAGTTTCATGATCCCGACCGTGTGGCAAGATTGATGTTTATTATCATCTTTGGGGGCATGCTTTTACAATACCCTGTGGGCAGATTGTCTGATGTATACGAAAGGCGGTTGATTTTGCTAATCACCAGTATTGCAAGCATTGTAGTATTGATTTTTATGGCGATGTTTGCCGAATCCTTTTTGATAACCGCTCTTCTCAGTGCTGTGTTTGGTGGTTTAACCTTCACACTTTATCCTGTCAGCATCAGCTATGCTTGTGATTCTCTGGATACAGAGGACATTGTAGCCGGTACTCAGACCTTGCTACTGACTTATAGCGTCGGTGCGATGTCAGGCCCGGTGATTGCCCCGCTGTTCATGCATTCCATGACGCATTTAGGGCTTTTTGCTTATTTTATATTTTTCCTGGGATTGCTATGTATCTTTTTAAGCTGGCGAAAAACCATCAAAATCAGCACACCTCACGAAGAAACCTTTATTGCCTTTCCTCAAAACACGCCCATTGGCTGTGAGGCCGATCCTCGCGGGGAACCTTCAATTGATACCAGTTTGACAAATGACAGCCCAAGCCCTTAAAGGGCTGGCTTGTTATTTTTAAGCAAATAATGATCTGCGAAATCAGCGATATCTTTTTCCAATGTCTCCAGCAACTCTTTAAAATGATCATGGTTCACAATGTCTTTATTTAATTTTATCTTGTCTTTATTCATCGTGAGTAAAGTTTTACCATGATACTTGAATTGATGCTTTTTTATTTTATGAGGGGGTTTAATATTTAATTTTTTAGTCAGGTATTTATTGACCTCATCGCGAATGCGTTTATCCCCATAGCCTTTGCCAATCTTGTCGGCTATGGCAATCAAGGCCTGAATATACATCTCTCCTTTATTCGCAATCGCGCGAACCGTGGCAGCCGACTTGGCCGAAACCCTTGATAAATTACCCACCGCTTCCCATATTTGAGAAGGCACTTGAACAAAAGCCAGGTATTGGCTCAAAATGCTGGGACTGATGTTTAATCGCTGACTCAATTGCTCTTGGGTTATTTTCTCTTTATGCAGCAGTGAATGATAAAATAATCCCCGGGACCAGTCTGAAACATTTTCCTTTTCATTCTCCGAGACCAAAGCGGCGATGGCTTGCTCAAAATTAAATTCCCTGATCACCGCATGTACTTTCATCGCATGCTTTTTACAGGCCATCCAGCGGCGGTATCCGGCAATCACGACAAAAGGTGCTTTATTATTTTCTTTTGGTCTGAAGATTTCAGAGGTTTCAACGACAATAATGGGCTGGCATTGTCCTTTATGTTGTATGCTTAAAGCCAGTTCGTCCAGATCACCTAACTCAAAGCGCTCGCGATCCCGGAATTCCCAGGTATCAATTTCTTCGCAATCAAGCTGTACAATCCGTTCTGCATAGCCTAACTCTTCTTCAACGCTCTCAAATCGTTCGCGTATGGCCTCAGATAAGCAAAAATTCTGCATGGATTATCTCCTTTCATCTGTTCTTTGGGTATATACCGGCTGATTCGAATTTTTCATCTTCAGATTCTCCTCTTTTTTCGCGTGAATCTTGAATAAATTAATAATTTCACCAGCTAAAGACAAAAATTCCTTATGGTTATCACAGCCTGGATCATAATCCCCCAGCCATTTACCCTGGAAGGGGCATTCCAAAACAGCGGTTCTGGAACTGATCACCGTTTCAAACGCCAGGCTGGATGCTCTTAGTTCGTCAATCAGTTTTTCTGAGAGCTTCTGTCTTTTTTGTAATTTACATCCCAGAATCTTAAAGGGTTTTTGTGCCATTCGTGGAATAGCGATGGCATCGGTTAAATTATTCTGATCAAGAAAGCTCGGAGAGCAGGGCAGAATAATGAAATCAGAGAGCATAATGGCTTTAAAAGCAGCAGGCATATAGTTAGGCGGGGTATCCAGTACAATGAAATCGAATTCTTTTCTCAGACGGTTTAGGGTATCCATAGGTTTTTCTTCAAAAAGCTCAACTACAAAATCAATGCTGTCTCCCTGTCTCGCCCAATTGATAGCATCCGGTTTATCTTTATCCATATCAGCAACAATAGCCTTGAATCCCTTTTCTTTTAAAGCCCCGCAAAGATTGATAGCCGTGGTGGTTTTACTGCTTCCCCCTTTGGATTGACTGATTGCTATGACAAACCCCATAATGACTCCTTATACCATTTTTGCATGCAATGATGGTTTATTTTATTATTCCCATGACTTTATTATAGACAAGTTTGTCGGTTTTTATAAATTTTGTTATTTTTTTATTTTCATTCATGTGTCACTCGGAAAAACAGCGGTTCTTCGCAGTGACTTCAAAGAAGAGATTGTCTATTAAAAATGATCTGCTCTTGTTCTCTGACTTGAACTCATGAATCAATATGACGTATTATCAATTGTAATGTATTTATCTTTTATGGAGCGATACCATGTCCGCCGAGCACCGATCGGCTTTACCCATTAGCGCCTTGTCTTTTTCAAATGCCGGACAGCTTGCCCAGGGCTATTATCGATCTAAACTGTTTATTGCCCCCTATGCCAGCAATCCCCTGATAGCTGCCGCAGGCCCTCTTTTTTCTTTAACAGAAAGGCTATGTATCAGCCAGGCTTTACCGGCCATTACCTCTATTCGCGATAACATTGAACATGAATTGAAAGCCTTTCAGAGTAAATTGAATGCCTCTGGGTATTCAAATGACCTGATATCCATTGCCTATTATCTCTTATGCGCAAGCCTTGATGAAATCATTGGTAAAAGCTACCTTCGTCTTTTTGGCGACAGTCCGGATTTTAAAGCCTTTACCCCCTTAACCAATGATGGAGACGCGCCGCAAAAAAAGTTTTTTGAAATTATTGATTATATTAAAGAAAGACCCGGTCAATACCTGGATTTAGTTGAATTATCCTATTTCTGCCTGATAGCGGGATTTGAGGGCGAACAACATTTACGTGCAGACGGCAGACAATATCTTGATAATCTAATTGAAGAACTGTATTTACTGATTCAAAAACACCGCGTCAACAAACCCTGCAGGCTCTATCAGGAAAAAATCACCCCTGATATTGTAAAAAAACATCACAAACCCGTTTACATAGCCATTTCACTGACACTCGGCATTCTATTCTCTACCGTCTGGTTAAGTCATACTGTCATTGAAAATCATGCCAAAAAATTGCTTCATGGCCATTTTCAACACTCATTACTGGAACAATGATGGACAATTCCCTGCAAAATTTATGCGAAGCCCTAAAAAAGGTAACCGCACAATTAAGGTCTCAGCAAAACCCGCTTTCTTTTGTGCTGATGACAGGAAAAAAACATCAGGGAAAATCTGCTATCCTGCAGCAAAGTCCACTCGAAGAAATGCCAGTCTATGGTGTAAAGCAGACAAAAATATTTTACAACCGCCATGGCATTATTGTTGAGCTTGACGATAACTGGGCTCAACAAGTTGATGGCGGCATTAAAACCGTTATCAAAGTTTTGAATCGTTGTCATCGCCTGCTGCGTATCAGTGGTATCATTTTATGTATTGATATAAAAGAACTGTCGTTGATCCCGCCCTTACAACTGGCAGAGTATAACCTGTCACAAATTCAATTGGTTGATAGCTATAGCAAAGCACTGACCTACCCTGTCAAACATTTTATTCTTTTTAGCAAAATGGATGCCCTGGCAGGATTTTGTGAATTCTATCAAACAGAGCATCACAGCGAACTGGCACAACCACTGGGCTTTTCCATCAATACCCTGGATTTAAAAAACAAGTCCGTTGAAATTTATAACCAGCGCTTTGATCAACTCCTGGAATTGCTTGGGCAACAAATCATCAAAAAGCTGCATCCCGCACGCTCTACAATCAAGCGTAGTCTCATTCGCGAATTCCCCTTGCAGTTATTAACCTTGCAACCAGTGATTCAATCGCTTATCCAAAAAGCCGTTGCCCGAAAACTTAATCTGCAAGGCATTTATTTCTGCTCAGCCGAGCAGGGAGGGCGAAGCATTGATAGATTAAATCATAAAATTCAACACGAATATGCATTAACGGTGGTAACAACGCACCCCCAAGCCAATAATTACCGATCATATTTCATTGATGGAGCGATAAAAGCAATTCAAAACCAAACCATAAGCGCGCCCATTGCAGATGCGGCATCTTATAAAAAAACGGCACTTATTGTCGGGGGCATTACCGGCGTTTTGGCCATTATCCTCACTTTGAATTATATGAATACCACAAAAATCCTCGATGAAACCAGTAAGGAATTATTAAAATATGAAGTCCTGAGACAGCAGAATGAGGATCCTGTCCAGGCTTTATATCATTTAAGCAAAGCGGAAGAAAAATTAAATCATAGCCCCTCTAGGTTTATATCACAGCCTGTGCTTAATGAGCTCAAAGTTCAATTGCATACGAGTACCAGGCAATACATGAACAATACGTTTATGCCCTCCATCACTGCAGAATTGGAA